>NZ_JAMYOY010000032.1:0-38848 GCF_040320115.1 Mesorhizobium sp. M0802
TAGCCAGATTCGGGTTGCTCGAAGCGGTCGGGTTGCTGGGGTTGGCGGCTGGATTGGTTCCAACGCCGACATTTACGTCGGTACCGACCCCGGTGACGGCACCGACATTGGCGCCGCCGGTGCCGATGGAAGCAGTCGCTCCGCCAGTGCCGCCGACGGAGGCTCCGGCATTTGCCCCAGAACCGCCTAGGGATACGCTAGCCGTAGCGCCGCTGTTGCCGCCCACATTAGCGCTGGCGCCTCCGCTGCCGACGGATACCCCGCCGACGCCTCCGACATTAATTCCAGCTGCAGTCGCTGGCATACAAAGAATTACGAGAACAGATCCGGCAGTCAGACTGCCCGTAAGAATTTGAAAAATTCTTGCCATAGTACGCCTCCTTGTTGCCCTGCAAAGGATGGGACATTTTTTGGGATCTACGGACCCCATAGTGACGCACTAGAGTTGAAAAACAACTTAACGGCCGCGAAAGATTCGTTCTTGGATCATTACTTGGTAATTCTCAGGAGTCAGATATAATAAAATTTTACTTGGGCTCCTACGTGATTTTTCCATTTGTCAGATAATATCATTCCCTAAGCACTCCAGGTGCGGTGCAACAAGGTTCAGGGATCGACCGTCCGGCGATCAGTAAGCGGCTACTACCGCCGATCGGACATACAACGCTATATTAGCACCTTTTGACGAACCCGACCGGCGGGCCGAGCCAGAATCCCGTCAGCGCAAAACCTGCAAAATCGCTTCCGATGCTCGCCATTGACTAGCACAGAGGAAGTTCTGAGCGCCAAACACGGTGACCATCAACCTACGGCCGCTGGTAACTGTCGACGTCGAGCATTTCGCCTGGTTGAAAGCTATGTGGCGCCGAAGCGGAAGAAAACACTGCAGACCCCGTTTCCTAAAATCGTATCAGGGCATTAGCAGTGACGCCGAGCGGCCGCCGACCTATCGATTAACTCGGTCCGGACCAGAGCGTTATAAAGGAGCAAACACGCCAGAAGTGAGATGACGCTGCTAGCAGTTGGTCTGCCGTCAGGCCGGAAAAATAAACGAGATCGAACGCCAGTACAGCCATCGCTCTAGCCACTCATGAATTGGAAAACCTAACGAGCTGGTCACCAAGTCCGGCCTGCTCAAGATCGCGCAACGTGTCCTTCAACTCCTTGCGCTTGTAGCGATTGATGATGCCGGCTTAGGTTGTGGCGGCATCTAACAAACATTCGACTCGCGCCTGCCATGACGACGACCCGCCGAAGCGAGCATCGCGAGCGCACAGTATTCAAATCCCCCAAGGCGTCCGTCGAGATTTGACAACAGACAGATGGCGCGGCGCGAGCTCTGACGCTGTACGACTGACGCAAGCGGCTCTCAGTCCTGGGCGTTGTCCTTGGTCCGTGTGAGGCGGCTTTCGCCTTCCTCCGGGCCGAAGCAGCTTTCGAAATCATTGCAGTCCCGGCAACTGGGGGAGCTGCACAGCGAAAAGCCTTCGGCCTCGCAGAGCTTTCGGTAAAAGTATTTTTTCCATTTCATGTTTTGGGTGTTGCCGGCCGCCAGCGTCGGAAAATGCGAGGCGAGCAGGCGGGCGAGGTCGCTTCGACTAAAAAGGCCAAGGTCTTGCCAGAGGTGGTCATTGCGCATGGCACGCCGGGCGATGATCTTGGCGAAGCGGGCGCTTGCCTTGTCGTCGGGCCGGGCATGCGCCAGCAGCAGTCCGCGCAGAAGTTCTTCTTCCAGATCCGGCTCAGGCTCGCTCCCCTCTTCCAAGGCAAACGCGTTGATAGGAAAAGCAGGGAAACAGCGGGACAGGACATCGCGCAACTCGGCGCGCGAAAGTCCGGTTGCCTCCGTCGCCGTCGCCTCGCCGGCCTCGATCTCCTCGAGCGCACGTGAAAGCACACAGGCAAGCACATGCTGGTCGAACCTCCTCTCCAGCTGCGGCCATTGGCCGATGCTGAGCCGGGCATAATGTTGGGCAAATATGGTGCGTTCTCCTGCTATGGTCCTATCAAATCATGCACAGACCCGGCCTGCCGCAACATGGGTCGGGCAGTTCTTCGGTGTGGCACTCCGGTCGCCTCGCGTCGAGTAGTCCGGCAATTCTCGTCTGGTCCATCGGCTCTGACGCAAATTGTGTGATTGGAAGAGTTGTTCGCGAACCCTGCCCTGCCGTTTGCGCCTCACGGGGAACACTGGCGCCGGAAATGCCCCCGCAGAGTTGGACGTGGACCGTGCAGGACAAGGCCGCGTGCTGAGTGCGGCCACATGGTTCAAGCCGCCAGACTCACGGTTGAATGCCGTCTCATCCAGAGCAGCGAGTGAGTTCCAGCGCACGTTCAGGACAGGATCGCGCGCCTCGGGATGCAGGCAGTTCCTCCCCTTCCGCAACTTCAATGTCACCAGGCAGGATGTAACCGTCATTATCGAGTTTGAAGATGTCCGGCGCTTGCGCCGCGCATCGCGCGTGGCCCTGGCATTTGGCCTTTTGGACGATGATGCGCATGGCGCTGCCTCCATTGTCTGTGCCCGGCTCGGGGCGGGCCTAAGACCAGTCCAGGACCAAATTTTCGATCCCGAACACATGGCCGCCAGAAGTTATCGGCGCCGTACCCTGCTTGATCCTGAAAGCCGGGATGCGCGCCAGCCACTCCTCCAGGCCAATGACAATCTCCCGCCGGGCAAGGTGTGAGCCAAGGCAACGGTGGGGACCATAGCCAAACGCTGCGTGGCGGTTGTCCTCCCGCTCCAAATCAATCGTGTTGGGGCATTCGAATTCCGCCGGGTCACGATTGGCAATCATCGTGGCGCAGGAAACATAGTCCCCCTTCCGGATCGGCGCGCCTTCGAAGTCGATATCTTTCGTGGCCACGCGGATCAACTGAATGGGCGGATAGGCCCGCAGCAATTCTTCGGTTGCGAGCGGGATGCGGTCCGGTTCGCTCCGCAGCAATTGCTGATCTTTGCGGTTGCGTGCGAGGTACGCCAAGTCAAAGCCTATAGCTGCTGCGACCGTGTCAAGCCCAGCGACGAAGACAAGCACGCCGATGCCGCGGACTTGGGTGTCCGTCAGCCGGCGGCCCTCGACCTGTGCCTGCACGATAAAGGTCATGAAATCGTCAACCGCCTCGTCGCGGCGCATGGCTGCAAGTTCGTCGATGAATGCCACGATCGTCCGGGCAGCCACAGGTCGTTCCTTATCGTCGCCGTGGAGCAGATCTTTCCCCCAGCCAACGAATGTATCGAGTCGGTCATCAGGCAACCCCAGAAAGCGAAGAAAGGTGCTCACCGCGAAAGGAAAGGCAAAATCCTTCATCACCTCGCAGCTTGTTCCCGACGCGGCGATCCTTTCGATCAGCTCGACCGCCCGTTCGCGGACAGCCGGTTCCAAAGCCAACACCCGCTTTGGCGAAAGCAGCGGATTGAGCAGTGAGCGAAAGACGCCATGGGCCGGTGGATCGAGCTCAAGCGGGATCGTCGGCCAGTTTTCACCCAGAATCGAGGAGAAGATGCTGCGATGGCTGGAAAAAGTCTCTGCGTCCTGCAGCACCTTCCGCTGGTCCGCGGCACGGGTGATGACCCAGGTACCCCGGCCATCTTGCGTGTTGTAGCGGGAGTAAAAGATCGGAGGCCCGTCATGTACGCAAGCGACAGCTGCGTGTGGATCCCCGTTGGGTGTTGGTGGCATCCCTGGCGATGTAAACAGGCTGAAGTCCCTCACCATTTCGGGCGGGACATGATCTGGAACGGGGTTGGTCGCCATTTTGTTTTCTCTACATTGGCGTTCATGGCTCGATTGAGATTGCACCGCTGTTCATAAAGTCGATTTCCAGCATGGGCACGTCTCTTGTCGGGTGCCTTCTAAATTCTGTCGCCTGATACAGCCCACCTGCACCAGCGCGGATGAGATGGGTTGCGAGTCGATCAGAGGGGCATCTCCGCCGCGCTCCGGTCATGAAGCAAAGCCGCCGCTTATCCCCGTTAGGGTTGAGAGACTGGTCAATCCACCTCTGCCCTGCTGATCAAATTGTCGAAGCAACTCGCGTGCCGGATAGGGGTAGCCATGGCGCTGCACCAAGCAATGCCAGCCTGCGCTGGGCCCGCCGCTGATGATCACCTGTCCATCATTCTTATGACAACGTCCGACAACCGACATCCGTGGTCGGTTTTGTCGAGCCCGCGACATCGGGCTGTTCGGCTTGGCTGTTGCGGCACAGCCTGCCGGTCGACGAGCGAGTAGATCGCCCGCACGGCCCGGATTGAGCAACGACGCGATCCAGCGCAAGGATCGGGTGCGGTCCGAGAAGACCCGACGGCGCTTGCGCGAGTATCAAAAAGGTCAAGCCGCGCTTCGGTTCGGCGCTGATGGCGTATGCGTTTTATCGGAGGCGCTGCAAGGCTTTTCGATCAGACGGCGATGCACTCGTGCGCACGGTCCGGTCGGCCACCAGCTTGACTGTATAGATGCGGTCCATTCCGGCGTGCATCACCTGACCATGCGCATGCGCTACGACGGCAGTCCTTTCCGCTCATGGACCTAAATTTGCTCGCGAGCCGCTGTCGGAACGTGGTGCTGAGTCCTATCGCGGTCGGTTCAATCCGAGGACCTGTCGGCAGTCAACACACCCCTGGAGGTCGGACCGGGAACGCGTGGCAGACTCTCGGCCAGAAACCGCCAGTCGCTGCCCTCGCGTTCGCCTTCCTTGCGCGTGCCGAAGAACTGGATGATCATCTTGCCGTCCGCGCCATAAGCTTCAATGGACGTGACGTGACCATCCCTCGTCGGCTTGCGCACGGCCCAGACCTCGCGGATGAGATGGGTCCTAAGATGCAGATGGAAGGTCTCTTCGAGCACATTGATCCGCGGCCCGATCTGCTTGACCGACCTGATCGGGCCGGAATGGATCTGAATGCAACCACGATTGCCGACAAAGCACATGATCGGCATCTCGTCTTCGGCCGCCTGTTGGAACAGGGCGCCAACGGCATCATTGTCGAGTGCCCAGGCGTCATCCTCGTCGGCCATACGCATCGCCTGGCAGCGGCTGAGCTTCAGTGTCTTCAACATATGGTAGAACTGATGCACGTCGCTTAGCCGGCCCCAGTGCTCGCGTAGGTCGTCGACCGTGTTGGCGTGGTCTGGACTCACTGCGTTATCGGGCGCCCCGCTCGCCTCGAGCGATATGATCGGCTCCTGGTCGGAGGATACAAGCTCTGCCGTCAGATCCTGATAGGCCTGCAGGTTCGAGGCGGGCGTGAGATGAGCTTTGTGCATCGCCTCGCCGGTGGCATCAAAGAATTGAAGGCTGCGGCGGATCTCGGCTCCCTCGCGCTTCTCGACGGCGAAGCCATACGCCCACGCTTTCGGGAAGATGCGCAGGTCGATCTGGTCGCCGAGCAGTATGGCATGCTGGTTGCCGGTGACCACTTTGCCGTAGACGCCAATCTTTTGGTGCACGGCACTTTCGTTGCTGGTGACCGCCATCACCTCGCCGACCGCTTCGAGGCCGGTCAGCAGATCATCGACGCGCGGCTCGATGCGCACCGCGCCGTGACCACAATGCGCCGCGACCAACTCGGCTTCCGAAATGCCCAATCGAGCGGCGAGATCATGCTCCCGGATCTTCGGATTGTCTTTGCACGCCCGCCGGATTTCGTCGGGCGACGGTTTCTCGCGTTGGTCCATGCTTACCCCTGTTTCTACGACGTGTGAGGATCATCTGCCCTGCCCGGGAATCTTCAGCCGATAAGGCGCGCCGAAATGCTCGATCCTGATCTGCTGCTGGCCCATGAACAAGGTGTCGCTGGACAGCGTGCGCACGGCGTCGCACCCGTGCGAAAACCAGCGAGCAGCCACATGCCGATGGCATGCCATCGAGCCGGTCGGCGGCTACTGGGCGGTGGTGAGCGAGTGTGGATGTTGTCGCAATCGGCCAAGCGGGCATTCGGATGCCATGGGCGGCGCTGCTTTGCCAAACAACGCGTATCTGACCACGGTCCTGACATGTTGGTCCCCTGCTTCGCCCCATCCATCGCGATGGCACCTATCGCATGATTGTGGATCGGCATGCTCTTGCCGTCTCGCCAAACGGAGCTTCAAAAACCGTGCCAATTGCGCCGAGCAAGCTCAGAAGAAGTTCTGTATTTGGTGATGTGAGTTCAACCAAGAACTCAGGCCCAACATCCCTCGTGGCTGACCCGACAAACCCGACAGCACGTGTCGATTGGCCGACACCTTCTCAGCAATGCACTCACAAGAAGCACCAGTGTGAGAGATGCCGCGCTGTGTTGAAACGTTTTTTGGCTTTGGCACGGTGCATGCGACGTGATGGGCAAGCAGGTCCCGGACTGAGGAGAATGGAGCCATGATTACGCTCACCGACAACGCTGTTGCCGCCTTCAAGACTGCTCTTTCCCGCGCCAGCGAGCCGGCGGACGGCTTTCGCATTATGGTCGAGGCCGGCGGCTGCGCCGGCTTCAAATACTTAATGGGCCTGGAGAGCGTGTCGCGCGAGGGCGACGCGATCACTGACACAGATGGGGTCAAGCTGTTCGTGGACGCGGGCTCCCAACCCCATGTAGCCGGCATGACCGTCGACTTCCTCACCGGGCTCCAATCTTCCGGTTTTGTCTTCGATAACCCCAATGCGCGCGAAAAGTGCGGCTGCGGCAAGTCCTTCAGTTAAACGCCCGAAGCGCCTGTGCGGCCGACAGAGTGATTTTGCGGCAGAGGAGACTTATATGGCCGGCACAACAGATGCCCCCGTCCTAAAAAACAAGACAAGGTCAAAGCCGATCTCGGGACCGCCATTCGCTCCCAGTAGGATTCAAAGAACGTCGCCTCCCGAAGCAGCTCGGTTCCTGGTGGCACCCGAGCTGCTTGCGGACAAATCGCGCCGCTGCGCCAAATTCGGCTCATCGGTAGCGTTATCGCGTTCGGGCGGCCTTACCTGCGGGCTGACCTACGGCCACTGCGAACATGTCCATATCGACGGAGATCCGGTTTACGTCAAACACTCCGGGCGCCTGCGCGCGCTGCCAGTTCAAATGATCATCAACGGCATGCGCCAGAGGCTCAACGAGTCGGTCTAGCGCTCGCGTCATTCTGTTTAACTGAGGATCGCACCTATGAAGCCTGTCTACCTCGACAACAACGCAACCACACGGGTCGATCCTGAGGTCGTGCAAGCGATGTTGCCGTTCTTTAGGGATCAATTCGGCAACCCTTCGTCGGCACACGCTCTTGGCGCCTCAGTCAGTGCGGCGGTGAGAAAGGCGCGGAGGCAGTTGCAAGCTCTGATCGGCGCGGAGTTCGAGGATGAGATCACTTTCACCTCGGGTGGGACAGAAAGCGACAATGCAGCGCTTCTTTCAGCGCTCGAGGCGGCGCCCAACCGAACCGAGATCGTGACGTCCGCGGTCGAGCATCCCGCCGTGCTGACGCTCTGCGCGCATCTTGAGAAGACCCGCCGCCTCAAGGTGCACAGGATCCCGGTGGATTGCCGTGGTCGGCTCGATCTCGACGCCTATATGGCCGCCCTCACCCCACAGGTTGCAATCGTGTCAATAATGTGGGCGAACAACGAGACTGGTGTGATCTTCCCCGTGGCAAGGCTTTCCGAGTTGGCCAAGGAAGTGGGCGCCCTATTCCATACCGATGCTGTGCAGGCGGTCGGCAAGCTTCCGATGGACCTGAAGTCGACCGCAATCGACATGCTGTCGCTCTCCGGCCACAAGCTGCACGGGCCGAAAGGGATCGGTGCGCTTTTCGTAAAACGTGGCGTCGATTTCCATTCGCTGATCAAGGGGGGTCACCAAGAGCACAACCGGCGTGCTGGCACCGAGAATACGCCCGGCATAGCCGGGCTCGGCACGGCGGCCGAACTCGCCTTGAAATTCATGGACGACGAGACCACACGGGTAAAGTCGCTCCGCGATCGCCTGGAGGGCGGGATCCTTCAGCGCATCCCAAGCACCTGTGTCACTGGTGATCCCTTGCAACGGTTGCCCAACACCGCAAACATCTCCTTCGAACATGTCGAAAGTGATGGAATTCCACTTCTCCTCAGCCGCATTGGCATCGCGTGTTCCTCTGGCTCGGCCTGCACCTCCGGCTCTCTGGAACCAAGCCATGTCCTAAGCGCGATGAAAACGCCACACGCGGCAGTCCGCTTCTCCTTGGCGCGGGACAACAGCGAAGAGGACATCGACCGGGTGCTCGAGGTCATGCCGGGAATCGTGGGGAAGCTGCGCAGCTTTTCCGGTTCTGGGCCAGGTAGTCCGGTCTATGCGTGAGCCGCAGAAGAACAGGCTGCCTGTCATGACCGGTCATGTCTCCCTCAACGATACGACCTTGCGCGATGGCGAGCAGGCGCCGGGCGTCGCCTTCACCACGACGGAAAAGCTGGAGATCGCTGAGTCTCTTGCGGCGGCTGGCGTGACAGAGATCGAGATCGGCACGCCGGTCATGGGCGTCGACGAGATGGAAACAATTCGCGCCGTGGTAGCGCGGCGTCTTCCGGTTCGGCTCATGGCCTGGTGCCGGATGACGTCGTTGGATCTCGATGCAGCGATCGAGAGCGGCGTCCAAGCGGTCAATTTGTCGCTGCCTGCGTCGGACATCCAACTTGCCGCCAAGCTCGGCCTCGACAAGGCGGGAGCGCTCCAGGTCATCGATCATATGGTCAGGCGCGCCGCCGATGCCGGCTTCTTCGTCGCGGTGGGCTGCGAGGATGCCTCGCGGGCCAATCGGGATCATCTCGCCCGCGTCATCGAGACGGCCGCACGCGCCGGCGCAAGCCGCGTGAGGCTGGCCGACACAGTCGGTGTTCTCGACCCGTTTTCGACCTTCGAACTTGTCGCCCAGCTCGTGGTGCAGTCTCCAATCGACCTTGAATTTCATGCGCACAACGATCTCGGACTTGCTGGCGCCAACACGCTGGCGGCGATCCGCGCAGGCGCGCGCCATGCCTCCGTCACCGTCCTGGGGCTCGGCGAGCGTGCGGGCAATGCCGCGCTGGAGGAGGTGGCCGCCGCAATGGCAGTCTTCGACGGCGCAGACACCGGCATTGAGCTGACCGCATTGCCCGGCCTCGCCGCCCAGGTGGCTTGGGCCGCCCGCCGGCAGACCGCAGCCACTAAGCCGGTCGTCGGCGCCGATGTTTTCACCCACGAATCCGGCATTCACGTCGCAGGGCTGCTGAAGGACTCGCGTACTTATCAGGGGCTCGATCCGACTCTCGTGGGCCGCTGCCGGCGGATCGTCATCGGCAAGCATTCCGGCGCCACTGCGATTGCCCATGTGCTGAGCGAAAGCGGTCGCGATCTCGACCCGGATCTGGCAGCCGCGATGGTGGCCCGCGTCCGACGCGAGGCGGCCGAGACCAAATCGACCGTCACTGCAACTCGACTGGTCGAGCTCTACGATGGAATGTGCAGCGAGGCATCCCTCATCGAGCTGTGCGGGTCCAAGTCAGCCGTGCGCGAGCGCACAGAGGCCACAGCTTTGCGACCAGGAAGAATGCAATGAATTGTTCCGCTGACAGCCGCCCCATGGATGTCACCGACATCCTCGCACGACTGAAGCGCTTGTCGGCTGCAGAGGAATTCTTCTCAGTCCTAGGCGTCGCCTATGACCCGAAGGTACTGAATGTCTCGCGGCTCCATATCATGAAGCGTGTGGGCCAATACCTCGCCGAAGAAGATTTCTCCGGTCTGCCCGACCAGGTGATTGCCGCGAGGGTGCGCGCGACGCTCGAACGAGCTTACGAGGACTTTGCGATTTCCTCGCCGCTCACGCATCGGATTTTCAAGGTGCTCAAGGACCACGATCCGAACAAACCTGCCGCGCCGGGTCACACCTTTGTTCCGTTCGACTCGGTACTGAAGCGGTTCGGACGGGAATGATCGGCGACAAGGGTGCGACGCGACAATGTCGAGCAGCCGCCAAATCCGGTCATCACCACAGCGCCGTCAGAAGCAACCAGCCGAAGTTGTAGGAAAGGGGGAGCGCAAGAGACTTGGCACGAATAATGCGGACAAAGGAGATAACCGCAATGCCGGACCCGGACACGAGCCTAGAGAAACCGCCAATGCACATCGTAATCTGCATCAAGCAGGTGCCGGACTCGGCACAGATAAGGGTCCATCCGGTCACGAACACGATCATGCGCCAGGGTGTTCCGACCATCATCAACCCTTACGACCTGTTCGCCCTCGAAGAAGCGCTCAGACTGCGCGACGCCCATGGTGGCGAAGTCACTGTGCTCACCATGGGTCCGCCCATGGCAGAGGACGCGCTGCGCAAGGCGCTCGGTTACGGCGCCGACCGAGCGGTGCTCTTGACCGACCGCTATTTTGCCGGCTCCGACACGCTGGCAACCTCGTTCGCCCTTTCCCAGGCAATCGCGAAGATTGGCGAGACGTTCGGCACGCCAGACCTCGTCTTCACCGGCAAGCAGACGATCGATGGCGACACCGCCCAGGTCGGGCCCGGCATCGCCAAGCGCCTCGGACTCCTGCAACTGACCTATGTCGCGAAGATTCCTTCTGTCGACCTTGCTGCACGCGAGATCAAGGTCGAGCGCCGTTCCGAAGGCGGCACACAGATGCTGAAGAGCAGGCTCCCTTGCCTCATCACCATGCTGGAAGGCACAAACGAGATCCGCCGGGGCTCGATCCAGGACGCCTTGTGCGCCGCGCGCAGCCAGGTCTTGAAATGGAGCGCGGCCGACGCCGGCATTGAGGATCTCACCAAATGCGGCCTGCGCGGTTCACCGACGGTCGTCAAACGTGTTTTCGCCCCTCCTGCTCGAGCTGAAAAGGCGGCACAAATCGACACCGCCGAGAAGGCCTTGCGCGATGTCGCTGACGAACTCATCACCGCAATCTTCACCCGCCAGCCGGCGCTGGAACATGAGCTCGCCTTTAACGGCGGCGCGTGACGGCAAGGAGCAAAACGATGTCGACCGCGAACGGAGAAACCCCTCGCCCTGCCGCCGGCCGCGCCGGCATAAAGAAGGAATTGCCCGCCCATTTCAAGGACTATCGGCACGTTTGGGTTTTCATCGAGCTCGAACGTGGCGAGGTCCATCCGGTGTCATTCGAACTGCTCGGCGAAGGCCGCAACTTAGCAGACAAGCTTCAGGTCCAGCTTGCAGGCGTCGTGCTTGGACCGCCGGGAGAGGCCGTCGGGAACGCCGTTGCCGAAGCATTCGCGTATGGCGCTGACCTTGTCTACATCGCCGAGGCGCCCCTGCTCGCCGACTATCGGAATGAACCTTTCACCAAGGCGCTGACGGATCTGGTCGATACCCACAAACCCGAAATCCTTCTTCTCGGTGCCACCACACTGGGCAGGGATCTTGCCGGCTCCGTGGCGACGACCTTGCAGACGGGGCTCACGGCCGACTGCACCGAACTCGATGTGGATACCGACAGTTCGCTCGCCGCCACGCGTCCGACTTTCGGCGGTTCCTTGTTGTGCACGATCTATACGCTCAATTTCCGCCCGCAGATGGCGACCGTGCGGCCGAGGGTCATGCCCATGCCGCAGCGGACGGATAAACCGGTCGGGCGTGTCATCCGGCACAAGCTTTCGCTTGCCGAGGACGAGATCGCTACCAAAGTCCTCGGCTTCCTGCCGGACAATCAGTCGGCGAAGGCAAACCTTGCCTATGCCGACGTCGTGGTTGCGGGAGGCCTTGGTCTTGGCGCGGCGGAGAACCTGCAGCTTGTGAAGAACCTCGCACGAGCAATCGGCGCCGAGCACGGCTGTTCGCGTCCGTTGGTCCAGAAGAGCTGGATGCCAGCTGATCGGCAGATCGGCCAAACTGGCAAGACGATCCGGCCGAAGCTTTACATAGCGGCCGGGATTTCCGGCGCCGTCCAGCATCGGGTTGGCGTGGAGGGGGCGGATCTCATCGTGGCCATCAACACCGACCCGAACGCGCCGATTTTCGATTTCGCTCACCTCGGAATCGTCACCGACGCGATCCGCTTCCTGCCCGCACTGACGGAAGCCTTCACCCGGCGGCTGTCGCCCCACAGTCGCGATAAGCTTTCGAGCTAAGGGGATGGACATGATCGAGGAAAACTTCGACGCCATTGTTGTTGGGGCAGGCATGTCCGGAAACGCAGCTGCTTACACCATGGCCAGCCATGGCCTGAAGGTGCTGCAGTTGGAGCGCGGTGAATATCCGGGCTCCAAGAATGTCCAGGGTGCCATCATGTACGCGAACATGCTGGAGAAGATCATCCCGGATTTCCGGGATGATGCGCCTCTCGAGCGGCATTTGGTTGAACAGCGGCTTTGGGTGATGGACGACACATCCCATACAGGGATTCACTATAGGTCGGACGACTTCAATGAGGCGAAGCCCAACCGGTACACGATCATCCGTGCCCAGTTCGATAAATGGTTTTCGCGTAAGGTGCGCGCGGCCGGCGCGACCGTTCTGTGCGAGACGACCGTGACGGAACTCATCCGTGATGCCAATGACAGGGTGATCGGCGTCCGCACAGACCGGGCGGGCGGAGCCATCTACGCGGACGTGGTCGTTCTCGCAGAAGGTGTCTGCGGACTGCTTGGCACTCGAGCCGGCCTGCGCGAGATGCCAAAGCCGCAAACCGTGGCCCTCGCCGTCAAGGAAATGCATTTCTTGCCCGAAGAGGTCATTGAGCAGCGGTTCGGCGTAAAGGGCGATGAGGGCTGCGTGATCGAGGCGGTGGGCACGACCTCCCGCAGCATGGCCGGGCTCGGCTTCCTCTATACCAACAAGGAGTCCATCTCACTGGGCATTGGCTGCCTCGTCTCCGATTTTGCCGCGATGGTCGAGAGCCCCTACGTTCTCCTTGATGCCTTGAAGAGCCATCCTTCGATCCGGCCGCTGATCGCCGGCTCGGAAGTGAAAGAATATTCCGCACACCTCATTCCCGAAGGCGGCTACAAGGCTATTCCGCAGCTCTTTGGCGATGGTTGGGTCGTGGTCGGCGATGCCGCGCAACTGAACAACGCCATTCACCGCGAGGGTTCGAACCTCGCCATGACCTCCGGCCGCATTGCGGCTGAGGCAATCGTCGAGGTCAAGAGCCGCAACGGTCCGATGAACAAACGGAATCTCGCCCTTTACAAAGCCATGCTGGACAAGTCCTTCGTGGTCAAGGACCTGAGGAAATACAAAGACATGCCGGCCTTGCTCCACACCAATTCATGCAATTATTTCACGACTTATCCGCGGTTGATGTCGCAAGCTGCGCAGAACTTCATGCGTGTCGACGGCACGCCGAAGATCGAGAAGGAAAAGGCGACCACGGCGGCCTTCATCAAGGCGCGCTCGCGCTGGGGGCTGGTCAGCGACGCGGTCCGCCTTGCATTGGCGTGGCGCTGAGGGGAGACGAAATGACCAGCGCAGCGACGAAGTCACGTGTCGAGGACAAGCTTTACCAGAACCGCTACTTGGTGGATTCCGGCCGCCCGCACATCAAAGTGCGACCGCACCAGAAGCCGAGCGCGAATTTGCTCGCGCTGACCCACGTCTGCCCGGCGAAATGTTATGAGTTGAACGACAAGGGTCAAGTGGAGATCACTGCCGACGGCTGCATGGAGTGCGGCACCTGCCGGATTTTGTGCGGGACGACTGGTGAGATCGAGTGGAACTATCCACGCGGCGGTTTCGGAATCCTCTTTAAATTCGGATGACCGGCGCACGCATGCCCTAAGCAGATACCGCGCTCAGGGACTCTACGATATGTGAAGGTGCTGACCGCGCCAAGCGAGCTGGAGATTACGCTCGCCATACGCTGGGCAATTGTCGTGAACGTCCTGCCCACGTTTCTGCAGACGGGTGATGGAGAAGTCGTCGTCTGGACGCTGAAGGAGAGCCGGAGATTGCCGCCACTGCCGGCAACGCCCACGCACCTCAATCAGGCACTCGCCGCCTCATGCCACAGGCTGTACCAGATCGAGCGGATTGCGGCTGCCGGCCAGTCGCATCGGCGCCTCCGCAGCAAGGTATCTCCCCCTTACGGCCGGCGTCCGAACCATGGCGCTTGTCGCCCGCATCTGACGGAACGCTAGTGGCTGATCGACGCGATTGACAAGGCCGGTTGGGTTTTGCCAGGGCGGCTCGTATCCTTGGCCTCACGCCCTGGAAAATCGGCTACGCCCTGCGCCGGCATGGTAACAAGGTGAAGAAATTCCAGACGTCGTGATGACGTCAAGCGTAAGCAGCCCGGAGTGGTCTCGCTCACACTCTGCGCGCCCGAGGCTGCTAGCTTCGCGACCCTATTTGCCTGTCCACTGTCGTAAGCCCGACAAAGGTGTGTCGGAGCAATCCGAAGGAATCTGACACGAGAAGCCTATTCGTGAACCGAAACAGCTCTTTGAGCTGGCATAGCTCTTGCGCTTTGAACTGCGACATCACGCAGCAACGGAGCCGTTCATGTCTGCACCGGCAATTTCGCTTGAGAGCCTCAGCACGACATTCGGTGACCAGTTGCTTGGCACCATGAAACCCGGTGGCTGCGCGTCTTCGTCCTGCGGCTCGTCGACAAAGCCCGACGACACGGATCCGGCTGTCTGGGAGAAGATCAAGGATCACCCCTGCTTTTCAGAAGAGGCGCATCACTATTTCGCGCGTATGCACGTCGCGGTCGCGCCGGGCTGCAACATCCAGTGCAACTACTGCAATCGCAAATATGACTGCGCCAACGAAAGCCGGCCTGGGGTGGCCTCTGAAAAGCTGACGCCCGACCAGGCGCTACGCAAGGTGATCGCGGTCGCCAACGAGGTGCCGCAGCTTTCCGTGCTCGGCATCGCCGGACCGGGCGACGCCTGCTACGACTGGAAGAAGACGAAGGCGACCTTCGCCAGGGTCGCCAAGGAAATCCCAGACATCAAGTTTTGCATATCCACGAATGGGCTGGCGCTGCCCGACCGTGTCGATGAGCTTGCTGACATGAATGTCGATCACGTGACGATCACGATCAACATGGTCGACCCTGAGGTCGGTGCAAAGATCTATCCTTGGATCTTTCACGATCATCGCCGCTACGTCGGCATTGAAGCCACCCGGATCCTGCACCAACGGCAGATGTTGGGCCTGGAGATGCTGACCGCGCGGGGCATCCTCACCAAAATCAACTCGGTGGTGATCCCAGGCGTGAACGATGAGCATCTGATCGAGGTGAATAGATGGGTTAAGGAGCGAGGCGCGTTCCTGCACAACCTTATGCCGCTGATTTCGGACCCGGCACACGGCACGCATTACGGACTGAGCGGGCAGCGCGGCCCAAACGCAATGGAGATGAAGGCTCTTCAGGATCGTGTCGAAGGTGGCGCCCAGTTGATGCGGCACTGCCGGCAGTGCCGGGCAGATGCCGTGGGCCTGCTCGGAGAAGATCGTGGCCAGGAATTCACAGTCGACCGGATTCCCGGCGAGGTCACCTACGATGCCAGCAAACGCAAGGCCTATCGGGAGCTGGTCGCGGAGGAGCGCCGTGATCACGTCGAGGCTAGGAGAGAAGCGATCGGATTGGTCAAGGCAGCGAGCCGCGGCAAGTCCCTTCTCTTCGCGGTAGCGACCAAGGGCGGCGGCCGCGTCAATGAGCATTTCGGCCATGCGAAGGAATTCCAGGTTTATCAAGCCTCGCTGAAAGGGATCAGCTTCGTCGGGCATCGGAAGGTGGACAAGTATTGCCTCGGCGGCTGGGGCGCAGAAGCCGCCCTCGATGGCGTCATCGCAGCGCTTCAAGGCATAGATATCGTGCTGTGCGCCAAGATCGGAAATTGCCCGCAGGATCAGCTCGCGGAGGCCGGAATCAGAGCCACCGACGCCTGTGCCCATGACTATATCGAGACAGCAATCAGCGCGATTTACATCGCCGCGTCTGGGACCCCCACACTCGCGGCGACGGCCTGAGCTGTCTCATTCATTCGGACCAGGAGTTAAAATGGCTTTCAAGATCATCGCATCCCAATGCACCCAATGCGGCGCCTGCGAATTCGAATGTCCTTCGGGCGCGATCAAGTTCAAAGGCGAGAGCTACGTGATCGAGTCACAGAAGTGCACCGAATGCGAGGGGGTCTTCGATGCGCAGCAATGTGCCTCGGTATGTCCGGTGCCGAAGACCTGCGTTCCTGCGTAACGGACATTGGACTGCCGACATGGTTGGGGGCTGCCTACGCAGGACGCCTGGAACGCCTTGTTCGCAATCTCAGCCGCAAGAGAAATCAGGGAACGGACATGTCGCTCGGACGCGAAGAGGAGATCGAAATCCGCAGGCCTCCACGATTCATGCCGGGAGAGCGGGTACGTGCCACTCGCCACATAAAGAATGACGGCACCTATCCTGGCAGGGAGATCGGCGAAAATCTCGTGCGGAAGGGGGACGAGGGATATGTGCGCGACATTGGCACCTTTCTCCAGCAGTTCTTCATCTATGCGGTCGAGTGGATCGACCGTGGCACCGTCGTCGGTATGCGAGCGCGTGAACTGATGAGCCTCGACAAGGCCGAGGCGCCCTGCAGTGCTGAAAGCAATACCAATGAAGGGACGGCCAGATGAAAGTCATGATCCGCAGGACCGATGCTGGTTTGTCGGCGTATGTCCCCAAAAAGGACCTCGAAGAGCCGATCATCAAACTGGAGAAGGAAGAGTTGTGGGGCGGAACGGTCACGCTCAGGAACGGGTGGCGGCTCCTCCTACCCGATCTCCCACATGATACGCGTCTGCCGATCACCGTCGAGGCAAGGAAGATTTCCGAAGAGGGCTGATGCTGCCCCTAGGTGCGTCGCGAGGAAACGAGATGAACACGATCCTGACATCGGGCCACCTCGTCATTGTGCGGGACAGTTTTGCTGAAAAGCTGCTTGACCTGGCGAAGGGAGCGCTCGCCGCCGATGAGGTGATCCCCTATCTCGGTCCGGGTCTTCTTGAGTTGAACTGTGTGGAACCGCCTGTGCCGCATACCCCGGAGGTTGTTGCCGCGGCACTCAACGCACGGGCTCCTGCCCCTTCCAGGATCCGCACCAATATGTGGTCGGTTGCGCAGTTCATCGAACAGCGCCGGCATCGCCGGACCCTTCAAGCTTGGATGACCGACATATTCGCAGCGCCGGTGGGGCCGACCCCCTTCCACGCCTGGCTCGCAAGGCTGCCACTCTCCCTCATCATCGACAGCTGGTATGACAGCGCGATGCGCACGGCTCTGGTAGAGACGGGCCGAACGGACGTCGTTGAGATACAAGGCGTCACGCGCGCGAATGAAATCGGCAACATTTGGACGAAAACCTACGATTTGTCCGGGAGGGAGCTCGACCCCCGATTGGGGGCCAAGACGGTTCTCTATTCACCTCACGGGAGTATTACGCCCGCGCAAAACTTTCTCGTCGCAGATTCCGACTACGTCGAAGTCCTGTCCGAAATTGATATCCAGACACCGATCCCAGACGCTGTGAAGGAACGGCGCATCACCCGTGGATTTTTCTTCGTTGGCTGCCGCTTCAACGATCAGATGCTGCGCACCTACGCCAGACAGATCATGAAGCGCTCCCGCGGTCCCTATTGCACCGTAATGGACGCCGAAACCCTGACCAGAAACGAAGCGCGTTTCCTTGCGGCAAGCGGAATCACGGTGATCGACATGCCAGTAGGTCAAGCGGCGGCTCGGCTTGTGGGAACGGGCACGGCTGCAGGTTGAGGACGGGATTAACAATGGCGGATGCCTTTGATGATGTCTGCTTCGGCTTTCCTCGAAGGCGCAAAATGCAGTCGGGAATACACCCGTGAACAGTGAAGCTGTCAGCGGCGCAACGAACGCACTGAATTCGTTGGCCCATGTTGAAGCGGCGCGCTGGGGCCGGGATTTGAGTACGCTGTTGCGCATCACGCGTATGAATCTGCGCCATCCGTGGCAGGTCGCCCTCGCTATGGGCTCGACGATCATGGCGGCAATCCTCCAGTTGCTCATTCCCCAGCTTCTCGGCCGGGCTGTCGACCAGACCCAGACAGCTATCGGGGGCGGTGTCGCGGGGGCTGCGGCAGGACAAGCGCTCTGGGCCCCGGCTCTCCTGCTGCTCGCCGTCAGCGCGCTACGCGGCGTTTTCACGATGGCGCAGAACTATTTTGCCGAAGCCGTCGGGCATCATGTCGCGTACGAATTGCGGCTCGCCTACTACGACAAGATCCAGCGTCTCAGCTTTTCCTTTCACGACCGGGTCCATTCAGGCGATCTGATAACCGCCGGAATGCTCGATCTCGAAGGCGTGCGGATGTATTTTTCCACCGGGCTCATGCGGGTGCTCCTGCTGACGATGCTGATCGGGATTGGCGCTTACATGATGATCTCGACCGATCCGATGCTCGGCTTGGCCGCGCTCAGCTTCGTGCCTTTTGTCGCTTGGCGCTCATCGACCACACAGCTTAGGCTGCGCGCCACCTGGCTCGACCTCTATGAGCGCCTTTCGGTACTAAGCCGCGTGATGAAGGAAAATCTCGCAGGTATCCGTGTGGTCCGCGCTTTTGCGGCTCAATCCTATGAGATGCTGAAGTTCGACGGCGCTTCCAAGAACGCGCTCGACCTCGCCAACGATCTCGTTGACATCTACGTACCAAACACGTCGGCGATGACCTTGTCCTACTTTTTTTCAATGGGATTGGTGCTTGGGATCGGTGGCAACAAGCTCGTCGCTGGCGAGATCAGCGTCGGAACCATGGCGACCTTCCTGACCTTCATGACCATGCTGCAAATGCCAGTCCGCCAGATCGGTCTCATGGTCAATGCGTTTGCCCGCGCTTCTAGCTGCGGTTCGCGGCTTTTCGGTCTCCTCGATCAGGAGATCACAATCAGGGATGCTCTCGAGGCCAGACCGCTTGAGATAAGTGACGGCACTCTGCGCTTCCACAATGTCTCATTTGCCTACCCCAACGCCGAAAACCGCGCCATTCTGAAGAACCTCAGCTTTGAGGCCCGGAGAGGCGAGACGATCGCGATCGTCGGTCCGCCGGGTTCCGGCAAATCGACGATGGCTCATCTGGTCCCCCGCTTTTACGACGTGACCGATGGCGCCATCACGTTGGACGGCCAGGACGTACGCAATGTCACCCTCGAGAGCCTTCGCAAGGCGGTCGCGGTTGTACAGCAGGATGCGTTCCTATTCACCACAACGATCGAGAACAACATCGCTTATGGCGATCCCTGGGCGAAGAGACAGCGAATTGAACGCGCTGGAGAATTCGCCCAGCTCCACGACTACATCCTCGGGCTCCCGGCAGGGTATGAGACGGTCGTGGGCGAACGCGGCGTTTCTCTCTCTGGCGGCCAGCGCCAGCGTCTCACGATTGCTCGCACCATGATGCTGCGCCCCTCCGTCATCATTTTCGACGACTCGATGGCCGCGATCGATGCCGGCACCGAGCTGCGCATTCGCGCGGCGATGCGGCGCTTCGCAAAGGATCGGGTGACGATCATCATCGCGCACCGGCTGAGTGCGCTTAAGCATGCCGATCAAATCCTTTTTGTCGATAAAGGCGAAATCGTAGAACGCGGCACGCATGAAGAGCTTCTGGCGAAGCGGGGACGCTACAGGGCCCTTTACGATCTCCAGACGCGCCCGGGTGATAGCATTATTAGCCAGGATGGGGGCGCCCGCTGATGGACCAGGGCCGCGGCGAACTCGAAGCCGAACGTGACGACGGGAGACGCCCTCCGCGCGCGGTCGTCGGCTCGCACCGGATCGAGGAGGAGATGTTCGGCCGGGCTTTCGACAAGAGCATCCTCCGTCGCATCTGGGGCTTCGTCCATCCCTACCGGGCAAAGGTAGTTGTCACGATTGTCGCGATGCTGTTCTTCACCGGGACGCAGCTTCTCATCCCCTTGATCATCCGCTACGCGATCGACCTCGGCATGAACCCGGCAAGGCCCGATCGCTCAGCCCAGCTTGCGGCCGTCGGCGCGTTCCTTTCGGCGATTTTGGTCAATTTCGCCGCCGGCTACATGCAGGAAGCCTTGGATGGGAAAATGGCCGAAACTGTCCTGTTCGACATCCGCCGCGCCATGTTTGGCCATCTGCAAAAGGTTTCGCTCTCTTTCATGGACAAGACCGAGGTCGGACGCCTGATGTCGCGCCTGCAAGGCGACGTTAACTCCATACAGGAGTTCCTGGAAACCTCGGTATATTCCCTAGGCGATGTTGCGCTTCTCTTCGGCATCGTTTTCGTAATGCTGTGGCTCGACTTTCGCCTCGGCCTCCTGACGCTATCGGTTCTGCCGATCCTGGTGATCGTCCGCATTGTCTGGTTGCCGCGTGCCCGCGACGCCTTCATGGCTGCACACGAAACCAATTCCGTCGTCAATGGCGCGCTGGCCGAAGCCATTCACGGCGTGCGGACCATACAGTCAATGGACCGCCAGCAGGTGAATTTCAGTCTTTTTGACGATCGGGCCCATGCCAACCTCAGGACCCACCTGATCGCTGCCAGATATGCACTGGTCATGGTGCCCATCGTCGATGGCATCACCGGCCTCGCCTTGGCCGCCGTTATTGTGGTCGGCGGCTCGATGGTCATGAATAGCCGTATAGATGTGGGCGTGTTGGTAGCCTACCTATTTTACATCCAGCGCTTCTTTGACCCGATCCGCTCACTCACCCTGCAATATTCGGTCATGCAGCGCGCCATGGCCTCAGGCAAGCGCCTGACCGATGTGCTCGACGTCAAGATCGATGTTAAGGACAAACCCAATGCCGAGGTGCTTTCGCCCGAAATGGACGGCTCGGTCGAGTTTAGGGACGTCACCTTCGGCTACGATCCGAACCGTTCGGTTCTGAAAAATGTCTCGTTCAAGGTCAATCCGGGCGAGACGGTCGCAATAGTCGGACCGAGCGGTTCTGGCAAATCGAGTTCGATGGCCCTGGTCCACCGCTTCTATGATGTTCAGCAGGGTCAGGTGCTGGTCGGCGGACATGATGTACGCGACCTCACCCAGGAATCGCTCGGCCGCCAGGTCGCCATGGTGCTGCAGGAGCCATTCCTGTTCACCGGGACGGTCTTCGAGAACATTCGATACCAGAAGACGGAAGCCACGCGCGACAAGGTGATCGAGGCGGCCAAGGCCGTCGGCGCGCATGACTTCGTCATGAGCCTCGCCGACGGGTATGAGACCCAACTTGGCGAACGCGGCGACAACTTATCTCTCGGCCAGCGCCAGCTTATCAGTTTCGCCCGCGCCCTCGTCGCTGACGCCAAGATCCTCGTGCTCGACGAAGCTACCGCCAACATCGACAGCTACACGGAATTGCAGATTCAGAAGGCTCTGATCAAGCTGCTTGAAGGGCGGACTGGCCTCGTCATCGCCCACCGTCTCGCCACGGTCCGGGGGGCCGACCGCATCATCGTGCTTCAGAATGGCCAAGTTGTTGCGACTGGCAACCACGATGAGCTAATAGCCATGGGCGGCCTGTATTCCAGACTCTACTATCTCAACTACGCCTCCTTCGACGACCTTCCCGAACACGATACCACCGTCCAAGCTGGCTCTCAGACCTGACATCTTGGCGGCCTTGTGGTAGTGGCGTTGGCTTTCGGGCGTGTCGGCAGACCACTCAGGCCACCGCGTCCGGCCAGCAGCCAGCATTCAAGAACGAGCACTCCTCGCAGTTCGTGAAGACCGGCTGCGAACGATTTCCTCCAGCATCGTATCCGACCGCGGTGCACCACCATCATCGGGCGAGCTCGCTCGAGGTGTTGGCTGGGCGTCGCAAAGCCGCTCGCGAGCGCGCCCTCAATAGCGCCGTAGCGAGTGACGGCTTTGCTACCGACGGGCCGCTGATGAAGCTGGATTAGTGGGCGCCGCACCGACGCCGCCCTGGGCGAGAAGAACCTCCTGCGGCTGGCTATGGGCAACGACTAGCGCCAGCGCGACGAGCAGGCGCGTGCCGGCATCGCGACGCGCTCGGCTACCCTCTCCTTAGGATCGTGCATGTTCACACGATGGCCCAGACGCCAGCCAACGCACAAAGCTGGTATTCTGTGCCGCCTGCTCGTCGTCAGTTTGGCCTCCTCCCGATTGCCCGCCCCACCACGTGCACGCTCGAGCACGTGGGTGTGAGGAGCGCTGCACAAGGATGTAACCTCAGGCCGCGAATTTCATGGTCAGCCAAGTCGAGCCATGATTTCGGACTGAATGGTCGTCGCGGTGTAAAGGGAAGCATCTAGCGGCAGATTTCCAAATGCCATTTGACAAAGCAGGTAGTTGGCACCTGCCTCTTCCAACTGATCTAGCAGAGCTTTTCGCACAGACTCTGCTGATCCTACCACGCACAATTCACTCTCGACTGCCGCATCGAAGGTCAGCGGCAAGTTTGGTGGAGTGGGGATAGCGTTAAGCTCGTAAAGGAATTGGAAGCTCTTGAGCCAGCGTGCGTAAGCAGGTGCCGCGAGCGAATAGGCATGTGTGTCACAACGCCCAATCACGACCATGCGGAGCAATCCGACAAATCTCCCTTGATCCCCCCCGCCTGCGTTGTCCTCTCGATAGGCGCGGAACGCATCAGTAGTTTTGCGAACAGAAGAGGAAGGTCCTACACACGCGATATTTGTTCCATTCGCAGCGGCCCAAGCTGCGGACTCGGGTCGATTGGCAGCGACCCATGTGGGCGGATGTGGACGCTGATGAGGTCTTAGCGTCAAAGGAACGTCATTGAGATCAAAATGGCGGCCTTGATAGCATAGCGTGCCGACCTCCCTCGAATTAACAAGTATTTCCATAAGAATTTCGCTGGCTTCGGCATAACGGCCCGGCACCGCGTCCGCACCAATCCCGAAGTAGCCCAATTCGGTCGGGAGAGCACCGCGCCCTATGCCCAGTTCGAGCCTGCCACCGCTCAACTGGTCCAGCATACAGATCTCTTCGAACGCACGCAGCGGATGATAAAGCGCAAGCAGCATCACCAAGGGTCCGAGACGCAAGCGCCGGGTGCGCTGGGCGACGCTCGATAAGAACAGATTCGGCGATGGACCTCTCCCATGGGGAGTACAGTGGTGTTCTGCGAGATGGTAGGCATAGAACCCTAGCTGATCGCACGCCTCTGCTAAGATCAGGCGATCTTCGTACTGCCGGCCTATATCGAGGCCACCCTCATCCAAATGATCGAAGATGCCGAAAGCTAGGTTTGAAGGAAAGACGTTTGTCACTCTTTAAGTCCCCGATTTTAAAAGCAGGCTGTTTTCTTGCTGGGATCACCAAGCAAGTCGGAAGAGATGTGTGTGATCGCCGATTAGCGTCAGCGTAACGAAGAAGGAGAGCCTGACGCTTCCCTGCCCCTGGAGCTTGGCACCCTTAAGCTTCCAGCAATGTCGCCAGCGGCAGCAAGAAATTCATCCATCTGCTCTTTTGTGCCGATGCTGACGCGGATACAGTGTTCCAAGCCTTTGTCCGGAAAAAACGCGACAAGTATCTTTTGCCTCTCCAATGCTGCTTGCCACCATGAGCCGTCCTGTCCCGCGGGCACACGGGCCAGCAAGAAATTTGCGCGAGAGGGTGTTACGGAAAATCCGAGTTGCGATAGTGCAACTGTCACTCGCTCTCGTTCATCCTTGATGTGCTTGTGGTTGTCTGCGTAGGCGCCGCGATGCGCAAGCACGCTGATACCAACGGCATGCCCGATCACGTTCATGTTGAAGACGTTCTGGATGTTTCGCAGCCTTCCAATAATTTCAGGGTGACCGAAACCGAAACCGACGCGAATGCCGGCGGCGGCATAGCTTTTCGAGAATGACCTCAAGATCAGAAGGTTCGAATACCGGTTGATGAGGCGCAGTCCGTGATCGGGTGCAAAGTCGACGTAGGCCTCATCAAGGACAACCAAGCGGTCCGATTGTGCTACGAGGCGTTCGATATCGCTTATCGGGAGGAATGTTCCGGTCGGATTGTTTGGATTGGCCAACATAATAAACTTGGCGCCTTTTGCCGGACCGGAAAGCAATTGCTCCATTGGCAGGGAATGAGCTTGACATCCGATTTCGAGGAACTCAGCGCCCTGAAGCATGGCAAGTTTGCGGTTGAACGAAAACCCTGGCGACATCATCGCAACCTTGTCGCCGGGTGCGAGGAAAGCTCTGTAGATCAGTCCGAGCAGTTCAGACGACCCGTTGCCAGCGATGACCTGATCCCTGGAAACGCCATAGGTGCTGGACGCTGCTTCCCTCAATCTGAAGTTATCGTCATCCGGATATAGATACGGGCGCTTGAGGGCCGCCACTGCACTTTTCATTATGATTGGCGGCAACGGAAACGGGTTCTCATTCGTATTCAGCTTGATAAAATTTGCGTCCGGCGCTGGTCCGTTGGACGGCAGAGCATCCAACTGTCGTGTCACTTGCGAAAGAGCCGAAAGCACAGTTTGCAGTTTTGCGTCGGACATATTTAACTCCGTTTCAGTCACACAGGGGCATCCGCATGAGCTCGCAACGAGAGCAACATGGCGGACGGGATTGACGATGGCAGGGTTGCCTTTCACACAATGGTCGCAGCGCCGGCTGACATGGGAATTCAGCCAGGCTGTCCTCGGTCGAATCGAGTTGACGCGGACGCGGATCTGCATCGCTGCGCGGCGCTAAGCGGCTCAGCTCATGCCCAGGGTCATGCTTTCAAAGACGCTTGATCTCGACGCCGTATTTCCTCAGCACGTAGCCAATCTGGCGCGGGGTCAGCCCAAGCAAGCGCGCTGCCTTTGCCTGCACCCAGCCACATCTTTCCATGGCAGCAATGACGCGCTCTATATCGGGCGTCCTCGCGCCAATTGGGTGGGTTGCGCCGGCAAGCGGGACTGTAGTCGCGGCCGAACTGGCGGCCTCGTCCGGGGGCGTGGCCAAATTCGCTGACTCCGGCAGGATCGGCGGTGGTTGCAGCGCGGCCTTGCCCGATCTGCACTTCCACAGCGCCTCGGCAAAGCATTGGCCTTGGGAGCAGGCAAAGTCGTTTCTTCCGATTGACAGTCCCTCGGCCAGGATCGCTGTCCGGTGCACGCAATTTTCAAGCTCGCGAATGTTGCCGGGAAACTCACATTTCATCAGCACTTCAATCGCACGCGGATCGAAGGTGAGCGTACAGCCGTTCTCGTCGTTGAACTTCTTGAGAAACTCAGCTGCGAGGAGCGGAATATCGCTGCGCCTTTGGCGCAATGCTGGTACCAGCAAGGGAACCACGTTGATGCGGTAGTATAGGTCGGCGCGGAACTCATTCCTTGCAACCGCCTCTTCCAGGTTCCTGTTCGTGGCGGCAATCACGCGAACATCGACCTTGATGGTCTGATTGCTGCCGACGCGCTCAAACTCCTGCTCCTGCAGCACGCGCAGTAGCTTTGCCTGGAACGAGGCCGAGATCTCGCCAATCTCATCGAGAAACAACGTCCCCTTGTCAGCGAGCTCAAAGCGCCCCTTGCGGGAATTGAATGCGCTTGTGAAGGCACCCTTCTCATGACCGAACAATTCGGATTCCAGGACTGTCTCTGGGAGCGCTGCACAATTGAGTTTAACGAAGGGCCGCTTGGCGCGCGGCGACAACTCGTGAATTGCCTTGGCAGCCAGCTCCTTCCCGGTACCGGACTCACCTCGCAGCAGAACTGTGGTTTTTGCCTTGGCTACGACCGCGATCTTCTCCAGCAGGGCGCTTATCGCCGGACTGTCACCAATCATCCCCTCGACGTGAACCTTTTTGCGCCGGGGTGCAGGGTGCTTAACATTAGAAAATTTCGTTTGCAGCCGATGTTCCAGCTCCGGCGTTCGCTCGCGGTCGGCCGCGGAGAAGCGATGCAACTTGACTGTCTGTCCCACCATGTTGGCAATCATGGTAAGCAGCCGGACATCATCGTCGAGCCGATAGCTTGACCTGCTTTCCAAAACCCGGTCCAAAGTCAGCGCGCCTATGGCGTTCCCATCAACACGAATGGGAACGCCGATGAACGACACGGTGTCGGAGGCCCCAAGCACCTCGATATCAGCGGCAGTGAAGGTCGGATGCATCGCTATGTCCTCGGCGACGAGCGGCGTGTCGGTCGTCACAATCTGATCGATGGCGTTGCGCGGCAGGCGCGACCGGGAGGGCTCATTGCCGTTCGTGCCGCAGCCGCTGGCCACTGTGACGTCCAGTCCGCCCTCGGCATCGCAGAGAGCGATGATGCCGTGCCGCATCTGCACAAACGAGTGCAGGAGATCGACTACCTTGGCCAACTTGAGTTCGAGCCGGGCGGCATCGGCGAGTACTTTCGATATTTCGAAGACGCCGGTTAGCGCGCGCTCGTGCAATGCCACATTCGCAGGATTCGTGTCGGACTTTGGACAACCCTTTATCGCATTCGGCAGCGATATGCCGCAGTCGCGGGCATTCTGTTCTGACTTGCTAATGTTGTGGTGCATGTGATCCTCGATCTCGCGCCATCAAATCTAGGCTGGCGGCATGTGCGCCCGCGACGTCGCGGGCACGCGCGAAAATGCTCCGACGTGAACTCGTGCCGCCGCCGTGTGGTCGAGTGCAAAGCGGGTCTAGCCCTGACGCATCGCTTGGCTACTCCCTCCACGAGGCTTGGCCATGTTATTGGCTTGCCCCGGGCAAACACACGTTGTTTTCAAAAGACTGGAGCGAGGCGGCATAGTCAATCGAGCTTTCTTTCATCTGTGAAAGGAAACCTCGCGGCCTATGATAGGATTCATCAGTTCTATCTTTGCGTTGAAGCAGAAATCCTGGCCGGCCATACGTTGCCCGAGCGGCTGACCGCGCGGAGTGTAAATGCGGGGCCGTGCCATTCACCAGCGCCCGCGAAGGAGGGGCGGGAGCGATAATAACCGCCAACGGCACTGGTCGGTTGCGGCAACCGCCATCTTTCTCGAGTTGATCAGGCGGCGGCGATGTCGCGTGTGAAGGCGCGAAGCTGGCGTCGAGTACGACTTCGTAGGCGGTGCTCGCAACTTTATGGATCGCATCGTCGTGGTCAGCACCATCACCAGCCTGGGGCCGAAATCGGCACACTCAATGAGCGTATCGAAAAGTCTGAACAGATTACGATGCGACCGCTTGGAAACGGCTGCCCCTGCTGCGGGCGTTGATTTGCAAAATGGGTCGTCCAAAAGGCCGTCCGAATTTATTCTGTGATTGCAGTGGCTGCATGGTCGTAGGCTGTCTAGAAACGAGCGCTTCCGAACAGGGGTAAGTTAGCCTGTCATCTGGACGGCCTGAACAGGCGACCTATTGGTACGCGCTGGCGCCAACGATGGGGCCCGGTCCAAAGCCGGCTAATGAGGAACCCACCACGCTCTGTGCAGCAAAACCGCTAGCCAGAGGGATCGACCCGCAAGCACTCTGCCAGAGACCATCAAGGGCGTTCGGACCGCGGCCTTGCCCGCTGGTCTGACACCGCATTCCTCCATCATTGGCGAGCCCACGTCAGTTCAGGTGATGCGGATTCATCTGGCATGGGTATTGCGGCGGCGTTGGTGCAGCGTTCGACCGGAGCGCCGCGATAGGGAGAAGCCCGGGAGAAGCCACGCCACCTCGATCCGGTCAGGGAGAGAGAAACAGTGTCAGCTGCACAAGTCCGCTGCGCGAGTCCCGCGCCCCGCAAACCCTTCTACACCAAGCTCTACGCCCAGGTGCTTGCCGCCATCGCGCTCGGCGTCGCAATTGGCTATTTTTATCCCGAGACCGGCGAGAGCCTGAAGCCGCTGGGTGATGCCTTCATCAAGCTGGTCAAGATGATCATCGCGCCTGTCATCTTCCTGACAATTGCGACCGGCATTGCCGGCATGAACGATCTTCATAAGGTCGGCCGGGTCGCCGGCAAGGCAATGGTTTATTTCCTCACCTTCTCAACGCTCGCGCTGATCGTCGGCCTCATCGTCGCCAATGTCGTCCAGCCTGGCGACGGCCTGAACATCGATCCGGCCTCGCTCGATGTCCAGGCCGTGAATACCTATGCCGCAAAAGCCAAAGCGCAGTCGGTCACCGGCTTCCTGATGAACATCATCCCGCCAACGATCGTCGGTGCCTTCGCGGAAGGCGACATCCTGCAGGTGCTGTTCTTCTCGGTTCTGTTCGGCATGGCGCTTGCGATGGCCGGAGAGACGGGCAAGCCTGTCGTTTCCTTCCTCCAGGCGCTCATTGTGCCTGTCTTCAAGCTCGTCGGAATTCTGATGAAGGCCGCGCCGATCGGCGCTTTTGGCGCGATGGCCTTCACCATCGGCAGATATGGCATCGGTTCGGTAGTCAACCTCGCGATGCTGGTCGCGACGTTCTATTTCACCGCCTTCCTCTTCGTGTTCGGGGTTCTCGGCGCAGTCTGCCGCTACAACGGCTTTTCGATTTGTTCTCTCATTCGTTACATCAAGGAAGAGCTGCTGCTTGTCCTTGCAACGTCCTCCTCGGAGGCGGCGCTCCCGTCGCTGATGGAGAAAATGGAGAAGGCGGGCGCCAGGCGTTCGGTTGTGGGTCTCGTCATCCCGGCCGGATATTCGTTCAATCTGGACGGCACGAATATCTACATGACGCTTGCGGCTCTCTTCATCGCACAGGCGACGAACACGGATCTGTCCATCGGCGATCAGGTGCTGCTGCTGCTCGTAGCAATGCTTTCCTCCAAGGGCGCTGCAGGTGTGACAGGTGCGGGCTTCATCACCCTGGCGGCTACGCTCGCGGTAGTTCCGAGTGTTCCCGTTGCTGGGATGGCACTGATACTCGGCATCGACCGATTCATGTCCGAATGCCGGGCGCTGACGAATTGCGTCGGCAACGCAGTGGCATCCCTCGTCGTCGCACGCTGGGAAGGAGAGTTGGACCGAGCACAGATGAAAGCTGCCTTCAGCGGTCATCAGCTTACCGAGGCATCAAACCGGCTACCCTCCTGCAAGTAAGGTGGGCGGCCCACGACCTGTCAAGTCGCTTAGCTGGTCACATAACTGAACGACCGACCCGCAGCCTCTAAACGGCTCCTCACGGACCATGTATCAGAAGCGCTAAATGTGTGAGTGCAAATCTTCACCGCCCTTTAAGCGAATGAGCCTTTCAGTATACCCGGCCGGTTTACGTCTGCAATGATGTTCGTCCAACACGCTGTGCCCACTCGTATGGGGACGTCTTCGTTTTGCCACCCGAAACCGAAACGCGTTAGGCGGCCGGCCCGCGTCAAAAACCAATCAGAATAGGACCTATGACCAAGCGCCCCACAATTGCCGATCTCGCCCGCGAAGCCCGAGTCAGCGTAGCAACGATCGATCGGGTTCTGAACGCCCGCCATCCGGTGCGCGAGGAGACCGCGCGGCGGGTCCACGACGCCGCCCAGGCGATCGGCTATCATGCTGCCGGGCTAATCAAGCAGCGGTTGCGGCGAGACCTACCGCACTACCGTCTGGGCTTCATCTTGAGAAAACCGGCCCAGCATTTCTACCAAGATTTTGCGCGCGAGGTTGAAGCATCGGTCAATTTGGCCCAGTCCTTCCACGGCATTCCGCTCGTCGAATTCGCCCCGTCACATATGCCGAGCGACCTGATCGCGCCGCTCAAGGAGTTGGGCGCACGCTGCCATGCAATCGCGATGGTGGCACCGGACCACCCGAAAATCACAGCAGCGGTTGAGGATCTCAAGGCCAAGGGCATTCCGGTTTTCTCGCTGCTTTCCGACTTCGCCGCCGGCGTGCGACAGGGGTATATCGGCCTCAACAACCGCAAGGTGGGGCGCACGGCCGCTTGGATGGTGTCCAAGGTCGCAAAACGGCCCGGCAAAGTGGCGGTGTTTGTCGGCAGCCATCGTTTCCAGGGGCACGAGCTCCGTGACGTCGGCTTTCGCTCCTATTGCCGTGAGAACGCGCCCACGTTCGAGGTGCTGGATCCGGTCATGAACCTCGAGAAACGGCAGATCACCTACGAGGCAACGCTTGATCTCATGCAGCGGGAGCCCGAGCTCGTCGGCTTCTATGTCGCCGGCGGCGGCATGGAGGGCGCGATCTCCGCGCTCCGAGAAGAGGGCAAAAGTCGGGATCTCGTCGCGATCGTGAATGAAATCACACCTGAGTCTCGGGCAGCGCTCGCAGATAACATCGTCACGATGGCGGTCGCCACGCCAATGCGCCGGCTTTGCCAGGAGCTGATAACGCTGATGACACGGGCTATCGAGACCGGCACCGCTGAAACACCCGGACAGACATTTCTGCCGTTCGACATCCATCTGCCGGAAAATATATGAAGGCGGAAGCGCGAGGTAGATTGCCTAGATCCGCAGCATCAACCTCCACCGGCTTCACTTGCCAACATGCCCCACGTTCTCGTGCAGGGGGTGTGGTCAATGATCCCGCACGGCAAGAGCCGAGCGAGGCCAGCACAGCCCGGGGTCGACCTCGTCGACCGCCATCTCCTCGCCTGGCTGCACGTGAAAAGCCGCGGCACAGCCGGCAAGGTAGGAATTTAACCGGGCTAACCATCTTCTGGGACTTCGCACGCAAATCGAGGCGGCAGTCAATTCAGTAGCAGCCTGGGCGTGTGTTCTGCTCGTTCCGGCCCCTCGCACTTAGCAAGGAACTGCGCCGCTCTGCCGGGCCAAAGGCCCGACGCCCGAAGGGCAACCGCTCCTACGCGATCGCGTCCGCCTTCAGAAGCCGCCATCGAAAAGAATGCTCGCGTCGTCACCACCTACGGCCAAAGCGGGCAATCAAGGCAGCTGGCATCACTCTGCCACACATCCTCGACGAGCAACTCGCCTGAGATCAGCCCCAGAACGTAGGTAACACGCGCCGCGCCGGCGCTTGTCGAACATGCTGATCAGCCTGTCTTACAGGCGGTGATTAGGTGGGGCTCAACATCTTCCGGGACTTCGCACGCGATTTCGAGGTGGCAGTCGGTACCAAGAAACGAAAGGTCGGATCGGCGTGCCCGAGACGCTCAATGATTTCAGGCAAAGGCGCCAGGCGAGATGCCTCCTGCAACATCATTTCCCGCATCCACATGCTTGCCGGATCACTATTGTGAAGCTCAGGCCATTGGACGGCTTCCGTGAATGCAGGAGGAGGAAGTGGCGGCGGAAGTTGGACAATCCGCAGGGGTGTTGCTTTTGCGAAATGCTGCGCCAGCCGTAAGGGCATGGTCCCGATGCGGTTGGTGCCTGACAGGACGGGCGGGATCAGGCTAAAGCCCTGTACGACAACTTCGATACGTCTCTCGAAACCGTGCTCGAGCAAATACCATTCCTCCATGGTGGGCTGCCGGGTGTGCCTGAATTTGAGCACAACATGTCCCATGCACAAGTATCGCTCGAATGTAAGTGGCTCCGACAGCTGCTTGTTCGTGCCGCAGCCTACGCCTACGAGCTTATCTTCGAACAGGGCTGCGCGAGGATGTTTCGACATGAACACTTCCGGCATGATCAGAAAATCAACGTCGCCGCGCCGGAGAAGCTCCTCGGGGTCGTCGCAAATAGGCAGACATTCAAAGCGAACGGCGGGAGCTTCCTGCGCAGCGCGCTCTACTATCTTCCTAAAAAATACGAGCGTGATGTAATCGGAAAGCATGATTCGGAAGAGACGATCCGATTGGGCCGGGTTGAAGGCGTCGGGGGAAATAATCGATAGCTGGATGTGCAGCAATGCGTCCCGGACTGCTGGGGCGAGCCCGTCGGCGCGCGGCGTCAAAATGAGCTCGCGGCCGCTCATCGTAAATAGCTCATCGCTGAAATAGGCGCGTAGCCGAGCAACGGCGGCGCTCATGGCCGGCTGGCTCAGGTTGATACTGCGAGCCGCGGCAGTGACTTTACGCTCCCTCATCAGAGCGTCCAGCACAACGAGGAGATTTAGATCCAGCCCTTTAAAACGCATGTCATGTTCTATCCAACGTGTGGATGCGTATCATTCAAACAATCAATTTTACGAATTTACGAGCCATGCATTAGAGGAACGGAAAGTGAGCGACGTCAAGCTCAAATCGACGACACGGGCCGGAACTCGAGAGAGCGTCTGGCTCACCTTCGCCAACGACAACGGCTGAGTGCAGCCACCAACGCCGCTTTGGTCGAGTAATGCGGCCGCAAAAACCAATATGAAGAGAGGTCCTGAATGCGCCATCAGGTGCAGTGGAAGTTGTGCTGGGAAAACGAGTTGCAGCTCTCCGATCACGTTAAGCTCGCCGAGTTCTTTCGTGATACGTACGGGCCGACTGGGGCGTCCAACGCAGAACCGTTCGAAGGTAGTCGAAGCTGGGCCGGAGCCAGGCCTGAACTCCGCGTAATCGCCTATGATTCAAGCGGTGTAGCGGCTCACATGGGCATACTGCGCCGTTTCATCAAGGTCGACGCGGTCGACCTGTTGGTGGCTGAGCTGGGCCTGTACGGGGTACGTCCGGACCTTGAGGGTCTGGGAATCGCCCATTCAATCCATGTCATGCTTCCAATACTGCAGGAGCTTGGCGTTCCATTCGCTTTCGGAACGGTCAGGGACGCGCTGCGGAATCATGTTGAGAGGTTCGGACGGCGATACAGCCCTATGGCCGTTTTGTCGGGAATTCGCGTGCGCTCCACCCGACCAGAGGCCCGCCTCGACCTGCCGCCCACACGCATCGATGACGCACTCACCATTGTTCTGCCAGTTGGACGGCCGATCAGCGAATGGCCCACGGGCACGATGATAGATCGGAACGGACCAGAGCTATGAGCTGGTCCGATTGCTTGTACGAAGTGCGCCGTGAGTGCTCTGACGGCACCGGCCGTCGAAGCGTTTATCTGACGTTTGACGACGGTCCCAATCCACTTTTCACACCGGAGATTCTCGACGTGCTGGCAGAGCAGCGGGTGCCGGCGACTTTCTTCGTCATCGGCGCCTACGCCTTAGAGCACCCAGATCTAATCCAACGGATGATCGCAGAAGGGCACGAGGTAGGCAACCACACGATGTCTCATCCGGACCTGTACCAATGCGGTTTCGGCGAAGTGCAACGTGAGGTCTTTGAAGCGAACGACGCCATCATGAGAGCGTGCCCGCAGGCCTCGGTCCGCTTTGTTCGCGCGCCCTACGGCGCCTGGAGCGAAGAAGTCTGCACAGCATCACAGATCGCCGGGCTGGCGGCCCTTCATTGGTCCGTCGACCCTCGAGATTGGTCTCGCCCTGGAGTCGAGGCGATTATTGATAGAGTGCTCGCCTCTGTCCGGCCGGGCGCAATTGTACTCTTGCACGACGGATGCCCTCCCGGCGAGTTGAGCCAGGGCGCTCACGCCGGCATGCGCGACCAGACGGTCACGGCGCTGTCCCGGCTGATTCCAGCACTGCGTGAGCGCGGATTTGTAATCCGCTCACTTCCTCAACATCACTGAACAAACGAGATCCCATGACACTTCTTGGTACAACCAGCACTGTGGCCATTTCGCTTTATGCACTGCTCTCGACTGCCTATAAGAGCATGCAAGGGCTTTATGCTATGCCGACAAAGGATTCGTCGGCGTTGGAGGTTCTCGTCGGCTCCGACAAACTGCCCAGCGTGGATGTCATCGTCCCCTGCTTCAACGAGGATCCGCGCACGCTTTCAGAGTGCCTGGCTTCCATTGCAGACCAAGAATACGCCGGAAGACTTCGGGTCTATTTGGTTGATGACGGTTCTGGAAATCGCGAAGCCTTAGGAACTGTCCACGAAGACTACGCGCGCGACCCCAGGTTCGACATCATTTTGCTTCCCGAGAATGTTGGAAAGCGCAAGGCGCAGATCGCCGCGATACGCCGCTCATCAGGGGATCTGGTGCTTAACGTTGATTCAGACACGGTACTCGCACCCGACGTCATTTCCAAGCTTGTACCGAAGATGCGAGATTCAGCGGTCGGCGCAGTCATGGGTCAGTTGACGGCCAGTAACCGAACCGAGAGCTGGCTGACCAGGCTGATAGACATGGAGTACTGGCTGGCTTGCAACGAGGAGCGCGCGGCACAGGCTCGCTTCGGTGCCGTTATGTGCTGTTGCGGCCCATGTGCCATGTACCGCCGGTCTGCGCTCCTTTTGTTACTGGACCAGTACGAGTCGCAATTTTTTCGGGGCAAGCCAAGCGACTTCGGTGAGGATCGCCATCTCACTATCCTGATGCTGAAAGCAGGCTTTCGAACCGAATACGTTCCGAGCGCCATCGCGGCCACAGTCGTTCCGAACAGACTCGGACCGTATCTGCGCCAACAACTCCGTTGGGCACGAAGCACATTCCGGGACACGCTGCTTGGGCTGCGCTTGCTGCCTAGCCTAAATAGCTATCTCACGTTGGACGTGGTCGGACAGAATCTCGGCGCGCTACTCCTCGCCCTATCGGTATTAACGGGCCTCGCACATTTCGCACTGACAGGCACTGTGCCTTGGTGGACAGGACTGATGATTGTGTCCATGACCATGCTCCGATGCAGCGTGGTAGCATTTCGTGCTCGACAATTTCGATTTCTTGGCTTTTCGCTGCACACGTTCATCAACGTCTTTCTCTTGCTTCCGTTGAAGGCCTACGCGCTGTGTACCTTGAGCAATAGCGATTGGCTGTCACGAAGCTCTGCTGTCGCTACATCGAACACTGGGGGAAAACAGGCCCCCACCCAAACTCCGATCACTGGTTCCAGCAGGGCAGAATTCTCGCCCCATTCGGCTCCGCTTCGCAGGCTCAATCTTGCGCGGGATTCTTCGGAATTAGTCCTGTCGGACAACATTTGCGGCGACGAGTGATCGCTACTTACCTGATGGACGAGAGGTGCACGAGTTTGACCCAGAACGCGAATCATCAGTTGCTTGATCGGGAATTGGCCGCAGACGATCCGTGGCGCCTCGACGGCAATCCGTTCGAGCAGAAGCGCCACACGCAAATGCTCCAGCTGGCGCTTGCCCAAGGCTCCATTACAAATGCCCTCGAAGTCGGGTGCGCTGCCGGCGCATTCACGGAAAAACTAGCCCCCTACTGCCAAGGGCTCACCGTCATCGATGTCGTGGCGCAAGCGATTGCTCGAGCACGTCAACGGATAAAGGAGCCGTCGCGCATCAACTGGATAGTCTCCGATGTTCAACAGTTTTCGACCAACGAGTTGTTTGACCTGATCGTTGTGGCGGAGGTCCTCTACTACCTCGGAGACATAGCCGAGATGCGCGCGGCCGTCAAAAACCTGGTGCGGGTGCTTGCGCCAGGCGGGCATCTGATCTTCGGATCGGCAAGGGATGCTAATTGCCGTCGCTGGGGTCACGCCGCTGGTGCTGAGCCGGTCATCGCCATGCTGAACGAAACGTTGATCGAGGTAGAGCGTCTTGAGTGTCGGGGCGAGTCGGTCAACGAAGACTGCTTGCTCGTCCGTTTCCGGAACCCGATTTCCGCTTCCTGATGAATCGAATCTATCGCCGTTAACGTGGAGACACTATGCGCATCTGTGGTACCAAGCTGACCCATGATGGGGCGATCGCCCTGGTCGAGGATGGACGGCTCGTCTTCTGCGTTGACCAGGAAAAGCGGCACAACGATCCGCGTTACCAATCCATCGATAATCTCGACGCAATTGTTGCCGCTTTAGCGGAGCAGCGGCTAGATCCTTGTGATGTCGATCAGTTCGTTATCGACGGCGGGGATGGCGAAGACGAGTCACAGTTTCAGGTCGGCAGGCAACCAAGCAACCGCCAGTTTTGTCGTCCCTCTCGGTAAAATGAACCCATGTCCATGGTAGCGATCGACCTTACTGACGTAAGCAAAACTTATGACAAGCTCGTTGTCGACAGGCTGTCGTTCCGCGTTGCGGCGGGGGAATGCTTCGGGCTCTTGGGACCGAACGGCGCGGGCAAAAGCACGATTGCGCGTATGGTCCTCGGCATGACATCGCCTGATGCGGGGAAGATTACTGTGCTCGGCGCTCCAGTGCCGGCGCGCGCGCGTTTGGCACGTATGCGCATCGGCGTGGTCCCGCAGTTCGACAATCTTGATGCCGCGTTCACTGTACGCGAGAACCTGTTGGTGTTCGGGCGCTACTTCCGGATGAGCAGACGCCAGATCGATGCGGTCATACCATCGCTGCTTGAGTTCGCCCGCCTCGAGAACAAAGCGGATGCGCGCGTCGCCGAACTGTCCGGCGGCATGAAGCGGCGCCTGACGCTCGCGCGTGCGCTGATCAATGACCCGCACTTGCTGGTGATGGACGAGCCGACCACCGGCCTCGATCCGCAGGCCCGCCACCTGATCTGGGATCGGCTGCGATCGCTGCTGGCGCGGGGCAAGACTATTCTTTTGACTACCCATTTCATGGAAGAGGCCGAGCGGCTGTGCGATCGGCTGTGCGTTATGGAGGAGGGGCGCAAGATCGCCGAAGGTCGCCCGTCCGAACTCATTGACGAGCAGATCGGCTGTGACGTGGTCGAGGTCTACGGCGGCAATCCGCATGAACTGGGTGCGCTGATCCGGCCGTACGCACAGCGCATCGAGGTGAGCGGTGAGACGCTTTTTTGCTATGCACCCGATCCGGAGCAGGTGCTGGCGCAGCTACGCGGGCGCACGGGTCTACGCCTTCTGCAGCGTCCCCCCAATCTCGAGGATGTGTTTTTGCGGTTAACCGGGCGCGAGATGGAGGACTGAACAATGGGCGAACGTTATGCGGCGGGCATGCCCGCCAATGCGTGGAATTGGGTCGCGGTTTGGCGCCGCAACTATCTTGGATGGAAGAAAATCGGGCTTGCATCGGTTCTCGGCAACCTCGCCGATCCGATGATCTATCTGTTCGGTCTCGGCTTTGGCATCGGAACAATGATAGGTCCTGTTGAGGGCACTTCGTACATTGCGTTTCTCGCGGCTGGCATGGTTGCCACAAGCGTGATGGCATCGGCGACCGCTGAAACGGTCTACGGGAGTTTCGGCCGCATGGGCGACCAGCGCACCTGGGAAGGAATGCTATGCACTCAGCTGACGCTCGGCGATATCTTACTCGGCGAATTGGCGTGGGCAGCCACGAAGGCCCTCATGGCGGGCACAGCAATCACTATTGTTGCCACCACGCTCGGATACGCATCGTGGCCATCCATCCTCTGCTTGCTGCCAGTCATCGCTCTCAATGGCCTCGCCTTCGCGAGTCTAGCGATGGTCGTCACGGCGCTTGCGCCCAGCTATGAATATTTCATATTTTATAATACGCTTGTTATTACACCCATGCTGTTCCTTTGCGGCGCGATGTTTCCGGTCAACCAATTGCCCGGCGCTTTTCAGTATGCTGCCTCCTTATTGCCGCTCGCACATGCAGTCGACCTCATTCGTCCAGCGATGCTTGGCCGTCCGATTGACAAAATGGGCCTGCATATCGGCGCGCTTTGCATATACACGGTTTTGCCCTTCTTCTTTTCGATTGCTCTTTTTCGTCGAAGGCTGATGCGTTGACGCTACTCACCATTCGAATTGGATGTTTGGGCGCAACCCATTCACACGCCGCCTAGATCAAGACATGCGTTTTAAAGGACTCGATCTGAACCTCCTCGTTGTGTTGGACGCTCTGGTCAGGGAACGTAAAGTCACCGCGGCGGCCCGCAGTATTAACCTGAGCCAGCCGGCAATGAGCGCCGCCGTTGCTCGGTTACGCGCCTATTTCAGCGATGAGCTATTTACGATGAGCGGCCGCGAGCTCATTTTGACACCGCGCGCTGAGGGGCTCGCCCCAGCAGTCAGGGAGGCATTGCTGCACATCCAGCTATCGATTATTTCCTGGGACGCCTTCAACCCAGCCCAATCGGATCGTCGCTTCCGGATCATCCTTTCCGATTACATCACGCTCGTATTTTTTAAGAAGATCGTAGAACGTGCTGCGCGGGAAGCTCCCGCCGTCCGCTTTGAATGTCTCCCTATTTCCGACGACCCCGAGGAGCTTCTCCGGCGCGGCGACGTTGATTTTCTGATCATGCCGGAAGTATTCATGTCGAAACATCCTCGCGCAGCCCTGTTCGAAGATAAGCTCGTATGCGTAGGCTGCCGCACGAACAAGCAGCTGTCAGAGCCACTTACATTGGAGCGATACTTATCGATGGGGCAGGTTGTCCTCAAATTCGGGGACACCCGGCAGCTCTCCGTCGAGGAATGGTATCTGCTTGAGCACGGTTTCGAGAGACGTATCGAAGTTGTCGTACACGGCTTTAGCCTGATCCCGCCCGTTGTATCCGGCACCAGCCGCATCGGGACCATGCCCTTACGGCTGGCGCAGCATTTCGCAAAAACAACACCCCTGCGGATTGTCCAACTTCCGCCACCACTTCCTCCCGCATTCACGGAGGCCATCCAATGGCCTGCGCTCCACAATAGTGATCCGGCAAGCTTGTGGATGCGTGAAATGATGTTGCAGGAGGGATCTCGTATGATTCCTCTGCCTAAGAGCACCGGACGTCTCAGTTGTCCGCAAATTGAGAAACTGCTCCCCCCTCGACTATGAGAGGAGGCATGGATGGCGATTGGAATTGGGAGATTCCTGCATTGTCGAGAACGATGTGGAGAGAGCCGATGCTTCAGCCTAAGAGGTAGCAGCGATGCTGCGGCTGCATGAACTTGGCTGGTGGAGCGAACCGATGGGCGAAGGAATTCGGGTGCGCGCGCAACACGGTGCGTCGGTATCTCCGCCACGGCGGGACCGTTCCGTTTGGTAAACCTGTTCGGCCGACCGCGTTGACGGGCTGGACGATTGGCTGCGAGAGCGCTTGTTTCCGGTCCCCGCCGCCTGCGAGCCCGCAACTGCTCAGCAGAAGGGCGAAGCGAACGAGAGTGCATCCATTTCGTAAATGTGTGCCTATCCAAGCAATCGATTTCTCCAATTGTCCGATGACGAATATGAACGACTCAGGCAGGGACATCATTAGGAGTATTTTTCG
>NZ_JAMYOY010000033.1:0-36490 GCF_040320115.1 Mesorhizobium sp. M0802
TTACCTTCAGGGCATGCATCGTGAGATACTCGGCGATGAGGCGCCGCATTGCGGCATCATCGTCAATGACAAGAACATGTTTCAACGGCACACCTTCAATCTTGAATCCCCTTGTCTAAACCTGTTGCCGAGCAACCCTGGGGCACCGACCCAGAACAGCTGCTCCTTGATACCACTCGCCGTTGCGTGCGGCCAATGTGAGGCCGTGCTCGTCCTGTTCTTTTCATCCCCAGCGAATTGACCGCACCAAGGCAGCCCGTGGCCACCAGACAGGTCCAAGCGCCGACATGACCCTGCCGTGTGGTCCTTCGCTTTTTCGATTCGAGCTCCCCCGTTGGTGCAGGCCTGCCAATATCGACTCAAGTTCGACCTCACGGATGCCAAGTTTCCTGCTATGCCCTTGCATCGTGGTCATCCTGGAGTTTGCGGACCTGGATCATCTCGATATCCTCCGGCTCGTGGATCCAGCTCGGACATGGTTGAGCAGCGCGGCGTTTGGCTTGATCGGAGAGGCGGTCGGCGGAAGAAGACCGTGATTCGCTGCAGCGGCCTTGTGCAAAATAGTGTGTCTCCTGCCAAGCCGGCTTCGTCCAAGGTGGCCGGCGGCCTCAAATGCTGTTCGGCGACCGGCAGGTCACCGGTTGCGGTGAACGTCCGGGCTAACATTTCTCAGTTACTGCAACTCCTCCATCCTGAGCGTGTCACTATGCTTGTCCATTGCGCCGTCGGACTCCGTCAATGACGTGCCGTTATCTGCCGATGGGACTGTGCATGATCCACCCTTTGGCGGCGGCGGCCGAACAGCTGAACGAGGCTCGCACCAGGATGGGCTGCGCCGCCACGTCTTCCCAGTTGACCCTCGCCCCCCCGCGGATTTGCGCCTTCGAGCCAGCTTCGCGGACGAGCTCGCGTCTCAAGCAATGATCTGAGTGTGCAGGGCCGCGCATGGCTGCTCTTTAAGCACCGGCAGCATACCGGCAAAGTTGGGCTGCTTTATCGCCTTCGTCGATTCCCCACGGTGATCCCGAGCCTGAACAAACCCGCCAAGCTCCCCATTTTGTCCTTGGCTTGGCGCTGACAGAAGTACCATCCATGACGCCGAAGTCGCGACCCACAGTCTAGGAGCAACGGACGGCCGGGACGAGCAATCCTGTACAGGAGTCATTGTACCAAGATGCTCCGGATGTCGCTGGCTGATCGGGCCCGCGCCACCCACGCATGCGCAAGATGCTCACCCAACTGATACGAACACGGTCTTTGCTTCAGTTGAAACCGAAAAGCTGAACTTGAACATCACACAGTAACAAACCTCCCCGATAAGCGCGTGCCGGACAGGGCCAGAACCCGTCCGGCGGCTTGGAAAGGTAGGTGATAGGGAATGTTTATTGCAGCTTGGCCGCTGGCCATCGTCCTGTTGACATCCATGTCACTCCCAGCCGAGCCCGCGCCACTTTCTCCGCGTGAGTTCCACAGCCTGTCGCGCAAATGCGCTCCCTGGGTTGCGCCGTCCACCCTCGCCGCGATTGCCAAGATTGAAAGTGGCTTTGACACGCTGGTGGCTCATGACAACACCACAGGTGAGCAGCTTCGCTGGATAGACCACCTGGCAGCCACGCGGGGCATCAAGGAACGCCTCGAAGCACAACATTCTGTCGATGTTGGATTGATGCAGATAAACAGCAAGAACTTTGCCATGCTCAATCTTACGCCGGAAAGGGCTTTCGAGCCCTGCGCCTCGCTTTCGGCTGCCGCCCACTTGCTTGAAAGCCGGTATGCCGGCGGCACCACTGCTGTGGCACAGCAACTGGCGCTTCGCCGTGCCATCTCGGCCTATAACACGGGCGACGTCACGCGTGGCTTCGCCAACGGTTATGTACGCAAGGTCGAGTCGGCCGCAAAGGACATCTCAAGTCTCCTTGAGCGAACGCTGGAGCCGACTGCTCGAGATGTGCCGCACCTTGAGGCACCCGGTCGGAAAGCCGTGCCGCCTCTGCTCCAGCAGAGCCAACAGGCCAATAGAAAGAAGCAGCCCAACCAAGATTCTTGGGACATTTGGGGCTCGTATCAGCCAGACCGCTCCGGGGCCGATCCCTCCGGTCCGACCGGCAGCCAGGCTGCGAAAGCACGGGAACCCGCGAACCCGAACAAACTCGTATTCGATTGAAACATGGAGATGCAATGATGACGCCACTCAAGATACTTCGTGCGCTTAAAACGCGTGTTCCTTCGCCTTTTTCCATGCTGCGCATGGCGGCTGAATATGTACCGGCCGCTGCTGCAGGCGCGGCGTGGACGGTCTTCTACAGCGGGCCAGCCGCGGCTCAGGTGACCGGAGGGACGGATCCTGCCAAGATGGTCCAGAATATCTGCACGTTCATCCTTGGCCCCTTTGGACAATCACTGGCCGTGCTCGGGCTCGTAGCCATCGGTATCTCTTGGATGTTCGGTCGTGCTTCACTTGGCCTGGTTGCGGGTGTCGTTGGAGGGATCGTCATCATGTTCGGGGCCAGCTTCCTGGGCAAGGCGCTCATAGGCGGTGGCTGATGAGCGACCGGTTGGAAGTGAGCACCCTCTATGTGGCGGCGACGCGCCCCGCACTGTTTCTGGGGGTGCCGCTGACGCTGGCCGGATTGCTCATGATGTTGGCTGGGCTTGTTATCATTATCCTTCAGAACCCGCTCTACGAAATCGTTCTCGCGCCACTCTGGTTCGGAGCACGGCTGGTTGTTGAGCGTGACTATAACGCGGCAAGCGTCGTGCTGCTCTATTTGCAGACGGCCGGCAGAAGCGTGGACGGGCCGGTCTGGGGAGGCGCAAGCGTCAGCGCCAATCCGATCAGAGTGCCGAAACGCGGAAGAGGAATGGTGTAATGTTCGGCGCCAGCGGCCGGACCGAGAGGTCTGGCGAGATCTACCTTCCGTATGTTGGTCACGTAAGCGATAAGGTTGTCCTTCTGGAAGACGGATCGATCATGGCCATGGCACATGTGAACGGTGTGCCCTTTGATTTGGAAGACGCTGAGATGCGCAACTCGCGCTGCCGCGCGTTCAACACTCTCTTGCGCAACATCGCCGATGACAATGTCTCGATATACGCTCATCTTGTGAGACACAACGATGTGCCGGCGCCGGCGCCGCGCCAGTTTCAAAGTGCATTCGCTGGCAGTCTGAGCGAGGCCTACGAGCGTCGTGTGCTGTCGGGAAAGCTCTTTCGCAACGATCACTTCCTCACTTTGATCGTGTCCCCCCGCACCGCAATCGGCAAGATCGGCTTGCGGATTGCCAAGTCCCGCAGACGGAATGAGCACGATCTAGCCACCCAAATACGGAGCCTGGAAGACCTCTGGCACATCATTGCTGGCGCACTCGGCGGTTACGGTCTGCGCCGGTTGGGCATTCGTGAGAAAGGCAACGTGCTCTTCACGGAAATCGGCGAGGCGCTTCGGCTCATGATGACTTGCCGGTTTCTTCCGGTTCCGATGGTTACCGGCTCACTTGGCGCCTCGATCTACACTGACCAGGTCATCTGCGGGAAGCGGGCGCTTGAGATTCGAAGGCCCGGGGATAGCTCCGTCGGATCGTTGTTTTCGTTCCGTGAATATCCGGCGACGACGCGGCCGGGCATGCTAAATTCCTTGCTGTCCGCCAACTTCCCGCTTGTCCTGAGCCAGAGCTTTTCCTTCCTCACTCGCCCACAAGCTCATGCCAAACTAAGCCTTAAGTCCAGCCAGATGACGAGTGCCGGCGACAAGGCTCTCACCCAGATCAATGAACTTGCCGAGGCAGAGGACGCACTGGCAAGCAACGAATTCGTGATGGGTTCGCATCATCTGAGCCTGTGCGTCTATGCCGACAGCCTCAATAGCCTTGCAGATCGCGCAGCAAGTGCCCGCGCACGGCTGGCCGACGCGGGCGCCGTTATCGTCCAAGAGGGCATCGGCATGGAGGCCGCATATTGGTCCCAACTTCCGGGGAACAACAGGTGGCGCACGCGCCCGGGGGCGATCACCTCACACAATTTTGCCGGGCTCGTCTCATTTGAGAACTTCCCAAGCGGTTCCAGTTCCGGCCACTGGGGCAATGCTGTTGCGCGCTTTCGCACAAACGGTGGAACTTCTTTCGACTACATCCCCCATGAGAATGACGTCGGCATGACGGCAATATTCGGGCCCGTTGGCAAAGGCAAGACGACGCTGATGACCTTTGTCCTCGCGATGCTTGAGCAAAGCTTGGTCGATCGCAATGGTGCGATCGTCTTCTTCGACAAGGATCGGGGTGGTGAACTGCTGGTGCGAGCCACGGGAGGGACATATCTTGCGTTGCGCAGAGGCGCTCCGAGCGGCTTGGCCCCTCTGCGTGGACTGGACAACACCTCCGCCTCTCGGGACTTTCTGCGCGAGTGGTTGATGGCCCTGATCGAGAGTGACGGCCGTGGTCCGATCTCGCCGGAGGAAAGCCGTCGGCTGGAACGCGGCATTGTTCGTCAGCTTTCGTTCGAACCCCCTATGCGCTCACTTGCGGGCCTGCGCGAGTTCCTATTGCACAGCCCCTCCGAGGGCGCAGGAGCACGGCTGCAGCGGTGGTGTAGAGGGGGGGCGCTTGGATGGGCCTTTGACGGCGACGTGGACGAAGTAAGGCTGGATGCCTCCATTACGGGCTTCGACATGACGCAGCTCCTGGAATATGAGGAGGTCTGTGCACCGGCCGCCGCATACCTTCTGCATCGAGTGGGCGCTATCGTCGATGGTCGTCGGTTCGTCATGAGCTGCGACGAATTTCGATTCTATCTACTCAACCCCCAATTCTCGGCCACTATCGACAAGTTCTTGCTCACGGTCCGCAAAAACAACGGCATGTTGATACTCGCAACGCAGCAGCCTGAACACGTTCTGGAATCGCCTCTCGGAGCTAGTCTCGTTGCGCAATGTATGACGAAAATTTTCTACCCATCACCGACGGCGGACCGCTCTGCGTATGTCGATGGCTTGAAGTGCACTGCGCAGGAGTTCGAGGCAATCCGCCAGGGAATGGCAATCGGCAGCCGCAAGTTTTTGCTCAAGCGCGATAGCGGGAGTATTGTTTGCGAATTCGATCTTGGGCAGATGCGCGAGTACGTAGCCGTACTCTCGGGGCGGGCCAACACAGTGCGCTTTGCCGACCAGCTTCGTAACCAGCACGGAGACGCCCCAAGTGGGTGGCTCGACAAGTTCATGGCCCGGTACCATGAAGTTCAAGACTGACGGAGGAATATTCATGAAACTTGCCAAACTTGCAGTAACGACCCTTGCTGCTTCCCTTCTGCTTCACGGACAGGCCCGGTCGCAATTTATCGTCACCGACCCTGGAACAGAAATACAAACGACCTTAACAGCGATTTCCAATGCGGCGATCCTTGAGAGGTCAATCGAGACGCTCGCTACCACGATCGAAATGGTGACAATGCTAACGTCGTCATTCGCTGTCACGGGACTGCTAAGCTCACTGAACCAAGGAAATCACTACCCGTCGAGCAATAAGCTGGAGGGGCAGATGTTTGATGCTCGGGCGCCAGCTTCGATTATGGCCCGTAACATTGCGCAGGACCCGAATCGGATAGTCAACGGCACCGATTCAGAAGCGAAACTGTTACAGGGACAAATCGCTGGGGCCGCCAATGCCGCAGCTATTGCAGCCGACACTTTGGGCATAATGGACAAGCGCCTTAAGGATAACGCCGGCACGCTTGGTCAGCTTTCCCGCTCGGGAAATATTATGCAGGCCACCGTGACCAACGGTCTGGTCCTCAAGCAGATTCACGATGCGATGATCCAAAATGTCCAGGCCACGAGTCTGCTGACGATGGCCACTGCACAAGGGAGCCTTCACGCCGCTGAGGAGGCTGCCACGCAGCGTCGCGAACATCGGGACACCGCTCGCATTTTTGACCCCCTCCCGTGAACGCTGAGTTCATCAGGCTCAGCTGCGCTGATCAGGGACACATCAGGCTCACGCCATGAATTTCAAAATTCCCGCGCCATTCACGACTATACACGCGATCTTTCATGGGGCCTTCACGTTGGGGCTGCACAAAGTGCTTGGAAAGATCCAAGAGGCGGTCAGTGCGCCTCTGGTGGCGTGTGTCACGCTTTGGATAATAATCCAAGGCTTTCTGGTCATGCGTGGTCAAGTCGATGCGCGCGGGGGTATCTCGCGCGTAATCATGGTGTCGATTGTCGTCGCCCTTATCTTAGGGCAGGCCAACTATCAGTTGTACATTGAAGCGCTCTTCGACGACACGATTCCGAGGTTGGCTCACGACATCAGTGGCAGCGACTTGCCCTTCACCGGAATCCCCCAGAAGCTCGATCTCATGTTTGCTTCAAGCCAGTATGTCTTTCAGCTGATTGCTTCCGAAATTGGGCCTATGAACGGCCAGGACATACTTGCTTTCGAGGGAGCGCAATGGATTTTCTATGGCGCGCTGTGGACAGCGTTCGAGATCTACGATGCCGTTGGAATTCTGACGAAGGTGCTCTTGACGATCGGCCCCCTGGTCCTTGTAGGCTACCTTTTTGACCACACTCGAGACATAGCCACCAGATGGATCGGCCAACTGCTCTCGTACGGGCTGCTGCTTCTCCTCCTCAACATCGTGGCAACGATAGTAATCGCTGCCGAAGCAGTCTCGCTGGCAGCCATGCTTTTGATGATCAAATTCTCGGGCACGACAGCAGCCAAGATCATCGGGCTTTACGAGCTCGACATGCTTTTCCTAGCTGGTGACGCTCTGATCGTCGCGCTTCCGACGATCGCCAGCAGCATCGCCGGCGGCTCTTGGGGAGGTGCGAACCGACCTCTTAACAGCCTCAATCGCCACTTTGCCAAAACGGCGGGTGGTTAATCAATCGACAAGCTCGGTGCCAAAAACATGAAATATTGCCTACTTCTGTCAATCCTCGCTTTGGCCGCCTGCAAGACAAGCCATGGGCTTGCGACGTGCGCGGGTGCCCCATTCCAACTGAACGTGGGACAATGGGAAACCACCCCTGAGGATCTTCGGGTCGAATGCGCGGAAGAGCCAAAGTGAAATTTCCTGAACATGCCCTTCTGGTGGAGAGAGAAACGCTAGCCGCCCACTATAAGAAGGTGGAAGCGTTTCAAACTTCACGAGCGAAGTCTGCGCGGCGCCTGTCAAAGGCCCTGATAGCCTTTGCCGCAGCGGCGGTCCTAGGAAATGTTGCCCAGGCATTTACCATCGCTGCCATGGTCCCGTTGGCCAAGCTCGTACCTGTGTTCCTCTGGGTCCGGCCGGATGGGACCGTCGACAGCGAAGTGTCAGTCTCTCGACTGCCGGCAACCCAAGACCGAGCCGTCATAAATGCTTCGCTGTGGGAATATGTACGCCTGCGCGAGGGGTACACAGCAGATACAGCCCAATACGCCTATGACCTCGTATCCAGTTTCAGCGCGCCGGCTGTGCGACAGCAATATCAAGATTTCTTCAACTATCCGAATCCCACCTCGCCGCAAGTCACGGTCGGCAAGCGCGGCAAGCTCGAGGTCGGGCATATTTCCTCAAACGACATCAGTCCGGACGTTCAACAGATCCGTTACAAACGTACGCTTGTTGTCGATGGGCAGATGCCGATAGTGACCACCTGGACAGCTACCATCCGCTACGAGCGCTTGACGGGTCTGCCTGGGCAATCGAGGCTCACCAATCCGGGAGGTCTACTCGTCACTTCCTATCAAGGCTCGGAAGATAGCGTATCGAACCTGGGCTATGTGCAGCCATGACAAAAAGAGCGTTTCTCGCGCTGGTCTGTTCACTCTTCTTAACGATGGAAGCGTCCGCGGAAGACACACCACTTGCCGGCAAGCATGATGCGCGCATGCGCTACCTGGCTTACCGTCCCGACGAAGTGGTGCGCCTGTCTACCGCAGTGGGGGCAACGCTGGTTGTCACATTCGCGGCCAACGAGACAGTCGCAGCCGTGGCCGTTTCCAATAGCAAAGACCTGGCTGCGCTCCCGCGCGCCAACTATCTCTTTTTTAAGGCTAGCCGGATGCTCCCGCCGCAGCCGGTCATCGTGCTGGCCGAGAGTGAGTCCGGTACACGGAGATACGTCTTCAGTATTTCAACGAGAGCGATGCCAAAACTCGATGAGCAGCAACCTGACCTATACTACAGCGTGCAGTTCACCTATCCTGCTGATGAGGCTGCTGCTCAGAGAAAGGACGCAGAAAGGCGCTCGATTCTTGGTCAGGCCCGGGCGAAAGTGCTGCACGACGAGAGAGTTCAGGATTTGTTGAATCGGCCCGCCGCAACTACCAGTCCGGACGAAAGCAATTTTCACTACGTCGCAAAGGGCGATCGATCGCTGTCGCCGCTGGAAGTTTTCGATAATGGCTTTACCACCGTATTTGGCTTCGCAAGCAATTCCCGCATACCCTCCCTCTACATTATCAATCCCGACGGCAAGGAAGCCGCTGCCAATTACACGGTCAAAGGGGACTATGTTGAAGTATCCGCAGTCGCCCGGGAATGGCGTCTGAGAGATGGCAATACGGTCTTGTCCATTTTCAACAGGGCTTATGACCCTGTGGGACGAGCGCCAGGGACCGGTACAGTGACACCCGACGTGTGGCGCGTTTTGAAAGGCTCGGCCGATGAATGAAACCGGCCCACAGTCGGGACATGATGTCCATGCCTCCGGATCGATGGTCTCGGAGCCGGCCCGCCGGCATGTTTCGGGACTGCAGAAGTTGGCCGTCGCTGCACTTGTTCTCATCTCATCTCTATCGCTCATCTGGCTCGGCGGTCGTCCCAGCACACAAGACGAGCCAACTCAGCCAAAACCTCCAATTGTCGCCGACGCCGAGCCATTCCGCCCCGTGCCGATTGAGATTGCTCCCGAAGCTCCAGCACCCGTACAGGCGGCGCAGGCAGGAGATCCTGCGCCATCTACGCCGCCTCCGGCGCCAGCTGATCCGCCGCCGGAGGAAACACCAATTTTCGCCTACAGTGGCAGCAGTCAAATGCCCAACGACGGTCAGCGGAGCGAAGACAACCATAGGGATGCTCCCGCAACCTCGGATGAGATTTCAGACGCTGGCGATCTGTCGGGGCGATTGAAGCCAGATATACAGGAGGCGAGCCGGGCCACACTTTTGCCGCACCCTGATCTCGTGATTACTCAAGGAACGATAATTCCCTGCATTTTGCAAACGGCAGTCGACACAAACTTACCGGGTTATGTGAAGTGCGTCTTACCTAAAGACGTCCGCGGCGCCACCAACAACGTGGTGCTTTTGGATCGCGGGACGACCGTGATTGGCGAGATCCAGCGTGGTCTCCAACAGGGGGATGCGCGTGTCTTCGTGCTGTGGACGCGCATCGAAACGCCTGACCATGCCCTCGTTTCGCTAGCATCGCCGGGCGCTGACGAGCTCGGCCGCTCCGGAATGCCTGGCACGGTGGATAATCACTTCTGGCAGCGCTTTGGCGGAGCAATGCTCATGAGCGTCATTCAAGGCGCGTTTCAGGCCGCCGGTCAAAACGCTGGCAGCTCAGGTGGAGGAAGCGGCATCAACAGCTTCCAGAGCAACGCCGGACAAGCCGTTGACACGACCCTTAGAGCAACGATCAACGTTCCGCCAACTCTAAAGAAAAACCAGGGAGATGCTGTATCCATCTTTGTGGCTCGGGACCTCGATTTCTCGGATGTATACGATCTTAGAGCGACCGCCGTGGCGCCAGCCCCCCAACATCGCGAACGCCGGAGAGACAACAATGCGACCGGAGGCTGACCCTCAATTGCGTTTGCTTCTCAACCCTGTTTTGAAATGGCTTGAGGAGCCAAGGACCGAAGAGGTCGCTATCAACCGGCCTGGGGAAGCCTTTGTCCGACAGGCCGGCGTTTTCACGAAACATCCGCTACCGCTATCTTATGACGATCTGGAGGACATCGCGATCCTCGCTGGAGCGCTGCGCAAGCAAGATGTCGGACCGCAAAGCCCCCTCTGTGCGACTGAGCTGCCGAACGGAGAGCGGCTGCAGATCTGTTTGCCGCCCGCTGTTCCCTCAGGAACAATAAGCCTGACGATACGGCGTCCCTCAAGTCGTGTGACCGAACTCAAGGAAGTTTCCTCTCGCTACGAATACTCGCGTTGGAATCAATGGCGGTCACGAAAGGAGCGTCAAGAGCGGCAGGACGAAACGATTCTTCAGCACTACGACAATGGTGACTTGGAGCAATTTTTGCGAGCGTGCGTTTGCGGGCGGCTCACGATGCTGCTTTGCGGACCTACTGGAAGCGGCAAAACGACAATGAGCAAGACTTTGATCAACGCTATACCCCCGCAAGAGAGACTGATAAGTATCGAGGACACGCTCGAACTTGCAATCCCGCACGAGAACCATGTCCGGTTACTCTATCCGAAGGACCGAGCAGGCGTAGGTGCGGTGACAGCCGAGCAACTGTTGCAAGCCAGCTTGCGCATGCGCCCTGATCGAATATTGCTTGGCGAGATGCGCGATGATGCTGCTTGGGCCTACCTTAGCGAAGTCGTCTCCGGCCATGCGGGATCAATATCAACGATTCATGGGGCGGATCCGGTCCAAGGCTTTAAAAAGCTCTTTTCACTCGTCAAGAGCAGCCCGCAAGGAGCTGCTGTGGAAGACCACACGCTTCTTGACCTGCTGTCGGCTGCCATTGACGTCATTGTGCCGTTCCGTACCCAAGGCGACGTGTATGAGGTGGGGGAGGTGTGGCTCGCCGCCGATGTCCGGCGACGCGGAGAGACAGTAGCCGACCTTCTTAACAAGCACTAAGGCTAGAGCACGTCGGGGATCGGTAAGTCGTTTGTGATACGATGGCGTAATTTGTTCAGATTGAACGTCCACTTTGATTTGAGGGAGGTGGATAATGGGAGGAGGACTGGGCGTAGACCTTCGGTCACAAGTCTGAAGTCTTCGGGCGCCCTGTCGGCGCGGCAAGTCGCGGCACGATTCGACTGGGTGTATCGAGCGCGTCCGCTGAATTGCGCGGGCGACGCTCACCGAGCTGGTGCCGATGCCTGCTTCAAAAGCGGCATCGACACCCGGCAGGTCGTACCCTTGATTTACGTAGCCGCGCTCAATGAAGGTCTTCAAAGCCGCCGAACGTGGTTCGGAATGACCGGTGGTAAATCGGGAAGTGCCATATAGGGAATCCTCCTGGTATTGCCTCCAGGGGGTCCTCTCAATGAACAAAGCCGCAACCTGCCCTTGCGACCTCAGCTGGAGTTTGCGACGCAACCCATAGGAGGATCGATGCGCAGAGAAATCGCAGGCAGAGTCGGTGGCATTGTGGGCTGGCCGACCGACGGTTTCAGCCCGTCAACAGGTCTTCACGTGTTCCATCCCCGACTATTGCAGGCGTGCGGCTTGCATGCTCCCGCGATCACCCATCGGAAAGAGCGTTACGAACACTACGAAGAGTTGCGCGATTTCCGCTGTCGCCCCGGTCTTACAGCGGACGGTGACCTGTCCGACCTTGATAGGACGTGAAATGCGAACGCTGCTCATTGATCATCATGTGGATCTTACGCGCGCTGTGCGAGTTGCGCTCGGGGATAGCGGTTTTGCCGTTGATGTAGTTGGGAACCTGGAACAGGCGTCGAGGGCATTTTGTTGCGCAACCTATGAAATTCTCCTGCTGGAGTTGGCTCTGCCAGATGGCGATGGCTTGGGCTGGCTGAGACAGCTAAGGAGCAACGGGCATTCAGTTCCAACCCTCATTATGAGTAGCATCAACGATCTCGAGAAGCGGATTGCAATTTTCAACGGTGGCGCGGACGACTTTCTGCTCAAGCCCGTCTCTTCCGATGAGCTCATCGCCAGAATGAGAGCCATTCTGCGCCGGTCGACACAGGTGACCGACCCCATCGTTGTATTTGGCAATCTCAATTTCGATCCGATCGGCCGACAGGTTTCCGTCTCGGGTCATCCTCTGAAGATCGCACGCCGCGAACTATGTATTTTAGAGCATCTGCTTATCCGTGCAGGCCGCATCGTGCCTCGTGCGCAGTTGGAAGATCACCTCTATTCGTTCAACGACGAGGTATCTGCCAACGCGCTTGAAGTCGGAATCTATCGCTTACGTGGACACCTGAGTAGGTCAGGTGCAACGCCACGTATCACGACCATGCGCGGCATTGGTTACATTCTTGAATTGACTGAGGCGGCATCCGCATAGTTGGTCTAAATTGAAAGAACAGACTGCCTGCCCGTCGTCAGGTTGAGCTTGTGGCCATAATGGACACCGCGGCCGCCCTTGACGATGGTGTCGGCATGCGGTTCGAACGGCTCTGTCGCAAACCTTTTTGTAAGCGAGCATGGCAAGAAAAACGCCTCAGCTGTGGAGGAGCACGTGATGTTCAAGGGCCGCCATTTCGACCAGTCGGTGATCCTGCTGTGCGTGCGCTGGTACCTGGCCTACACTCTGAGCCTGCGCGATCTGGAAGAGATGATGGCCTAACGCGTTGGAGGTCGACCACTCCACTGTGCATCGCTGGGTCGCCCACTTCTCGCCGCAGCTGCTGGAGCGCTTCAACCGGCGCAAGCGTGTGGTCGGCAGCAAGTGGCATTGGACGAGACGTACATCAAGATCCGCGGCGGTATCTCTACCGCGCTATCGACATCCTCGGCGATACGGTCGAGTTCTTCTTTAGCGAAAACCGTAACCAGGTGGCGGCCCAACGCTTCCTCCGCAAGGCGCTGACGCGCCATGGCCGGCCGGAGCGCATCGTCATCGACGGCAGCCAGACCAATTACGAAGCAATCCTTTCCTGCGACGCTGAAAGCCGGCTGCGGCAGCGATCGCGGCGACCGCTGAAGCCGATCCGCTCCACAATAGCCGGCATCTAAACAATCGGATCGAACAGGATCACCGGCGTATCAAGCCGCATTCGATCCATGCTCGGGTTCAAGTCGCATGCGAACGACGTGGTTATCCTCTCCGGCATCAATGATCCACATGATGGGCAAGCGACAGGCGAGGTATGCCTACAAGTCTGTCGATCGCTGTTGCGATATCCTCGCTGGCTGACGGACAGGCCAAAATGGCCGTTCACAACCCCATTTCAGGTTTGCGACAGAGCCTTTTGTCGGCGTTGCCGGCTTCGAGGGGCCGGTGCGCGCCGAGCGGATCAAGATCACCCCCGGCCACCTTGGTGCGGCCACTCGCCGAGTACGAAGCGGCGGCCGGAGGGAGCTGGTGATGACGACCCTAGATCATGACCTGCTGATCGCAATCCTGGATCGGCTGAAGTTGACGGTGATCCGCGACCAGCTCGACACGCTCATGTCGAGCAAGATCGCGCAGTTCCCGTTTGTCCGCGACGCTGCTGGAGCCCGGTTGCAAGGGCTGCCACAGATGGCCTGAACCTGAATCCGCCTTTCTTGAGGCGTTGCGACTATCATCGCGGCGACACGCAGCTCTTGATTTGTGTGCGAAATCCTCAGCAGATCCATCGGGCTGAGCCGCTCAGCAATATCAACGAGAATGTCCAGCGGCAGATCAAGGATACTCAGAGGAGGAAACGCTCTTGAGGCTCAGAGCGCGTCTGCTCCACTATAGATCAGGATGATTCACCGGGTCCTTCAACGCCAGCCGCCAGGTTCCGATGAGAGAATTGTCCCTGATATCACGCTCGATGGAGTTAAATGCCGAGATGGGCGCCTTGCCACGCTCCTCAATACCCCTCATGATTCACCGCCTATAGCTACCAACTGAATGAATCATCGTGATTGTCGCGCAGCGGAATCCTCAAGGATCGGGCAGTTCGTAGGGGGCGCCGGTTTGACCAGGTTGAGCCCGCGAATTGCTCGATCGGACAAGATCCTAATTCTCGACCATGCGGTGAGGCTCGAACGAGATCCTCGGGACGCACTCCAAGGTTTCGATCATATTCGGCACACAAGGAAAGGGCGGCATTGCTGCCGCCCTGTCCGCTGTAAGTTGATAGGGGCTGGATTAAAAATCCATACCGCCCATCCCGCCCATGCCGCCCATACCGCCGCCGCCCATGCCGCCAGGCATGCCGCCGCCAGCCGACTCCTTCTTGGGAGCCTCCGCGATCATGGCTTCGGTGGTGACGAGCAGGCCGGCGACCGAGGCCGCGTCCTGGAGAGCGGTGCGAACGACCTTGACCGGGTCGACGATACCCATGGCGATCATGTCGCCATACTCGCCGGTCTGGGCGTTGTAGCCGTAGGTCGCACCCTTGTTGTCAAGGATCTTGCCGGCAACGATCGAAGCTTCCGCACCTGCGTTCGAAGCGATCTGACGGGCCGGAGCCTGCAGTGCACGACGAACGATGTTGATGCCGGCAGCCTGGTCGGCATTGACGCCGGTGACCTTGATGTTGGCCGAAGCGCGCAGCAGTGCGACGCCGCCGCCTGCAACGATGCCTTCTTCCACGGCCGCGCGGGTCGCGTTGAGGGCGTCGTCGACGCGGTCCTTCTTTTCCTTGACTTCGACTTCCGTCGCGCCGCCGACGCGGATCACCGCGACGCCGCCCGCGAGCTTCGCCAGACGTTCCTGCAGCTTCTCCTTGTCGTAGTCCGACGTGGTCTCTTCGATCTGCTGCTTGATCTGGGCAACGCGGCCCTGGATCTCGTCCTTCTTGCCGGCGCCGTCGACAATGGTGGTGTTCTCCTTGGAGATCGACACCTTCTTGGCGCGGCCGAGCATGTTGAGGCCGACATTCTCGAGCTTGATGCCGAGGTCTTCCGAAATGACCTGGCCACCGGTGAGGATGGCGATGTCTTCCAGCATGGCCTTGCGGCGATCACCGAAGCCCGGCGCCTTGACGGCGGCGATCTTCAGGCCACCGCGCAGCTTGTTGACGACCAGCGTGGCCAGAGCCTCGCCTTCGACGTCTTCCGAGATGATGAGCAGCGGCTTGGAGGTCTGCACGACGGCTTCGAGAACCGGCAGCATGGCCTGGAGGTTGGACAGCTTCTTCTCGTGCAGGAGGATGTAGACGTCCTCGAGCTCGGCAACCATCTTGTCGGCGTTGGTGACGAAGTAGGGCGAGAGATAGCCGCGGTCGAACTGCATGCCTTCGACGACTTCCAGCTCGGTCTCGGCGGTCTTGGCTTCCTCAACCGTGATGACGCCTTCATTGCCGACCTTCTGCATCGCTTCGGCGATCATCTTGCCGACCGACTCGTCGCCATTGCCGGCGATCGTGCCGACCTGGGCAACTTCCTCGGAAGTCTTGATCTTCTTGGCAGCGTTGCCGAGAGCCGCGACGACTTCGGTCACGGCCAGGTCGATGCCGCGCTTCAGGTCCATCGGGTTCATGCCGGCGGCAACCGCCTTGTTACCTTCCTGGACGATCGACTGCGCCAGGACGGTCGCGGTCGTGGTGCCATCACCGGCGATGTCGTTGGTCTTCGAAGCAACTTCGCGGATCATCTGCGCGCCCATGTTTTCGAACTTGTCGGAAAGTTCGATTTCCTTGGCGACGGTGACGCCGTCCTTGGTGATGCGCGGTGCGCCGAACGACTTGTCGATGACGACGTTGCGGCCCTTGGGACCGAGCGTGACCTTCACCGCGTCGGCGAGGATGTTGATGCCGTGAAGCATGCGCTCACGGGCATCGCGGGAGAATTTTACGTCTTTGGCAGCCATTTTTTAGCTCCTGGCAGGGGCTTGCGATTCAAGCCCGGGAATTCAGTTGACGGTGAGGCCGATAATCAGCCGATGATGCCCATAATGTCGGATTCCTTCATGATCAGAAGGTCTTCGCCATTGAGCTTGACTTCGGTGCCCGACCACTTGCCGAACAGGATGCGGTCGCCGGCCTTGACGTCCAGCGGGACCAGCTTGCCGGCTTCGTCGCGAGCGCCGGAGCCGACGGCGATGATCTCGCCTTCCTGCGGCTTTTCCTTCGCCGTATCCGGGATGATGATCCCGCCGGCGGTCTTGGATTCGGATTCGACCCGGCGTACGACCACGCGGTCATGCAGCGGCCGGAAATTCGACTTTGCCATTTTTTGGATTTCCTTGGTGCGGATGTTGAACGGTGCTCCGTTGCCGGAGCATGCCTAGCACTCAGCCGAAGCGAGTGCTAACGCGGCAATGAGATAAGCCGCAGGCACCTGCTAGTCAAGACGGAAGAGCAAAGAGCAAAGAGAAAAGAGAAGACAGCAAAGAGCAGCCAGAAAAGAACGTGTAAGCATCGAGCCTTTTATGTGAACAATGTCGGGTATCCGACATATATGGGGCGGCTCACCCTTTGTAATTGAGCTTTATTCAGATGGTACGGTTGGTGCAACGGGTGTTGCATTTGAACTCATCCAGAGGCTCGCACGGGTCGTGCTGCGTCAGCTTGGTCATGTCGAGCTTCAGAAGGCCATTTTGGCATTGGTTCTGTTGCACCTATTGCCATTCATGACCAGTCCTGCGCGCGTGAGCCGGCCGACTAGATTCCAACCACGAGAGCGCCGCCGCTGAGACCCGCACCGGCCGCCGCCAGAAGGATTTTCTCTCCTGGCTGGAATGGCTTCATCTGGTTGGCGACCGAGAGCGACAGCGGGACCGTCGCGGCCGAAGAGTTGCCGTATTCGGCAATCGTCTTGACAATTGCTTGGTCAGCAATGCCGAGGTTTCTTCCGACCGCGCCGAAAATCCGAGTATTGGCCTGATGCGGCACAAACCTGCCGACATTGTGTGGCCGCACTCCCGCAGCGGCTAGCGCGGTTGTCGAGCAATCGGTCATCATCTCGACGGCCTTTGCGAATATTTCGGGCCCGTCGGTCATCGTCATCCGGGTCTGCCCGAGGTCGAGGTCGCCATGGAACGGCGTGTTGCTTCCTCCTGCGGGAATCTGGATCAGCCCGTAGCGCGAGCCGTCCGAAGCCACCGAGGCACCGAGAATGCCCCGATCAGCATCATCGCACTGACCGATCACCAGGGCGCCGGCGGCATCGGCGAACAAGACTGAGCTCGCGCGCTCGGCTGGATTGATGCGGCGGCTGAGAATGTTGGCGGCGATGACCAGCGCTGGTTTGCCATGCAGGCGGGTGAACCCGTCCGCAAACATGAGCGCATAGATGAAGCCAGCGCAGGCGCCGGTCAGATCGACCGCGCCTGCGCGGCCAAGGCCAAGCTTGTGTGCGACCAGCGGCGCGCTGGGCGGCAGAAGATGGTCGGGCGTCGAGGTGGCAAGCAACAGCAGACCGATGTCGTGGCGCGCAATACCGGCGTTCACCAGCGCCATGTCGCCAGCCCGGGTGGCAAGACCCGACAGCGTGTCTTCGTCCGTTGCCCAGAAGCGCGAACGGATTCCGGTACGCCTTTCGATCCAGCCCGGCTCGAGGCCGAGATTGCTCTCGATCTCGGCATTGGCCACCTTGCGCCCAGGCACGTGATGGCCAAGTCCGAGAATGCGCGACGACTTGCTCATGGCCTGGACCCGAAGCGTTCCCCGGCCTCCTCGATGGCGTCATAGACTCGTTCGAGCTCGTCGTCTGCGATGCAATAGGGTGGCAGAAGGTAGAGGACATTGCCGAGCGGGCGCACAAGCAGGCCGCGCTCGAGGAAGAAAGCGCGCAGCTTCGGACCAATCTCGGCGAGATAACCTGCGGAACCGGTTCGCAGGTCGAGCGCCGCGATCGTTCCCGTGGCTCGACAGCCGGCAAAATATGGATTGTCCCGAAAGCGTTGCAGCCCGACGGCCTGCATCACGCTCAAGGCCGTGATCCGCTCGGCCACTGGCTCGTCGCGCCAGATCTCGACATTGGCGAGTGCTGCCGCACAGGCAATCGGATTGGCGGTGTAGGAGCTCGAATGGAAAAACGTCTTCTTCCGGTCCTCGGAATAGTGCGCCCGGAAGATGGCATCGGTGACAAGCGTTACGGCCAGCGGGATGGTGCCGCCGGTCAAGCCTTTGGAGGTGCACAGGATATCTGGAGAAATCGATGCCTGCTCGCAGGCGAACATGGTTCCGGTGCGTCCCCAGCCGGTCATCACCTCGTCGGCGATCAGCAGCGTGCCGGAGGCCTCAGTGATCTTCTTCAATTCGGCCAGAACCGATGCTGGATACATCAGCATGCCGCCGGCGCCCAGCACCAGCGGCTCGACGATCAAGGCTGCGGCTCGTCGATCGCGGGTCACAGCCCGGAAACGATCCAGCGTCTCCTGCTCGTGCCCCGCGGCCGGAAAGGGGATGATGTCGACCTCGAACAGCAAGGGTTCGTAGGCGGCGTTGAACACGCCACGCGCACCGACGCTCATCGTTCCGATCGTGTCACCATGATAGCTGTGCTCCATGACGACGATGCGCGAGCGCGGCGCGCCGATGTTGCGGAAATAACCGAGCGCCATCTTCAGCGCGACTTCGACTGAGGTCGAGCCACTGTCGGAATAGAACACCCAGTCGAGTCCAGCGGGAGCGAGGCCGACAAGCGCCTTGGCCAAGCGCTCTGCCGGCTCGTGCGTGAAGCCCGCAAAGATAATCTGGTCGAGGCTCGACGCGGTTGTCTCGATTGCCTTCATGATCCGGGGATGACGATGGCCATGTGTGACGACCCACCAGGAGGAGATGGCGTCCAGGATGCGGGCGCCGTCGGCCCTGTGGAGATAGGCGCCCTCAGTCAGGACGATTTCGGGGATCGCAGGCTCGAGCGCGTGCTGGGTGAAGGGATGCCACACATGAGACTGCGACATCAGTCACCTCTAGCAATCGAGGCGAAGGCGAAGCCGGCAACCATTGCGTCCCTCAGTGTTTTGCCCGTCAGCACATCCAGGTGCGGCAGCCTGCCGAGCTGCGGCGCACCGCTGAATTCCACGATGGTCCGTTGCGTATCGGCCATCTCATCGCCGATGAAAGCGATGCCCGCCAACGGGATGGAGCGGGCGCGGAGCGCCTCGACCGAGAGCAAGGTGTGGTTGATGGTGCCGAGCGTGGTGCGGGCGCACAGAATAACGGGCAGCCGCCATTCAGCGAAGATGTCGATGAACCTTGTGCGCCGGTTGAGCGGCACCATCAGGCCGCCGGAGCCTTCGATGACGAGCGGCGTCGGTAGGACGGGAAAAGCAAGATCGGCAGCCTTGATCGCCACGCCGTCGATCTCGGCCGAACGATGCGGCGACAGCGGGCTCCGCAAGCGGTAGGCTTCCGGCAGCACGCGCTCTGAGGGCAAGCCGGCAAGCCGCGCGACCACCTCGCGGTCGGTCTCGCCGTCGAGGCCCGATTGCACCGGTTTCCAGTAAAAGCCGTCCAGCAAACCGGCGAGCCCAGCCGCAAACACGGTCTTGCCAACTCCGGTATCCGTTCCGGTGATGACAATGCGTTGGGTCATATCGCCTCCGGTGATGTTTGGGCCAACACCTCGACCAGCGCCTCGACCATGGCGGAAATGTCGGCTTCGCCAATATTGAGCGTCAGTGAGATGCGCAGCCGCGACGTGCCCTCGGGCACGGTCGGAGGACGAACGCCGCGTATGTCGAAGCCGCGGGCCTGCAGGCGCGCCGCCACTGCCATGGTGCGCCTGACATCGCCGATTACTAAGGGCTGGATCTGAGAGCCACTTGGTGTCACACCCCAGCGATTGACCAACCGGCCGGCGCTGGCGACGCGTTCATGCAGCTGAACACGCCGCATAGGCTCGTCGGCCAGCATTGCGAGTGCCTCGCGCGCCACGACCGCCATCAGTGGCGATGGCGCGGTCGCGTAGATGAATGGCCGGCAACGGTTGATCAGATATTCGCACAGTGCCCTCGGCCCGGTCACGAGCCCACCAGATGCGCCGAGCGCCTTGCCGCAGGTGTGGAGCACTATGATGTTGTCGCGGCCCTCAAAAGCGGCGGCAAGCCCCCGGCCGTCCGGTCCCCAGACGCCGGTGGCATGCGCCTCATCAATGACGATGAATGCGCCGTGCCGATCGGCAAGCGCGACCAGGCTCTCCAAAGGCGCGCAGTCGCCATCCATGCTGTAAAGGCTTTCAACCGCGATCCAGACGCATCCCATGCCGCCTGCGACGCGCCAACGTGTAATCGCATCCTCGACAGCGGTGGCGTCGTTGTGCGCGGCCAGCACGAACTGTGCGCGCCCGGCCTGCGCACCCTCATGCATGCTGGCATGGGCGAGCTCATCGAGGACCAAAAGATCGCCCTTCTGCGGCAGGGCGCTCAGCAGAGCGAAGTTGGCGATGTAGCCGCTGCCGAAGAACAGCGCGCGGTCGGCTCCAAAGAATGCCGCCGCGTCTGCCTCGAGCTGCTCGTGTTCCGGTGCATTGCCGCGCAACAGCCGGGACCCGGTGGCGCCAACCGGCGTGCCCCGCGCAATCGCCGCCACAACCGCATCGCCAAGTCTTCTGGACGCGGCCAGCCCGAGATAGTCGTTCGACGAAAAGTCCAGCCCGGCGCGGGGCGAAAGCGTCCGCAGCCGGTCCTTGCGCGCTAGGCCCTGCAAGGTCGCATCATAACGGGCAAGCGGCGCCCCGTTCATTGCGCCTCGAGTTCCATCGGATCGATGCCAAGGCGCCGGAACAGCAGGGTATCCTTGTCCTCACCTGGATTGTCCGCCGTCAGCAGCGTGTCGCCGAAGAAGATTGAGTTGGCGCCGGCAAAAAAGCACAGCGCCTGCATCTCGTCGGTCATCGCGGTGCGGCCGGCGGACAGACGGACATGCGATTTCGGCATCATGATGCGCGCCAGCGCGATCACGCGCACGAATTCGATCGGCTCAATGGGCTTGGCGTCTGCAAGCGGCGTGCCGGCGATCGGGATCAGCATGTTGATCGGAACGCTTTGCGGATGTTCCGGCAGATTGGCCAGCGTCACCAGCATGTCGATCCGGTCCACCGGCTCCTCGCCCATGCCGACAATGCCTCCACAGCAGACCTTGATGCCGGATTTGCGAACGTGCTCGAGCGTCTCGAGCCGCTCGGCAAAGCTCCGCGTACCGATGATCTCGCTATAGTAGCGTTCTGACGTATCGATGTTGTGGTTGTAGTAGTCGAGACCCGCCTGCTTCAGTCGCACGGCTTGCTCAAGATCGAGCATGCCGAGTGTCATGCAGGTCTCCAGGCCCAGCGCCTTGACGCCTTCGACCATCGCCACCACCGCATCCATGTCGCGCGCCTTGGGGTTTCGCCAGGCCGCGCCCATGCAATAACGGGTGGCGCCGGCATCACGCGCCTTGGTCGCTTCGGCGATGACGCGCCTGACTTCCATCAGCTTGGACGCCTCCAACCCGGTTTCGTGACGCGCCGACTGGCTGCAATAGCCACAATCCTCCGGGCATCCTCCGGTCTTGATGCTGAGCAGCCGGCTGAGCTGGACCTTGTTTGGATCGAAATTCTGGCGGTGCACCGTTTGCGCCAGGAAGAGGAGATTGTTGAAGGGGGCATGGTAAAGTGCCTGAGCCTTCTCCAAGGTCCACGCTCCAGGGTCAGGCGGGTCAGGGGATTGAGCCGGTGGCGATGTCTGCGTTGAACTTGCCGTTTGCATCTCCATGCTGTTCCTCCGGTATGACTTGCGGGTCTTTGCTATCTGACTATGATGATCGGAAAGGACAGTTGACCCAATCCTGTTCGTTACTCAGACAATCATGAGCCCCGATGGTCGAGGCCGATATCCAGGATCGGCGCGCTGTGGATGAGTCGGCCGACCGAAATCAGATCAACGCCGGTCGCGGCAACCGCTCGCGCTGTATGCGACGTGATCCCGCCAGAAGCCTCGGTGATAGCGCGGCCACCGACCATTGCGACGGCGCGGCGAAGATCGGGGAGGGACATGTTGTCGAGCAGAACCGCATCGGGAGCGAAGCCAAGTACCTCCTCCAACTGGGCCAGAGTATCGACTTCGACTTCGATCTTGACGAGATGACCGGCCGCCCTTCGTGCTCGCTCGAGCGCTGGCCGGACGCCGCCTGCGATGGCGATGTGGTTGTCCTTGATCAAAATTGCATCGTCCAGGCCGAAGCGGTGATTGGACCCGCCACCTGCGCGCACGGCATACTTTTCGACTGCCCGCAATCCGGGCGTTGTCTTGCGGGTGCAGACGATCTTCGCGCCATATCCACGAACCGCAGCGACGATCGATGCCGTCGCTGTGGCGATGCCGCTCAGATGGCACAAAAAATTGAGTGCCGTCCTTTCCGCTGTGAGAATGGCTCGGGCCGGGCCAACCACTGATGCAATGACCTCTCCATCCACGACATTGCAGCCGTCTGCCCGCTCCACGGAGATTTCGACACCAGGATCAATCATGCCGAAAGCGAGCATCGCCAGATCGATGCCGGCGACAACTCCGGACTGTCGCGCCACCAACACGGTTCCCGCTTGGTATTCCTTCGGGACGATGGCGTCCGTGGTCAAGTCGCCGGCTCTGCCAAGGTCTTCAAGAAGAGATGCCCGGACAAGCGGCTCAAGCAGGACCGTGGGGAGCGGTGAGAGCATCATCACTTTGCACCTTCGGAGCTTGGCGAGTGTCCGAGTTCCCGCGCAGCCGCCAAGGCGGCTTCGAGCGTGATTTCGGACCGTCGGGCGGCAGTCGCATGATGAGGAAAATCTGTCCGGTAATGAGCGCCGCGGCTTTCTTCGCGCAACAAGGCGGCAACAGCAATCATTAGCCCGACAGCCGCCGGATCCGAGACCGCATCCTTGCTTTCGGCGAGCGGCAATAAGGCACGCGCGGCTGCTTTCAACCCTTGACCATCCCGGACGATGCCGAGTGCGCGCGACAGAAAAACGCGCACGGCTATCGGAGCGGGCGGTGGGTAGACGTTCGCAAACGCAGGCCTTGTTCTGCGCGCAGGCGTTCCGGCGACGCTTTCAGCGACCCAGCGGGCGCACACGATTGCCTCGGTCAAGGAATTGCTGGCGAGCCTGTTGGCGCCATGCAGTCCTGTCGAAGCGACTTCGCCGCAGGCCCACAGTCCCTTGACGGAGGTCCTGCCCGAGCAGTCCACGGCAACGCCACCCATGTGGTAGTGTTGGGCCGGACGAATGGGGATGAGATCGCGCGCGGGATTGATGCCCGCTCCAAGGCAGGCTGATGCGATTGTCGGGAAATGTCGAGCGAATGCCGGGCCTGGCCGTTGTCGGGCATCGAGAAAAACATGGTGGCCATCCGCAAGATGGTTCCACACGGCGCGGGCCAAGACATCGCGAGGCGCAAGTTCCGCCCCTGGCACGCTCTGGAGAAAAGCCTGGCCGGTTTCATCGATCAGGGCAGCACCTTCGCCTCGCACAGCCTCGCTGACCAGCGCCATAGGGCGTTCTGGGCCGTCAAGGGCGGTCGGGTGGAACTGGATGAATTCGAGGTCGGCTAGGACAGCTCCAGCGCGGGCCGCAAGCGCAAGACCTTGTCCGCAACTGCCCCAAGGGTTCGTGGTGTCGAGAAACAGCCCCCCGATGCCACCGGTGGCGAGGACGACCCGCCGTGAGCCGAAGAAGAAAGGTGCGATCGAACAGCTCGCCCAGACGCCTCGGATCGCATTCTCTCGCACGGCGAGCCGGCGCGCTTCCACGCCCTCCACGACAACTATCGACGGAGTGGAACGCACAGCCGCGATCAGCGCACGCATGATCTCACGCCCGGTGCCGTCCCCATGCGCATGAACGATGCGACGTCGGCTGTGTGCGGCCTCCAATCCGAGGCACAGTGATCCTTCCGGCGTGCGGTCAAAGCGAACCCCAAAGCCCGCAAGCGCCTCTATGGCCTTGGGCGCGGCTTGGAGGATGCGGCTCGCCACGTCTCTGTCGCAGAGACCATCCCCTGCGGCAACCGTATCGGCCAGGTGCATTGCCGGATCGTCGTCTTCGCCGAAACTTGCAGCCAGGCCCCCCTGGGCCCAGTTGCTCGAGTTGTCAGCTCCCAGCAGCGACCTTGACAGAAGAAGCACCGGCTCCGGCGACAGTTGAAGCGCGGTCATCAGTCCGGCGATGCCGCCGCCGATGATGATGGGCCGCCCGAAGAAGCTGCGGAGGTCGGCGCTCAAACTGCCAGCATCCGTTCGACCGCTAGCCGCGCGCGCCCGGCGATCCCGGGTTCGACGGTTACGACATGGTGGTTCTGCTCGAGCGCCGTGCGGATGTTGGCAAGCGTGATCCGCTTCATATGCGGGCACAAATTGCAGGGCCGGATGAACTCGACCTCTGGGTGCGCTAAGGCGACGTTGTCGCTCATTGAGCATTCCGTCATCAGCACGACACGTGGCGGCCTTTGCCTTTCGACATAGTCGGACATGGCAGCCGTCGAGCCGGAAAAATCTGCTTCAGCCACGACGTCGGGCGGGCATTCGGGATGGGCGAGCACGACCACGCCGGGATGGCTTTCGCGCAACTCGCGGATGTCGGTCGGTGTAAAGCGCTCATGCACCTCGCAACGCCCTTTCCAGGCGATGATCTGCACATCTGTCTGGGCGGCGATATTCTGGGCCAGATATTCGTCCGGCAACATGATCACCCGGGGAACCCCAAGGGATTCGACGACCGCCTTGGCGTTGCCGGATGTACAGCAGATATCCGACTCGGCCTTCACTTCGGCGGACGTATTTACATAAGTGATGATCGGAACGCCGGGATAACGCTGGCGCATCAAGCGCACGTCTTCTGCCGTGATTGAGTCCGCCAACGAGCAACCGGCGCTGAGATCCGGAATGAGCACGGTCTTGCCCGGATTAAGGAGCTTGGCCGTTTCGGCCATGAAATGGACGCCGGCCAGCACGATGACTTGCGCCTCGACCGTCGCAGCCGTGCGGGCTAGTGCCAAGCTGTCGCCGACGATGTCGGCCACGCAGTGGAAGATCTCGGGCGTCTGATAGTTGTGCGCCAGGATGATCGCGTTGCGCTCGCGCTTCAGCGCAAGGATCGCCTCGATATCCTCGGCGAAAGCCGGCCATTCGATCGGCGGGATCACTCGTCGGACGCGCTCGTAGAGCAACGCGGCCGTAGGCAGCATGGCGCCCATAGACTCCCTCCCGCTTATACTCTAACTGAAAATAACCAGCATATACTTGCTGTGAGTATAAGGGATGTCAACCCCGCGCCAGCGGCAATTTTGTCCCGGCGATGAGCCTATCGTCGAGAACGGCGTGGCGGAAACGGAAAAGCTTCGCTGGCCGGCCGCCGGTCTCAGTGGTGGCCTCTCCGGTCTCCTCGACCAGCTCCTGCTGTTCGATCAGTCGGCGAAAGTTCGGCTTGTGGATGAGCCTGCCGGCGAGCGCCTCCACGGTTCGCTGCAGCTGCAAAAGCGTGAAGACCGGCGGCATCAGCTCAAAGACGACTGGGCGGTATTTGATCTTGGAGCGCAGCCGCGCAATGCCGGTCGCCACGATGCGGCGATGATCGGCGACCATGGACTTGCTGGGCACCAGCGGCGGGGGTCCTGCGTCCCGCCCTCTTACGGCCTCTTGGACCAGGCCTGCTTCGTAGACTAACTCATAGCGTTGAAGCGTGAGTTCCTCGTTCCAAAGGCGGTCGTCGAAGCCAAAGGCTATCGTCGCCCGCTGCCAGCGTTCACGTCGCGTGGCCGAATCGCCAACGCCGTTTGCCCATTCGATCAGGCGCGGCCGCAGAACGTCCAGCACGACCGCAGGCGTGCCGGAGCGGTGGTCCTCCCATGGAAAATATTCATACCAACTCTGCCATCCGCACTTGGGCGAGCCCGCTGCCTGTTCCTTGCGCGTCAATGCGAGATAGCTGATGGAGATGACGCGCTGCTGGCGCTCGGCGCCGATGCGATCCCGATCCGCGAACGTGTAGAGTTGCTCAATGTACCCCAGCCGATGGCCGGTTTGCTGCTCGACCCACCCCCTCAAGCCGGATTGCAGCGATCGGTGCTCAAGCGCAAAGGGACCGGAGGGCAAGGTGTCCGCCTTGCCGATGGTGAGGACACAGGGTTGACTGCCGTTTACGGCGACCACAAAGGCGATCAAGTCCACTTTGACGTTGTCGGCCTTGCCGGCGGCTCTGTCTTTCCTGAGTCCTATTGCCTGATCGTCCATTATTTGGCCAGCTCGGGGGCACCTTAATCGATTTAGTGTAAGCGTGCCAATTGGCACGTCAACACCCCGCAGCTGCATGGCCATTTTTTTGCTCTTCGCACCTGCACAAAAATGTGCCAAAGGCGACAGCCGCAGCTGGTAACGTAGGGGAAGGAGGGTCCCATGAGCGCTTATGGTGACACCAGGGCGATCACACCGCCGGATATTCGTTCGCGCAAAGGTGGGACGCCGCTCGTCTGCCTTACCGCCTACACCACCCCAGTCGCCCGGCTTGTCGATCCCCATTGTGATGTGGTGCTCGTCGGCGACAGCGTCGGCATGGTTCTCCACGGCCTGCCCTCGACGCTCGGTGTCACGCTGGAGATGATGATCACGCACGGCCAGGCGGTGCGCCGTGGCATCAAGCAGGCGCTGATGGTGGTCGACCTGCCGTTCGGTTCCTACGAGGAAAGCCCAGAGCAGGCTTTCCGCAATGCCGCGCGCGTCATGGCCGAGACCGGCTGCACGGCCGTCAAGCTCGAAGGCGGCGAAGCGATGGCAGAGACGATCGGCTTCCTCGCCGCACGCGGCGTGCCCGTCATGGCCCATGTCGGATTGACGCCGCAGGCCATCAACACCATCGGTGGCTACCGCGTACAGGGCAGGGGCGGGGATGCCGAGCGCATCAGGCGCGACGCAATTGCGGTGGGCGAAGCGGGCGCCTTTGCGGTCGTCCTGGAGAAGGTTCCTGAGGCGCTCGCCCGCCGGATCACCAAGGAGGTGGCGACCCCGACCATTGGCATCGGTGCCTCGGCAGCCTGTGACGGCCAGATTCTCGTCGTCGACGACATGCTGGGCCTCTTCGGCGACTTCCGGCCCAAGTTCGTCAAGCGCTATGCTGAACTCCGGGAGGCGGCTGCGGCTGCGATCGCTTCCTATGCGCGCGAGGTGAAGGAGCGCCAGTTTCCCGCCGCAGAGCACGTGTTTGCCGATGCGCCCAAGCCCGCCGACACGGACGCCACCAAGAGCGGAGAAGCAGCGTGAGCGTGCCGATCGTCAGGAGCGTTGACCAGCTTCGCGAAAGCGTCGCCGCATGGCGCTGCGAAGGTGTGAGGATAGCCCTGGTGCCAACGATGGGCGTCCTGCATGAGGGCCATCTCAGCCTGGTGCGCGCTGCACTCGAGAAGGCAGACCGTGTGATAGTGACGCTCTTCGTCAACCCGAAGCAATTCAACAGCCAGGCCGATCTTGCCGCGTATCCCCGCACCGAGAACGAGGATGCCGCCAAACTGGCACCGGTTGGCGCGCACCTGCTTTATGCGCCAGATGCAGAGGAGATGTATCCGGCGGGCTTCGCCACCACCGTTTCGGTTTGCGGTGTCAGCGAAGGCCTGTGCGGTACATTCCGGCCGGGGCATTTCGACGGCGTGGCGACCGTCGTCGCCAAGCTCTTCCTGCAGACCAGCGCTGACTTCGGCTTCTTTGGCGAAAAGGACTTTCAGCAAATTCACCTGGTCAGGCGCATGGCCCGGGATCTCGATATTCCAATCACCATTGTTGCCTGTCCGACAGTCCGTGAAGCCGACGGTCTTGCGCTATCATCGCGCAATGTGCGGCTCTCGCCAGCGGAACGCGCTGTTGCTCCCAAGCTATCATCGGTCCTGCTCAAGACGGCTGAGCGGCTTGAGCGCGGCTCACCCATCATGCCAACGCTTGCAGAATCTCGCGCAGCAATTCTGACTGCAGGCTATCGCGAGGTCGAATACCTGGAACTTCGCGATGAGGCAGATCTGCAGCCGATAACAAGCCTCGATCGACCGGCACGGTTGCTTGCCGCCGCTTGGCTCGGCGGCACACGGCTCATAGACAACGTCAGACTATTTCGGATTGGTTCAACAGATTAGCCACGTTCTCGGCACGCGCCGTATTCGTCCGGGATCATCTAAAACAAGGTCTCTGCCTGGCATTGAGCGTTACGGAGGTTACGCACAGGACACATGCATCGCGTGTTTGAGAACTTCGTCGAGCAACTGTCTGCAAGTGTTGATGCTGCCGATCTCTGTGAGGCAATGGCCTCCGCTGCAGCCGGCTTCGACTTCCCGCTATTCGCCTATTTCACCTACCCGTCAGCCTCCGGCGACGCCCCCCAATTGATTTCAAACTATCCTTCATCCTGGACGTCACGTTATCTGCAACAGCGGTACCACAGTCTCGATCCGGTCATCCTGCGCGGGCTGCAAGGCTGGGATACATTCGATTGGGGTGTGGATCGCGCTCGGCACTGTCTGCCGAATTCGCAGCAACAAATTCTAGAGAGTGCGGCTGAGTTTGGCATCTGCGGCGGCCTGACGATGTCCATGCATGATCATCTCGGCCGGTTTGCTGCCCTGACCTTTGCTTCCGACGAGTCCCGTCCGCCTCTGTTGCGGTCACTGGCACGTTACGAAAAAGCATTGCAGCTGGTGGCCATCAACTTTCATATCCATGTCCGGCGCAGGCTCGCCGATCATCGCGTGGTGGATGGTGTAACGCTCACCCCGCGGGAGTTCGAGTGCCTGAAATGGGCGGCGCGCGGCAAGTCGGCTTGGGATACTAGCCAGCTTCTCGGCGTCTCAAAGCGCACCGTGACCTTTCATCTGGAAAACGCCAAGGCAAAGTTTGGCGTTCGAACGATCAACCAAGCCGTTGCACGAATGGCTGCCTCCGGCCTGACGAGATCCTGATTCTCAGCCACGATACCTGTAAACCTCTACAGGCTGCATCGATGTCAGCTTTGCCCTTCGATGGCGGGAACACATCCCACATGGAGGCGACCATGATGCAACTGATAGCACCAGACTTTTACAACGAGTTTGCAGGCGAACTCAAAGAGATGCATGGGCTCAGGTTTCGGGTCTTCAAGGAAAGGCTCGATTGGGAAGTTGATACCGAAGACCAGATGGAATCCGATCCGTTTGATGCTCTCAAGCCTGTCTATCTGCTCCTCAAAGGATCCGACTGGCGAATTCGCGGTTGCGTGCGTCTTTTGCCCAGCACCGGACCCACAATGTTGCGCGACACCTTCCCGGTGCTGCTGGGTGCTGACGTCGTGCCCTCGACCACCGACATATGGGAGAGCAGTCGTTTCGCGCTCGATCTTCCTCCGTCGGCGCCCAAGGCAGCGGGCGGGCTGGCCCAGGCGACCTACGAGCTCTTCGCGGGCATGATCGAGTTCGGCTTGGCCAAGGATCTGACCCGGATCGTAACGGTGACGGACACGCGCATGGAGCGGATCCTCCGCCTTGCTACGTGGCCATTGTCGCGCATCGGAGAACCCAAGTGCGTCGGCAAAACGGAGGCGGTGGCTGGGTTTCTCGAGATTTCCCACGCGAGCCTTTTGCGAATCCGCAGCAGGGGACGTCTGAGCGGACCGGTACTGTGGCAACCGGTTCTAGGCCCGTCAGCATAGCGCCATTGTGGACACCTGTGCCATGAAGGATGCTGGTTTGCCCAAGGAAGCGACGGTCGGCCTTGTATGCTGGCCGGACTGGCGTCGCCAGGACGCTTACCACTACGCCAGACGATTGCCACGGACTGGCTGGGCCTGGGAGTTTCTTCGGCGCAATCCACAATTCCAGCGCGACCACGCCAAAATGGCACCGTCCGCCTGCTTTGTCGGAGCCCAGGCCGACATGAAGATAATCGAGTTGACGACAGAATCAGCTTTCCTAAGACAATGGAGCCTCCTTTTTCGCGGACGCGCCACAGTCGGACGCTACATCGGCGAGGGTCTTTTGGGATCCGCGCGATTGCGCCTGTATTCTACGAGCGGCCGCGGAGCCGCTGGGGCTCGACCACGATTTTGAACCGCTTCACCTTTCATCGCTCTCATGCTGCAAGGACATCCTGCTGACAGCTGCGGGCATGCAGCACGTGCTGCTGAGGGAGAACTGCCGGAGTCTGCAGATCGCCGTTTCCGGTGCGTCCGTCCTCCGCCCGTTGCGGCTATATGTCGACGCAATCCTTCAGCCGCAGCACCTCAAGTTCCATGTCGCTGCCCTTCAGTTCCTGAACGACATCAATGATTGCCGCCGCGTGTCAGCTGCTTGCTTTCCGCCGGAACACCGCGGAGCGCGTCTGCGTATTGTACTGCAGGCTTTGGATGGCTCGCTCGCGGGAGCATCTCATCAGGAGGTCGCCATTGCCTTGTTCGGGAGACGCCGTGTCGAAGAAGATTGGCGTCATCCAGGCGGCCATCTTCGCGATCAGGTACGCCGCGCCATCCAACGTGGCCGCTACCTGATGGGCGGCGGCTACAGACAGTTCCTGAGGTAATTGGGGTGGTTGCGATTGTCTTATCCGAACGCGCAACCTCCATTTCTCACTGCAATGGTGCGTTGCACAAAACGTGGCAAGCGCCTAGTTCTTCCGCGGCGAATCGGGTTTCGGCGAAACACCGGGACCCAACTTCGTCGATAAGTGCATTCATGACCTGAGGACCCCGATGACCGTTATGAACTCCGACAAAGCCGGCGCTGCAAGCCTTGAGACAATCGCGCGAAACGGCAGCATGCTGCGTCGCATAGCCGTACGCATTCCGACCTACCTGTCGGATATTCGCGAAAATCCGGCGTGGCTGCCCATGTTCATGTTGGCGCGCACCATGCCGGCACGGAGAATGCACTGGCGTGGTGCAAAGCCGGTCCGAAGGCCGCAAAGAGCCCAGGACACGATGTTTGCCGGTGTCAATTGCCACGACGTTGTCGACGCGCTGCGGATGGATGGGCTTTTTCCCGGCCTTGTCCTGCCTGCAATGGTGGCTGAAGATGTAGCCGCATTCGCAAGGTGCACACCTTGTTTCGGCAATTTCGATCGCCGACTCGAATTCATGCCGGCGGAGCATGCGGAGGCTGAGGCGCGATTTGGCCGTCCGTTGCTCAGCGGCCATTATTTCGAGCGCATTCTGGGCTGTAAGTCGGCCGTTGCCATCCAAAACGATCCGCTGCTCATGGATATCGCCGCGCACTATCTCGGCGGCCAGGCGACGCTGATCACGACGCGCGTCTGGTGGAGCTTCCCGACCGGCCAGGCGTCGGACGCCGACAAGAACCTGGCTTCGCTCGGCAAATACCATTTCGACCTGGACGACTGGCGGATGTTGAAGTTCTTTTTCTATCTAGTGCCCGTCGACGAGGGGACCGGCCCGCATATCTATGTTCGCGGCAGCCATGATCGCCGCGCCCTCAAGCACCAATTTACGCTTGTCGTCGGCCATCCAGCGCAAGAGATTCTGGACGTCTACGGCAGGCAGAGTCCGGTCACGCTGACCGGCAAGGCCGGTTTCGGTTTCGTCGAGGATCCGTTCGGGTTCCATATGGGCACCGTGCCGTCGCACAGGCCACGGCTGATGATGGAAGTTGGCTTCGGCGTTTCTCCTCCATCGCGCCGCCGCTTCCATGGCGAGCCTGTGATCCGCTGATTTCGAAAAGTCCCGAAACAGCCTTCCCGTTGTGAGGCAAGATAAGGCTATGCGGCTGGCGCAATGAGTCTCGCCATTGCTCCAGCTTCCTCGAGATCGCCTGCCGCGCGAAGCCTCAGATGCTCTTCGAAAACCTCCTCTACGGACCGAGTCATCTCGGGTCTCCTTTGGAGTCACCGGAAGGTGGTGCACAGCCGTATCGTGCTTCGCAATCCTGAACGACTGCGAGGGGCGGTTTGTTCCTCGCGTGGCGCATGCAGCGGTGCCGGCATGACAGCTTCGTCTTGGATCCCGATGCTCGGCAACGTCGGCGGTGAAGGCTCTGTCTAGGCGGCTTACCCGGACATGACTCCAATGCAGGAAATCGACCATCTCCTGTTCGAGCACATTCGTTGGCGATCACCGTGGCGGCGCTACGGACGCCGCGGCGCCTGCGGTCAATGCAGTTTGCCGACTAGCCGAGCGTATTCGGCTTCAGCCCTGCCATATGACCCATCTGCCAGCGCAATTAGACGCGCGCGATCAAGAATGACTACCTCTCCTCGCCTTGAGCGTATCAGACCTTGGCCCTCCAAGGTTTGCAGCGCTATGGTGACGCCGGGCCGCCTGACACCGAGCATAACTGATAAGAACTCGTGCGTAATCGCAAAGCTGTTCCCCTCGACGCGATCATCACACATCACCAGCCATCTTGAGAGCCTATCGACGATGTTCATCCGGGCATTGCTGAGCGCGGTGAAGCTTGCCTGGAGGTGAAAGTAGTGAACGTAGCGGAGCAGAAAACTTCGCAGGGTTGGGCTTGTCAAAAGCGCCTTGGTGAAGAGGCCCGCGTCGATAACAAAGGCTCGGGCTTCTAATTGGACGTAACAATCGTGCGTTGACCGGTCATCGCCCATGATAAGCGCTGAGCCGGTCATACCCTCACAACCTATGATTCCGATCTCAGCTTCAATACCAGGCCGCAGTTCGCCCACCACTGACCCGAGACCGCTCTCGAAGAAGTACACGGTTCTGATTGGAGACCCCGCCACTTCGAGATGCGTCTTCAGTCCAAGGGAGACGCTTTCCAAATGAGGTTGCAGCAAGGCCAAATCTGCCGAGCACATTCGAAGCAGCAGCGAATCGCGATAGATGGAATTTTGGCCGGTGTCGCATTGCGCGGCAGTGTGAGTTTGTGAACTGGAATCTGTCATAGCTCCCTCTCCCTATTGGGGCGGAAGCATGTTGATCGCTCACAGCCGACGGACGCCCTTAGAGTTGCCGTCGATGCCACACTGTATGCCTGCGGACTGCGGATGTCCCATTTTAACTGCGTTGATCGGCGCCAGCCAGGGTTTGGCGCACCCGCTCTAACGCCGCATTCAAATGCTCCAGAAATTCGTCATCGCTTTTGGTCGCCAAGCCGACTTGTCGAGCGCGAGTTACAATGCGCTCCTGGAGTGAAACCGCTGTCTCGTAGTGGTCGACGATCATCTGAAATGAAGCGCTCATTGGGGCGGATTCAAAGAGCTGTGCCATTGTGGCAATGTAGTTCCACGATGATGAGAGTCCATGCGGCCGCCGCTTGGGTAACAATCGTACAATATACCCAAGACTGGCCGCGCTCTTTGGTTAGCCTCCCAGTAATCCAGTAGCCTTGCGAGGCGCAGCTTCTCGTCGCCCTTCTCCTCGTGACCCGGCCGACCAGTCCCGGCTTCAGCCATTCCGCCTTGTCCTTCTTATGCTCCTTCGGGACCGGGACGCCGACCTCGCCCTGCACACGATCCCATAGCGTTTGCCTCTTGTCGGCCTTGAAGGCTAACATCGCCCGCCCTTGTAGGACCGCTTTTCAGCCATGATCACCTCGGGGCGCTGAACGAAGCGCGTGCTTGTCGACTCTGTCGGTCGTCGCAGACGCTTACGGAGGCCTCACCGAAGAGGGCGATGCGCACTCCGGCTCGACGACGGCTGTCGCAAATCAGACTGCTGTGGGATGCACCACCATCGATCGGTACTAGGATTCTCAACCTCGGCAATAAGCTCCTCTGTACAGCAAGCGACCTTCCTGCCTAGCAATACCAAAAGTCAAACCCCGCCGCAGATGCATATCCCTGGCAGCACGCGTCGGTCTTTGGCCACGCATCTGCCAAACCGAAATCAAGTAGCCCGCCATCGCGCGACCCTCAACGCGATCTTGATCATTGCAGTCGGGCAATAACTCATCTCTTTGGACTTGGTGGTGATATATAGGCGCCCAAGCCAGCGCTAATATTGCATGGAGCTAAAATGCCCGCTAAGATTTCTTGGGTGTTAGCTGGCGGGTATTTGATGGGGTTTGGTCGTCTAGGCGCGGTCGCTCTGGTTCTGGCGTTATTCATCAGCAGCGCTCATGGCCAAGAATCCTGCGACCCTAACTACACAGGCGCCTGTGTTCCAATCGCCAGCGATGTCGACTGTTCCTCCGGAAAGGGCAATGGTCCCGCATACGTACACGGGCCGGTCTCTGTCGTAGGCACCGATATCTATGATCTTGACCGAGACGGCGACGGAATAGGTTGCGAAAACGGCTAGAGGAGGCAAGTCGCCCTCCAACTTCATGACGGCACCAGCCCATCCGCTGTTGATGGTAACGGTCATCTCCGAGTTGAGGGTGAGCAACGTTCCCAGCCATTTGCATCAAATATTAGGACCTCGTAAATGCGACTTATGGCGACTCTGCGGTACGACGGTCGAACACCGTCCACGTCTCATCCGTCTCCTGCCATACGTTTGTCAGTTGGTAGCTGATTGTAGAATGTGCCAGTAACCGGGGATGCTCATCGCGTTCCACATGCGCGAGCCCTGATGCGCGTCAGTTATTTTTACTCTCCGAGAGACCACTGGCCCGGGCGATGTTTCTCCGAGAAGAACAAAGAGGTAGATGGTTCCGGCATGGTCCCACCAATGCTTTCCCCTTGTGAACGGCATCCAAACTTTTCGGCGGGCTTGAACAGCGGCCGCCTTTGGCGGCTGTCGTAGGGCTGATGATAGACTCCATTCCAGCTCTTTCTAATGTGTCGTCCGAACAGTGAACGAAAGTAGAACATGTAATTCAACGCGAATTGACCGTGAGAGGGATGAGCTCCAATTTGGGTCATGCCTGACGCTGCTGGAAGACGAAATTGCGGTGGCGACTGGAAGCTCAGCGATGCCCCAAATGAAATTGGGCAGCTGGTGCTGTCCGCTGCGGCGCTATGACGTCAGACGATGGTATCTGCCGAATGACCTGGGAATCTTCGGGGACGTCGAGGCCGGTCGTGGTCGGAAGCAAACTGAGTTGCAGGCGGTGCTGTAGGAACGAGTATATGCAAGCTGAGACGCCTGTCGCCGTCTCCGCGTTCCAGGCCGACGTTCTCCTCGTTCCGAGGCTTGGTGAGCGATACGGGTGCGCCTGAGTGTCAATGGCGCATTTAGCAACGGCCTGGTACACGATTCACCGCCCTGCGAGCTGATCGAAACTGGCTTGGTCGATTGCATCGTAATAGCGCCGCCCACCAGGAAAGATTTTTCTATCGTTTGCGGTTGGGGTCGCATGACGCGATTGTCGGACGCAACAAGCCAGCTTGGCAATAGGCAGAGGCTGTCCACACTGTACTCCCTAGTGCCCAATCCATACCTAACGAGACCGCCATGCCGTCACCTCCAGATTTCACCGACGATTTTCGCTCCGGGCTGATCACGCTGCTGCGCTGGCGCAGGGATGTGCGGCGCTTCGAGCCAACGGCTCTGCCAGAGGGTACGCTGGAACGCCTGCTCGAGCTCGCCAGCATTGCGCCCTCCGTTGGCCTCAGCCAGCCCTGGCGCTTCGTAGTGGTCGAGAGCCTCAAGCGGCGCACTGCCGTGAGAGACTGCTTCGAGCGCTGCAATGCCGAGGCGCTCACGCGCTTTTCGGGAGAGCGCGCCGCACTCTATGCCCGGCTGAAGCTTGCCGGGCTCGACGAGGCGCCCTGTCAATTCGCGGTCTTCGCCGACCACACGACCCGACAAGGCCATGGGCTCGGTCGCATGACCATGGCGGCGACCATCGACTATTCGGCCGTCATGGCAGTGCACACACTGTGGGTGGCGGCGCGGGCGGAGGGCATCGGCATGGGCTGGGTGTCGATCCTCGATGCGACCGAGATGGCCGAAATTCTCGACACGCCGCCCGAATGGACGCTGATCGGCTATTTCTGCCTCGGCTATGCCAGCGAGGAGCACGACATGCCGACCTTGGAACGCGAATGCTGGGAACATCGGCGGCCGCCGGTGGTGATCAGGCGGTAGTGGGGCTGCCTATCATTCGCCTCTTCCGTGGCGATGAGCTTGACGCAGATCGGGTCGCCCTTCGCCACGTTGCCATTCCGACCGAAGCCGAGGTTCGTGTTCTTGCAAAGGCTAGGAAAGAGCAGCATGACAAGCGCGACCGCAGCGAAGATGGCGCTTGCGACAACCGGGCTGAAGCCGGGCATGGAGGTGGTCGACCTCTGTTGCGGGGCGGCTGTGCCGATCGCCACAATCGCCCGCCATGTCGTCGCACTACGCCGACCAGCTGGAGGCCGCGCAGCGCCGGCTGACCGGCGCCGGCGCGACCAATTGCGAATTCGTCGCCGGCTATGCGCTATGAACTCGCTACTCTGGTGTCACGCCCCGTCGACTTCGTCTTCACGGCCAACGCCTTCGACGGCGTCCCGGACCGACCGCGGCTGGCACGTGCCGTGCGCGAGGCGCTCGCCCCCGGCGGACATTTTGTTATCGTCAACTGACACCGGCAGCCGCGCGAGACGACGACGGTCCTGAAGCGAACTCAGGCTGTCGCCAAGACAGACCATCGCCGATGCCCAAGTCGGCGGCACAATGCTCCTACCCGCAGGCCCGTCGTCCGTCCACTGTCCAAGGCCTCCTGGCCTTTCTGAGGCCGTGATCCTGCCGCGGGTGTGAGTTTGCGATCCTCATAAGAGCGTCAGGCGCGAATAGAAGTTGGTAGTGTGCTGAGAGTTCTGCAAATTCGCTGAGAGGGGGCGGTCATGGCAGGCTGGTGATTGTTCACGTCACCTGATTCCCGCGA
>NZ_JAMYOY010000034.1:0-34229 GCF_040320115.1 Mesorhizobium sp. M0802
GCCATGGAAGAGAAGCTGCGCTTCGCCATCCGTGAAGGCGGCCGCACCGTCGGTGCCGGCATCGTCGTCACCATCAAAGAGTAATTTGGACTTAAACCGATCTGTCGCGGGCGCAGGATTTGCCCGCGCCGCGCCAGAACAAGGAAGTGACGCATGAACGGACAGAATATCCGCATCCGCCTGAAGGCGTTTGATCACCGCGTGCTTGACGCCTCGACGAAAGAAATCGTGTCGACGGCCAAGCGCACCGGAGCAAACGTCCGCGGCCCCATTCCGCTGCCGACGCGGATCGAAAAGTTCACGGTCAACCGGTCGCCTCACGTCGACAAGAAGAGCCGCGAGCAGTTCGAGATGCGCACGCACAAGCGTCTGCTCGACATCGTCGATCCGACGCCGCAGACGGTCGATGCTTTGATGAAGCTCGATCTGGCCGCCGGTGTCGACGTCGAGATCAAGCTCTAAGGGAATGAGAGCGCGGTAAGGGGCGGTGCCCCTGGCCCGGAACTCTAAAGGAATTGAACCGATGCGTTCAGGTGTGATTGCAAAGAAGGTGGGAATGACCCGCATCTATAATGATGCCGGGGAACATGTTCCCGTCACCGTTCTCCAGATGGAGAACTGCCAGGTCGTGGCTCAGCGCACGCAGGAGAAGAACGGCTATACCGCCGTCCAGCTCGGCGTTGGCCTTGCCAAGGTGAAGAACACGTCGAAGGCGATGCGCGGCCATTTCGCGACCGCTTCCGTCGAGCCGAAGGCGAAGGTCGCCGAGTTCCGCGTCTCCGCCGACAACATGATCGATGTCGGCGCCGAGATCACCGTCGAGCACTTCGTCGCCGGCCAGAAGGTCGATGTGACGGGCACGACGATCGGCAAGGGTTTCCAGGGCGTCATCAAGCGCCACCACATGGGTGGTGGCCGCGCGACGCACGGTAACTCGGTTTCGCACCGTACGCACGGTTCGACGGGCCAGCGTCAGGATCCGGGCAAAGTGTTCAAGGGCAAGCATATGGCTGGCCACATGGGCGACACCCGCGTCACCACACAGAATGTCGAGATCGTTTCGACCGACGCCGATCGCGGCTTGATCCTGATCCGCGGTGCGGTTCCCGGATCGAAGGGCGCCTGGATCCTGGTCCGCGATGCGGCCAAGGTGGCACTGCCGGCCAATGCGCCGAAGCCTGCCGCGATCCGCGCCGTTGCAGTCGAGAGTGGCGCCAAGAACGAGGCTCCGGCCGCAGAGGGAGCAGAATAATGGATCTCAAGATCACAACGCTTGGCGGCAAGGACGCCGGCAAGGTGAAACTCTCCGAGGAGATTTTCGGCCTTGATCCGCGCGAGGACATCCTGCAGCGCGTCGTGCGCTGGCAGCTGGCCAAGCGCCAGCAGGGCACGCACAAGGCCAAGGGCCGCGCCGAAATCGCGCGCACCGGCGCCAAGATGTACAAGCAGAAGGGTACGGGCCGCGCCCGTCACCATTCGGCACGCGCTCCGCAGTTCCGCGGCGGCGGCAAGGCCCACGGCCCGGTCGTTCGAAGCCACGAGCACGATCTGCCGAAGAAGGTGCGCGCTCTGGGCTTGCGGCATGCTCTCTCGGCCAAGGCCAAGAGCGCGTCGATCATCATCATCGACGAGCTGAAGCTGACCGAGGCCAAGACGAAGGCGCTGATCGCGAATTTCGCGACGCTGGGCCTAACCAACGCCTTGGTGATTGGCGGTGCCGAGCTTGACCAGAACTTCAAGCTGGCGGCGACCAACATCCCGAACATCGACGTGCTGCCCATCCAGGGCATCAACGTTTACGACATTCTGCGCCGCGGCACGCTGGTCCTTTCGAAGGCCGCCGTCGAGGCTCTCGAGGAGCGCTTTAAATGACCGACCTCCGTCATTACGACGTGATCGTCTCGCCGGCGATCACCGAAAAGTCGACCATGGCTTCCGAGAACAACCAGGTTGTTTTCAACGTCGCCAAGAAGGCGTCGAAGCCGGAAATCAAGGCCGCTGTCGAAGCGCTGTTTGGCGTCAAGGTTACGGCCGTGAACACGCTTGTCCGCAAGGGCAAGATCAAGCGCTTCCGCGGCACGATCGGCCGCCAGAGCGACGTCAAGAAGGCGATCGTGACGCTGGCCGACGGCCAGTCGATCGACGTCGCGACGGGTCTCTGAGCTAGGCCGCGAGGACAGGACAATGGCACTTAAAAAATTCAACCCGGTAACGCCGAGCACCCGCCAGTTGGTCATCGTCGACCGCTCGGGCCTCTACAAGGGCAAGCCCGTCAAGGGCCTGACCGAAGGCCTGACGAAGTCGGGCGGCCGCAACAATCACGGCCGCATCACGGCCCGCTTCATCGGCGGCGGTCACAAGCGTTCGTACCGCATCATCGACTTCAAGCGCCGCAAGTTCGACGTCGTCGGCACGGTCGAGCGCATTGAATACGATCCGAACCGCACCGCCTTCATCGCGCTGATCAAGTATGACGATGGCGAGCTGTCCTACATCATCGCTCCGCAGCGCCTTGCCGCCGGCGACAAGATCGTGGCCGGTGAATCGGTCGACGTGAAGCCGGGCAATGCGATGCCGCTGGCCTCGATGCCGGTCGGCACGATCGTCCATAACATCGAGCTGAAGCCGGGCAAGGGCGCCCAGGTTGCCCGCTCGGCAGGTGGCTACGGCCAGCTGGTCGGTCGCGATCAGGGCATGGCGATCCTGCGCCTCAACTCGGGCGAGCAGCGGGTCGTTGACGGCTCCTGCATGGCCACCGTCGGCGCCGTGTCGAACCCCGACCACGGCAACATCAACGACGGCAAGGCCGGCCGCACGGTCTGGCGCGGCAAGCGCCCGCACAATCGCGGCGTGACCATGAACCCGGTCGACCATCCGCATGGCGGTGGTGAAGGCCGCACCTCCGGTGGCCGTCATCCGGTCAGCCCGTGGGGCAAGCCGACCAAGGGCAAGAAGACGCGGTCCAACAAGGCGACCGACAAGTTCATCCTGCGCTCGCGCCATCAGCGCAAGAGCTAAGAAGAGGTAACGCCAAGTGACTCGTTCTATTTGGAAAGGCCCCTTCATCGACGGCTACCTTCTCAAGAAGGTGGACAAGGTTCGTGAAGGTGGTCGCAATGAGGTGATCAAGATGTGGAGCCGTCGCTCCACCATCCTGCCGCAGTTCGTCGGCTTCACCTTCGGTGTCTACAACGGCCAGAAGCATGTTCCCGTCTCGGTGAACGAGGACATGGTCGGTCACAAGTTCGGTGAATTCGCTCCGACCCGGACCTATTACGGTCACGGCGCGGATAAGAAGGCGAAGAGGAAATAATCATGGGCAAGGCCAAAGCTCCGCGCAGGCTTGCTGACAACGAAGCGCGCGCCGTTCTGCGCACGATCCGTATCAGCCCGCAGAAGCTGAACCTGGTTGCCGCGCTGATCCGCGGCAAGAAGGTCGCGACAGCGCTTTCCGATCTCGAATTCTCGGCCAAGCGGATTTCCGGCACGGTCAAGAAGACGCTGGAATCGGCGATCGCCAACGCGGAAAACAACCACGACCTCGACGTCGATGCGCTGATCGTGGCGGAAGCCTATGTCGGCAAGTCGATCGTCATGAAGCGGTTCCATGCTCGTGGCCGCGGTCGCGCCAGCCGTATCGAAAAGCCGTTCTCGCACCTCACGATCGTCGTTCGTGAAGTCGAAGAAAAAGGGGAGGCCGCATAATGGGCCAGAAAGTCAATCCGATCGGTCTGCGCCTCGGCATCAACCGCACCTGGGATTCGCGCTGGTTCGCGAACACCGGCGAGTACGGCAAACTGCTGCATGAGGACATCAAGATCCGCAAATATCTTGAAAAGGAACTCAAGCAGGCTGCGATTTCGAAGGTCGTGATCGAGCGCCCGCACAAGAAGTGCCGCGTCACCATCCATGCGGCGCGCCCGGGCCTGATCATCGGCAAGAAGGGCGCCGACATCGAAAAGCTTCGCAAGAAGCTGATGGAGATGACGAAGTCCGAGACGCACTTGAACATCGTTGAAGTGCGCAAGCCGGAAATCGACGCGACCCTGGTCGCCCAGTCGATCGCCCAGCAGCTCGAGCGTCGTATCGCGTTCCGCCGCGCCATGAAGCGCGCCGTTCAGTCGGCCATGCGCCTGGGCGCCGAAGGCATCCGCATCAACTGCGCCGGCCGTCTCGGCGGCGCCGAGATTGCACGCATGGAATGGTACCGCGAAGGCCGCGTGCCGCTGCATACGCTGCGCGCCGATGTCGACTATGGCACGGCCGAAGCGCATACGGCTTACGGCATCTGCGGCGTCAAGGTCTGGGTGTTCAAGGGCGAAATCCTCGAGCACGATCCGATGGCTTCGGAGCGTCGCGCGACCGAGGGTGATGCTGCGCATGGCGGTGGTGGTGATCGCGAACGCGGTCGTCGTCGCGAAAACGCCTGATTATTTAGGAATTTGGAGTTAGAACGATGCTGCAGCCAAAGCGCACAAAGTTCCGCAAGCAGTTCAAGGGCCGTATCCATGGTACCGCAAAGGGCGGCACCAACCTGGATTTCGGTGGTTTCGGGCTGAAGGCGCTGGAGCCGAACCGCGTCACCGCGCGTGAGATCGAGGCGGCCCGCCGCGCGATCACTCGTGAGATGAAGCGTGCCGGCCGCGTGTGGATCCGTATTTTCCCTGATGTGCCGGTGACGTCGAAGCCGACCGAAGTGCGCATGGGCAAGGGCAAGGGCGCTGTCGATTACTGGGCGGCGCGCGTCAAGCCGGGCCGCATGATGTTCGAGATCGACGGCGTCAACGAAGAAACCGCCCGTGAGGCGCTGCGTCTCGGCGCGGCCAAGCTCTCGGTCAGGACGCGCTTCGTACAGCGCATCGCAGAATAAGGACGGGCTGATCATGAAAGCCGAAGACATCCGGACGAAGACCCAGGACCAGCTGACCGACGATCTGGCCAGCCTGAAGAAGGAGCAGTTCAACCTGCGCTTCCAGAAGGCCACCGGCCAGCTCGAGAAGACCGCGCGCGTGCGGCAGGTTCGCAAGGACATTGCGCGTATCAAGACCATCGCTGCGGAAAAGTCCGCGGCCAAGAAGGCTTAAGGACGAAAATCATGCCAAAGCGCATTCTGCAGGGCACTGTCGTCAGCGACAAGAACGAGAAGACGGTAGTCGTCAAGGTCGAACGGCGCTTCACGCATCCCGTGATGAAGAAGACCGTGCGCATGACCAAGAAGTACAAGGCGCACGACGAGAACAACGCCCACAAGGTCGGCGATCAGGTGTTCATCCAGGAATCGAAGCCGATTTCCAAGGACAAGCGCTGGATCGTCGTGTCTTCGGACCAGGCGTAACAAACCGAATTTTGGACAGACCGGGGAGGGGCTTTGAGCCCGTCCCGTTAGAAGAGAAGAAGGCGGCCAGTCATGATTCAGATGCAAACAAACCTCGACGTCGCGGATAATTCCGGCGCCCGTCGTGTCATGTGCATCAAGGTGCTGGGCGGCTCGAAGCGGAAATACGCTTCCGTAGGCGACATCATCGTGGTGTCGATCAAGGAAGCCATTCCGCGCGGCCGCGTTAAGAAGGGCGATGTGATGAAGGCGGTCGTGGTTCGCACGGCCAAGGACATCCGCCGCCCGGACGGCAGCGTGATCCGTTTCGACAAGAACGCGGCCGTTCTCGTCGACAACAAGAAAGAGCCGATCGGCACGCGTATCTTCGGACCGGTTCCGCGCGAACTCCGCGCCAAGAACCACATGAAGATCATCTCGCTCGCGCCTGAAGTGCTGTAAGGAGCCGGACCAATGCAAAAGATTAGAAAAGGCGACAAGGTCGTCGTGCTGGCCGGCAAGGACAAGGGCCGTTCGGGCGAAGTCCTCTCGGTTCAGCCGAAGGAAGACACCGCGCTGGTGCGCGGCGTCAACATGATCCGTCGTCACCAGAAGCAGTCCCAGTCCCAAGAGGGCGGGATCATCACCAAGGAAGCGCCGATCCAGCTGTCGAACATCGCGCTCGCCGACCCCAAGGATGGCAAGCCGACCCGCGTCGGCTTCATCTTCCAGAAGGACGGCAAGAAGGTGCGCGTCGCCAAGCGCTCGGGAGAAGTCATCAATGGCTAAGGCTCAAACCACGAAGCCCAAGGCTGAAAGCAAACAGTCCAAGGCCCAGAACACGCCGCGCCTCAAGCAGGTCTACAACGAGACCATCCGCAAGGCGCTGCAGGAGCAGTTCGGCTACGAGAACGAGATGCAGGTTCCGCGCATCGACAAGATCGTGCTGAACATGGGCGTCGGCGAAGCGACCGCGGATTCGAAGAAGCCTTCGATCGCGGCCGAAGACCTGGCGATGATCGCCGGCCAGAAGGCCGTCGTCACCCGCGCCCGTAATTCGATCGCCGGCTTCAAGGTCCGCGAGAAGATGCCGATCGGCGCCAAGGTCACGCTGCGCAAGGAACGCATGTACGAGTTCCTCGACCGTCTCGTGAACATCGCACTGCCGCGCGTCCGCGACTTTCGCGGACTGAATCCGAAGAGCTTCGATGGCCGTGGCAACTACGCCATGGGCATCAAGGAACACATCGTGTTCCCGGAGATCAACTACGACAAGGTTGATCAGATCTGGGGCATGGACGTCATCGTTTGTACGACTGCGAAGACGGACGACGAAGCCAGGGCATTGCTCAAGGCCTTCAACTTCCCCTTCCGCCAGTAACGGCAGCGAGAAAAGGAAAAATCTGAAATGGCAAAGACCAGCTCAGTCGAGAAGAACAACAGGCGCCGCAAGCTTGCCGACCAGTACGGTCCCAAGCGCGCAGCGCTCAAGGCGATCATCATGGACCAGTCCAAGCCGATGGAAGAGCGTTTCCGCGCTCAGCTGAAGCTTGCTGCCCTGCCGCGCAACTCGGCCAAGATCCGCATCCGCAACCGCTGCGAAGTTACCGGCCGTCCGCGCGCCTATTATCGCAAGCTCAAAGTATCGCGCATCGCGCTTCGTGATCTCGGCAATAACGGCCAGATCCCGGGCCTGGTCAAGTCGAGCTGGTAAGGAGGACATAACATGTCATTGAGCGATCCTCTCGGCGATATGCTGACCCGCATCCGCAACGCGTATGGCCGTAAGAAGTCGAGCGTTTCGACGCCGGCGTCGCGCCTGCGTACCCGCGTCCTCGACGTGCTGAAGGCTGAAGGCTATATCCGCGACTACAGCCAGACCGACTTCGACAACGGCAAGTCCGAAATCGAAATCGAGCTGAAGTATTTCGACGGTGCTCCGGTCGTGCGCGAAATCGCCCGCGTCTCGAAGCCTGGCCGCCGCGTTTACGTTTCGGCCAAGTCGATCCCGCACGTCGCCAACGGCCTCGGCATCGCCATCCTTTCGACGCCGAAGGGCGTGATGGCCGATCACGAAGCACGCGAACAGAATGTCGGCGGCGAAATCCTCTGCCAGATTTTCTAATTCGGCAGACCTGAAACAAGAGAAGTGACGAGGACAACCAAATGTCTCGTATTGGAAAGAAACCCGTTTCGCTGCCGCAGGGCGTGACCGCGACCGTCAACGGCCAGACCGTGACGGCGAAGGGCCCCAAGGGCGAGCTGAAGTTCGTGGTGAACGACGAAGTGCTGGTCAAGATGGAAGGCAGCGAAATCGCTGTCCAGCCGCGTGACCAGACCAAGACCGCCCGCTCCAAGTGGGGCATGTCGCGCACGCAGATCGTCAACATCCTGCAGGGCGTCAAGGACGGTTTCGAGAAGAAGCTCGAGATCACCGGCGTCGGCTATCGCGCGGCACTCCAGGGCAAGAACCTGCAGCTGGCGCTTGGCTTCAGCCACGACGTCGTTTACGAGACGCCGGCCGGCATCACGATCACCGTGCCGAAGCCGACGGAAATCACCGTGACCGGCATCGACAAGCAGCAGGTCGGCCAGGTTGCAGCCGAGATCCGCGAGTATCGCGGTCCCGAGCCCTACAAGGGCAAGGGTGTCCGCTATGCCGGCGAGAAGATCGTCCGCAAGGAAGGCAAGAAGAAGTAGTAGGCCTGGCCCCGAAAAGTTGCAGACTTTTCGGAAAAGGCCAAGCCAAAGAAGTGCAACGCCGCGGGGAGCGGTCGCGGGAGGCGCTTTCGCCTACCGCACATGGCGGCCCCCGTTTTTTGAAGGCAAGGAAGACTATCATGGCTACCAAGGAATCCATCCAGCGCCGCGCGCAGCGCGTCCGCCGCCAGATCAAGAAGGTCGCCGGCGAACGTCCGCGTCTCTCGGTTCACCGCACGTCGAAGAACATCTACGTGCAGGTCATCGACGATGCCAAGGGCCATACCATCGCGGCTGCATCGACACTCGAGAAGGACCTCAAGGGTTCGCTCAAGACCGGCGCCGACACCGAGGCAGCAGCCGCTGTTGGCAAGCTGATCGCCGAGCGTGCTTCGAAGGCCGGCGTCAAGGAAGTCGTCTTTGACCGCGGCGCCTATATCTATCACGGCCGCGTCAAGGCGCTGGCCGAGGCTGCCCGTGAAGGCGGTCTGAGCTTCTAATTGCCTGATCCCGAACCGAAGGTCAGCGCAGCAAAAAGTTGCAGACTTTTCGGACAAGATCATGCAAGGAAAAATAATTCGCCCCCGGTGACCCAAAGAGGCGCACCGGATCTTATCAGCAACCGTGCTTCCGGAAAAAAACAAGGAACAGGATATGGCACAGGAACGTAGGGATGGCGGCCGCGGCCGCGATCGTGAAGAACGCGATGACGGCATGGTGGACAAGCTCGTCCACATCAACCGTGTCGCCAAGGTCGTCAAGGGCGGCCGTCGCTTCGGTTTTGCAGCACTCGTCGTCGTCGGCGACCAGAAGGGCCGCGTCGGCTTCGGTCACGGCAAGGCGCGCGAAGTGCCGGAAGCGATCCGCAAGGCAACTGAGTCGGCCAAGCGCGACATGATTTTCGTGCCGCTGCGCTCGGGCCGCACGCTGCACCACGACGTCGAAGGACGCTGGGGCGCCGGACGCGTGCTGCTGCGCGCTGCCAAGCAGGGTACCGGCATCATCGCCGGCGGCCCGATGCGCGCTGTCTTCGAGACGCTCGGCATGCATGACGTGGTCGCCAAGTCGATGGGTTCGTCGAACCCCTACAACATGGTTCGTGCCACATTCGACGCGCTGAAGAGCCAGATGCATCCCAAGGATGTGGCTGCTGCACGCGGCATCAAGTATTCGACCCTTCAGGCCCGCCGCGGCACCGCCGTTGCGGCTGAAGAATAGTCGATCTGACCAGGGATTTTGACCATGGCCAAGAAAGCAACCAAGACCATCACCGTTGAGCAGATCGGTTCGCCGATCCGCCGCCCGAAGGAACAGCGCGCGACGCTGGTCGGCCTCGGCCTCAACAAGATGCACAAGCAGCGCACTCTGGAGGACACTCCCTCGGTGCGCGGCATGATCGCTGCCGTCCAGCATCTCGTCCGCGTCGTGGACGAGGGCTGAGCAAAAGCGCAGGAGAACCCAGATGAAACTCAACGATCTGCGTGACAAGGACGGCGCGACGCACTCTAAGAAGCGTCTCGGCCGTGGCATCGGCTCCGGCTCGGGCAAGACCGGCGGTCGCGGCGTCAAGGGCCAGAAGGCGCGCTCCGGCGTTGCCATCAACGGCTTCGAGGGCGGCCAGATGCCGCTCTATCGGCGCCTGCCGAAGCGTGGCTTCAATAACATCTTCGCCAAGAGCTTTGTCGTCGTGTCGCTGGCTCGTATCCAGACGGCGCTCGATGCCAAGAAGCTTGACGCCAAGGCGACCGTGACGGCCGAGGCGCTCGTTGCCGCCGGCGTCATCCGCCGCGTCAAGGACGGCGTGCGCATCCTCTCGGACGGCGAGCTCAAGGCAAAGCTTGCCTTCGACGTCGCGGGCGCCTCCAAGGCCGCGATCGAGAAGATCGAAAAGGCCGGCGGTTCGGTCAAGCTGCCGGAAGCGGCAGCGGAGTAACGGCAATTTGAAGCGCGGTCGGCAGGAACGGTATCCGTTTTTGTTCACGATTGCGCTTTGATCCAATCAATTAGGCGGCCGCGTCAACGCGGCCGCTTGCATGTTTAGAGCCCGGAGCTTATCTCGTGAGCTTCGGTGCCACGCGCCGCCTGAGCTGCGGGCATCGAGCGTGACATACAAATCAAAGAAGTAGCGCATGACGTTGTCCGAAAACCGCTTCACACTTTTCGGCATCATGCTCTAGCGGAGAATCAGGCATGGCTTCGGCTGCGGAACAACTAGCCTCGAATCTGAATTTTGCGGCTTTCGCCAAGGCGGAGGACCTGAAGAAGCGAATCTGGTTCACCGTCGGCGCGCTGCTCGTCTATCGCCTCGGCACCTATATCCCGCTGCCCGGCATCAATCCGGATGCATTCGCGCAGGCCTTCTCTTCGCAGGCCAAGGGCGTGCTCGGCATGTTCAACATGTTCGCCGGCGGCGCCGTGCAGCGCATGGCGATCTTCGCGCTCGGCATCATGCCTTACATCTCAGCCTCCATCATCATGCAGCTGATGACCTCGGTCATTCCGTCGCTGGAGGCGCTGAAAAAGGAAGGCGAGCAGGGCCGCAAGGTCATCAACCAGTACACGCGCTACGGCACGGTACTCCTGGCGCTGGTGCAGGCCTACGGCATTTCGGTGGGCCTGGAAGGCGGCAACGGCATCGTCAATGATCCCGGCATGTTCTTCCGCATCTCGACCGTCGTCACGCTGGTTGGCGGAACCATGTTCCTGATGTGGCTGGGCGAGCAGATCACCGCCCGCGGCATCGGCAACGGCATTTCGCTGATCATCTTTTCCGGCATCGTCGCCGGCCTGCCGCGCGCCATCTCCGGCACGCTGGAGCTCGGCCGCACCGGCGCCCTATCGACCGGGCTGATACTCGCGATCATCGTGCTGGCTATCATCGTCATCGCGCTGATCGTGTTCTTCGAGCGCGCGCAGCGCCGCCTGCTGATCCAGTATCCGAAGCGCCAGGTCGGCAACCGCATGTTCCAGGGCGATACCTCGCATCTGCCGCTGAAGCTCAACACGTCGGGCGTCATTCCGCCGATCTTCGCGTCGTCGCTGCTTTTGCTGCCGGCAACGGTCGCCGGCTTCTCGCAGACGACAAACCTGCCGGCCTGGGCAAGCACCGTGCTCGCCTCGCTCGGCCACGGCCAGCCGCTCTACATGCTGTTCTATGCGGCAATGATCGTGTTCTTCGCCTTCTTCTACACGGCCATCGTGTTCAATCCGAAGGACACCGCCGACCAGCTCAAGAAGCATTCCGGCTTCATTCCGGGCTACCGTCCGGGTGAGCGCACCGCCGATTACATCGACTATGTCCTGACGCGCATCACCGTCGTCGGCGCCATCTATCTGGTGCTGGTGTGCCTGCTGCCCGAGTTCCTGATTTCGGCGACTGGCGTACCATTCTACCTCGGTGGCACATCGCTTCTGATCGTGGTCAGTGTAACCCTCGATACGGTGGCGCAGATCCAGGGTCACCTGATCGCGCACCAGTATGAGGGCCTGATCAAGAAGTCGAAGCTGCGCGGGGGGAAGAAGGCCAGATGAGATTGATATTGCTTGGGCCGCCAGGAGCGGGCAAGGGGACGCAAGCACAAAGACTGGTAGAAAAATACGGCATACCGCAGCTGTCGACGGGTGACATGCTGCGGGCGGCCGTGCAGGCCGGCACCGAAGTCGGCAAGCGCGCCAAGGCGGTGATGGATGCCGGCGAGCTGGTTTCCGACGCCATCGTCAACGCCATCGTGGCCGAGCGCATCGATCAGCCCGATTGCATCAACGGTTTCATTCTCGACGGCTATCCGCGCACGCTGGTGCAGGCTGATGCGGTTGAATCGATGCTCGCCGAGCGCGGCATTGGCCTCGATGCCGTGATCGAGTTCGTCGTCGACGACAAAGCGCTGGTCGGCCGCATCGTCAAGCGCGCCGACGACGCCAAGGCCGCCGGACAGCCGGTGCGCAAGGACGACAATCCGGTGGTGTTCGAAGAGCGCCTGCGGGAATATTACAAGAAGACCGCGCCGCTGATCGGCTATTATTATGCCAAACGCTCGCTTAGGAGTGTCGACGGCATGGCCCCTGTCGAGACCGTGACGGCGGAGATTGAAGCGCTGCTCGCGGCGGTGACGCGGGAAACCGTTACGGCAAAGTAAAGATTGCGCTTGACTGGAACGGTTCGCTGGGTTATGGCGGCCCGTCTTCCTATCAGGCATGAGGCTTGCTTGTCCGCAAGGGCAAGGCAGCCGCATTGAAACTAGGGAACTCCCGCAAGGGCCGGCCTCCACCGGACGCGGGGTAATTTGAACAGCGCCGCGCATGCCTTGTTTTGAAGGCCGGCCGGTCCCACATGGAGAAGAGAAGAATATGGCTCGTATAGCCGGCGTCAACATTCCGACCAACAAGCGCGTCGTCATTGCGCTTCAGTACATTCACGGCATTGGCAAGAAGTTCGCCCAGGAGATCGTCGACAAGGTCGGCATCCCGGCCGAGCGCCGCGTCAACCAGCTGACGGACGCGGAAGTGCTGCAGATCCGCGAGACCATCGACCGCGACTACCAGGTCGAAGGCGACCTGCGCCGCGAAGTGTCGATGAACATCAAGCGTCTCATGGACCTCGGCTGCTACCGCGGTCTGCGTCACCGCCGTTCGCTGCCGGTTCGCGGCCAGCGCACGCACACCAATGCACGCACCCGCAAGGGCCCGGCCAAGTCGATTGCCGGCAAGAAGAAGTAAGTGAGCGAATAGCGAGTAGCCATTAGCGAGTAGGGGTTCCCTATTCGCTGGTCCCTGCTCACTACTCGCTTTCAAAGGTGGAGCCGCTGGCATTACGGCGGTGTAGAGATCAATTGAAAGGACTATCATGGCCAAGGAAGCCGCTCGTGTTCGCCGTCGCGAACGCAAGAACATCTCGTCGGGCGTTGCCCACGTCAATTCGACCTTCAACAACACGATGATCACCATCACCGACGCGCAGGGCAATTCCATTGCCTGGTCGTCGGCCGGTGCCCAGGGCTTCAAGGGTTCGCGCAAGTCGACCCCGTTCGCCGCCCAGATGGCTGCCGAAGACGTCGCCAAGAAGGCCCAGGAACACGGCATGCGCATGCTCGAAGTCGAGGTCTGCGGACCCGGCTCCGGTCGTGAATCGGCGCTTCGCGCCCTGCAGGCTGCCGGCTTCACCATCACCTCGATCCGTGATGTGACGCCGATCCCGCACAATGGCTGCCGCCCGCGCAAGAAGCGCCGCGTCTAAGACATTACCGAACGCCGCGCGAGCGCCTCAAGGCGCTCCTCCACGGCACTCCAGGTCGCCCGCCACGATTGGATGGTGGCGGGTCAACGGAAGGAAAGCATCATGATCCAGAAAAATTGGCAGGAACTGATCAAGCCGAACAAGATCGAGTTCTCGTCGAAGAAGAAGACGCTGACCACGCTGGTCGCCGAGCCGCTCGAGCGTGGCTTCGGCCTGACGCTCGGCAACGCGCTGCGCCGCGTGCTTTTGTCTTCGCTGCGCGGTGCGGCTGTCACCGCCGTGCAGATCGACGGCGTTCTGCATGAATTCTCGTCGATTGCCGGCGTGCGTGAGGACGTGACCGACATCGTCCTCAACATCAAGGAAATCGCCATCCGCATGGAAGGCGATGGTCCCAAGCGCATGGTCGTTCGCAAGCAGGGCCCGGGTGCGGTTCTGGCTGGCGACATCCAGACGGTTGGCGACGTCGAGATCCTCAACCCCGACCACGTCATCTGCACGCTGGACGAGGGCGCTGAAATCCGCATGGAATTCACCGTCGACACCGGCAAGGGTTACGTGCCGGCCGACCGCAACCGCGCCGAAGACGCGCCGATCGGCCTGATCCCGGTCGACAGCCTGTATTCGCCGGTCAAGAAGGTCTCCTACAAGGTCGAGAACACCCGCGAGGGCCAGGTTCTCGACTATGACAAGCTGACCATGACTATCGAGACCGACGGTTCGATCTCGGGGGAGGACGCGGTGGCTTTCGCTGCCCGCATCCTGCAGGACCAGCTTGGCCTGTTCGTCAATTTCGACGAGCCGCAGAAGGAAGTCGCCACCGAGGCCGTCACCGAGCTCGCCTTCAACCCGGCGCTGCTCAAGAAGGTGGACGAACTCGAGCTTTCGGTGCGTTCGGCCAACTGCCTGAAGAACGACAACATCGTCTATATCGGCGATCTTATCCAGAAAACCGAAGCCGAGATGCTGCGCACCCCGAACTTCGGCCGCAAGTCGCTGAACGAGATCAAGGAAGTGCTCGCGGCGATGGGCCTGCACCTCGGCATGGAAGTGCCGGACTGGCCGCCGGAAAACATCGAAGACCTCGCCAAGCGTTACGAAGACCAATATTGAGCATGAATTTCCAAGGATTGGCGGCGTGGGCCGCTCGATCCGACGGTCATGCGGAAAACCATCAGAGGCCACGGCCTCTTGAACAACTGAAGAAGGAAAAGAGCCATGCGCCACGGTTTTAAAGGCCGCCGCTTCGCCCGAAGCATTAGCCATCGCAAGTCGATGTTCGCCAACCTCGCCGTGTCGCTGCTCGAACACGAACAGATCGTCACCACCCTGCCGAAGGCGAAGGATTTGCGTCCGATCGTCGAGAAGCTGGTGACGCTCGGCAAGCGCGGCGACCTGCATGCGCGCCGCCAGGTCATTGCCCAGATCGGCAATGAAGGCGTCGTCAAGCGTCTGTTCGACACCATCGCGCCGCGCTACGCCACCCGCAATGGCGGCTATCTGCGCATCATGAAGGCCGGCTTCCGCCACGGCGACAATGCCGCCATGGCAGTCATCGAGTTCGTCGATCGCGACACCTTGGCCAAGGGCGCCGGCGACCGCGCCCGCATCGAGGCCGAAGGCACCGACGAGGAAGCCGCTGCCGCATAAGGCTCGGTTTTTCAGGAATGACTTCAAGGGGCCTTCGGGCCCCTTTTTTGCATTGTCGCGAGGGCATGCTTCGCCAGGCTTTTTTGCCTGCCGGCCAAGTGCTTTTGCACGACAATCGCCGCATTTCAGTGCATTAGCCTTTCATTCTGCACAATCGTCGGGACAATGCCCCCGAACTTGCCTTGGAGGATTCGCGAATGCGCGCCAACCGACTGTCTCTTGTTCTGCTCTTCGCCATGATGGCGTTCGCAGCCGCGCCGACAGTCAGGCAGGCTCTGGCCGAGGACGCCGCCAAGCCAGCCGACCCGGGGCTCTCCGATGTGCTGACCGACCTCCTGCATGGCGTCGAAGGCGAGAACGGCACCTCCGGTCCCGACAAGCGCGTGCCGTTCGGCCGCGAAGAGGTGCAGCTGTCGTTTGCCCCCCTGGTCAAGCAGACGGCGCCGGCCGTGGTCAATGTCTATGCTTCGCAGACGGCCAAGGTCACGTCGCCCTTTGACGGCGATCCTTTCTTCGAGGAATTCTTCGGCCGCGCGCAGCCGCGCGCACAATCCTCGCTCGGCTCGGGCGTGCTGGTCGACCCGAGCGGCGTCGTCGTCACCAATTTCCACGTGATCAAGGATGCCGACGAGGTCAAGGTCGCGACCGCCGACGGGCGCGAATTCACCTCGAAGGTCATGCTCAAGGACGAGACGCTTGACCTCGCCGTGCTCAAGATCACCTCCGACAAGCCGTTCCCGGTGATTGCCATCGGCGATTCCGACGCGCTCGAGGTCGGCGACCTGGTGCTGGCCATCGGCAATCCGTTCGGCGTCGGCCAGACCACCACCAGCGGCATCGTGTCGGCGCTTGCCCGCAGCCATATCGGCGTTTCGGATTCGGGCTACTTCATCCAGACCGACGCCGCCATCAATCCCGGCAATTCCGGCGGCGCGCTGATCAACATGGGCGGCCAGTTGGTCGGCATCAACACCGCCATCTACAGCCGCAGCGGCGGCTCGATCGGCATCGGCTTTGCCATCCCCGCCAACATGGTGCGCGCCTTCGCCGACGCGGCCAAGGCCGGGCTCGATTTCTTCGAGCGGCCCTATATAGGCGCCGAGTTCGAAGCGGTCACACCGCAGATCGCCGAATCGCTTGGCATGGAGAAGCCGACCGGCGCGCTGGTGTCGTCGGTCGAGGAAGCCGGACCGGCGGCCAAGGCAGGGCTGAAGCCCGGCGACGTCGTGCTGCAGCTCAATGGCACGACCGTCGAAGGCATCGAGGCGCTGGACTACCGCATGGCGACCCTGTCGATCGGCACCAAGGCGAGCTTCGCCATCCTGAGCAAGGGCCAGCAGGCGACGATGGAGATTGCACTGGAGCGCGCGCCGGAAGGCGCCAAGGCGTCGGAAGTGACCCTGCATGGCCGCAGCCCGTTCTCCGGCGCCAAGGTCGCGGAACTGTCGCCCAGGCTCGCCCAGCGGCTCGGCCTGCGCACCGACCTCAAGGGGGTCACCGTGGTCGACATCAACCGCGATTCGCCGGCCGCCGATTTCGGCTTCCAGCCGGGCGACATCGTGCGCGAGGTGAACGGCACGACGGTCGATACGGCGGCGACACTGGCGCAGCTTGCCCAGCAGGATACACGCTGGTGGCGCTTTACCGTCGAGCGCGGCGGGCAGATACTGCGCCAGGTGTTGCGTTACTGAGGCGATCTTCCCATTTCTGAGGATCGTGCTCCAACCAGAAGACCTAGATGGCCGATCTGTTCAGCGTCGATGAACCGGAAAGAGCGCCGCCCGGCCGGCCTTTGGCCGATCGGCTGCGCCCGAAAAACCTGGACGAGGTCGTCGGCCAGGAGCATCTGACCGGGCCAGACGGCGCACTGACGCGGCTGATCAACTCCGGTTCGCTCGGCTCGATGATTTTCTGGGGGCCACCCGGCACCGGCAAAACAACCGTGGCGCGGCTGCTGGCCGGCGAGACCAGCCTTGCCTTCGAGCAGATCTCGGCGGTGTTTTCCGGCGTTGCCGATTTGAAGAAAGTGTTCGAGGCGGCAAAGCTGCGTCGCACCAATGGCCGCCAAACGCTGCTGTTCGTCGACGAGATCCATCGCTTCAACCGCGCCCAGCAAGACTCTTTCCTCCCGGTCATGGAGGACGGCACCGTCGTGCTGGTTGGCGCCACGACCGAAAATCCGTCCTTCGAGCTGAACGCCGCGCTTCTGTCGCGCGCGCGGGTGCTGGTGTTTCACTCGCTGGGCGAGGAGAGCATCGCCAAGCTGATGACGCGCGCGGAGGAGACAGAGGGCAGGGCGCTGCCGCTCGACGATGAGGCGCGGGCGATGCTCATCCGCATGAGCGATGGTGACGGCCGGGCCTCGCTGACGCTGGCCGAGGAAGTCTGGCGCGCCGCCAAACCCGGCGAGGTTTTCGATCCCGAAGGGCTGCAGCGCATCGTCCAGCGCCGCGCGCCGATCTATGACAAGGGCCAGGACGGTCACTACAATCTGATCTCGGCGCTGCACAAATCGGTGCGCGGGTCCGACCCGGACGCGGCGCTTTATTATCTTGCCCGCATGTTCGACGCCGGCGAGGATCCGCTCTATCTCGGCCGCCGGCTGGTGCGCATGGCGATGGAGGATATCGGGCTGGCCGACCCGCAGGCGCTGGTTATCGCCAACGCCGCCAAGGACGCCTACGACTATCTCGGCTCGCCCGAAGGCGAACTGGCCTTCGCCGAGGCCACCGTCTATCTCGCCACCGCGCCCAAATCCAACGCCGTCTATACCGCCTTCAAGGCAGCCACGCGGGCGGCGAAGGAGTTCGGTTCGCTGCTGCCGCCCAAGCACATCCTCAACGCGCCGACCAAGCTGATGAAAGAGGAGGATTACGGCGCCGGCTACCGCTACGATCACGACCAGCCCGATGCCTTTTCCGGCCAGGACTATTTCCCCGAAAAGATGGGCCGGCAGACCTTTTACGATCCGCCCGAACGCGGCTTCGAGCGCGATATCAAGAAACGGCTGGACTATTGGGCAAAGCTGCGCAGCGAGCGGGAAAAATAGGTGCGCGGGACAAACGGGACGAACTCGGCCTGCCCGCGATGAACTGAAATTCTGTCCCCGCCAGTCACAGCAGTGTGATTGTACCGCATGACAAAAAGCCCTATCACGTCGCATGACTCGGCCGGGAGGCTGCCAGGACGGGCGATAATTCGGAACGGGGACAGCGCGCCGCGCGCAAAGAAAATGACAAAATCCCTTCGCAAAATGCTTCGCCAGGCTGTGATTGCTGTCCCGCTGCTCGCGCTCGGCTTCTATTTCATTCCGATCCTGACCACGATCTGGATCGTCTGCGGCCTGATCGATGTGCTGCGCAACGCCAACAAGGATCTGTCGCTGTTGCGCGGCTATTTCCTCGGCAATGGCATCTTCACCTGGCTGCTGTCGCCCTTCAATCTGCTGGTGGACCTCGTTTGCTACAGGAACCCGGGCGTGTGGAAGCTGGAGCAGTTTCCCGCCGATTATCAGCGCGAGGTCAACGAGGTTCTTGACGTCTTCAAGGCGCGCAAGGACGAGATCATCGCCGATATCGACGCCAATTTCGGCACCGGTCGTCGCGGCATGTATGTCTATCAGTGGTACGGCAAGCACCGGATCGACAATGTCGTGGAATTCAACAAGGATTTCAAATACATCAAGACCGTTGCCGTGTCTGTCTTCAGAGGCAAGGAATCGACTTCCTGGCATTTCGGACCGCTCCGGCTCAGCCTGCGCATCCTCTACAATCTCTTGCCGGTGAAGGCAGAGGTTTTCGTCGAATGCAACGGCGCCAGGAATTACTGGCACGACAACCCGCTCTATATTTTCGACGACACGCTGCTGCACCGCTCGGTCAACGAGTATGACGGACGCCGCTACTGCGTGTTCATGGACATCATCCGGCCGTCGCCGTTCCCCGGCTTCATCGCCGGACTTCTCGCCATCGTTTCGGTCACCGTCGAGCGCATCAATTCCATGTTCTACAAGAACTGGAAGATGATCGGCTCGAGCAAGGCAAAGAAGGTCGAGACGACCTGAGGCGTTAGCCTGAAGGGATTGACCGCACTGCCTTGGCCGGGCAGTAAACGGGCATGTTCAATCTGCTTCTTGTTGTGGTCGGCGGCGGCATCGGCGCCGGCATCCGCCACCTGACCAACATCGGCGCCTTGCGCCTCGTCGGCCCCAACTACCCCTGGGGGACGATGGCGATCAACATCGTCGGCTCCTTTGTTATGGGGCTGTTCATCGCCGCGCTGATGCGGCGCGGCGGTTCCAATGAGCTCCGGCTGTTCGTCGCCACCGGCATCCTTGGCGGCTTCACCACCTTCTCCGCCTTTTCGCTCGATTTCGCGACCCTATGGGAGCGCGGAGCGACGCTGCCGGCGTTGGGATATGCGCTGGCCAGCGTCGTTGGCGCCATTATCGCCCTGTTTCTGGGACTTTGGCTCGCAAGAACCGTTTCATAGTGTTATTGCCCCGACCTGGAGCACGCCGCATCCTCTGGACGCGCTGCAGAAACTTTGATCTTGCGCATGATCCTTTCCGAAAGCCGGAGTAGATTTCGGGGTCACGCGTTAGAAACCGATAAAGCGAAAATCATGGCAGGCGTAGAACAGATCACGGTGGAGGCCGGCGAGGCGGGCATGCGGCTCGATCGCTGGTTCAAGACCCATTTCCCCGGCCTCGGCTTTGGCCATCTGCAGAAGTTGCTGCGCTCGGGCCAGATCCGCGTCGATGGCGGCCGGGTCAAGGCCGACAGCCGTGTCGAGCCCGGCCAGGTGGTGCGTGTGCCGCCGCTCGAGGTCGACAAGAAGGGCGAGAGTGCGCTTACGGGTTACTCGATCCGCAACCAGGGCGACGCCGATGTGCTGGCCAAGATGCTGATCCACGAAGATCCAAAAGTCTTCGTCTTCAACAAGCCGGCGGGCCTGGCGGTGCAAGGCGGCTCGGGCGTCACCCGCAATGTCGACGACATGCTGGAGGCCTGGCGCAGCCAGAAGGGCGAGAAGCCGCGCCTGGTGCACCGGCTCGACCGCGACACATCGGGCGTGCTGGTGGTTGCCCGCACCAGGCTTGCAGCGATGAAGCTTTCCGAGTCATTCCGGGCGCGTGAGACCAAGAAGACCTATTGGGCGCTGGTCAAAGGTGTCCCGCCCAAGCGCGAGGACAAGATCTCGACCTGGCTGATCAAGGAACCGACCGAGGACGGCGACCGCGTGCGCGTGGCAGCCCATGGCGAAAAGGGCGCCGACCACGCCGTGTCCTACTATCGCATCATCGAGCAGGCGGCTCAGACGATGACCTGGCTGGAAATGGAGCCGTACACTGGCCGCACCCACCAGCTGCGCGTTCATGCCGCCTATATCGGCTGCCCGATCCTCGGCGACCCCAAATATTTCGAGGCCGACACCAACTGGGACTTTCCGGGCGGCATTCAGAACCGCCTGCATCTGCATGCGCGCCGCATCGTCATTCCGCACCCGGACAAGGGCGTCATCGACGTCACCGCGCCGATGCCGCCGCATATGCGCCAGAGCTGGAACCTGATCGGCTTCGACGACGCCAGCGCGGAGGACTGACATTGGCCGTTGCCTCGGCATTGGATCGCCGCGATGCGGTCGATCTGGCGGCTGCTTCCATCATGGTCGGGCTGACCTTTTCCTGGGGACTGAACTACGTCGCCGCCAAGATCTCCTATGCCGGCTTCGATCCGGTTTTCGTCTCGATCGCACGCTCGATCATCGGCGGGCTCTGTGTGCTCGGCTGGTGCTGGCTGCGCGGCATCAGGCTGTTTAAGGCCGACGGGTCGCTTGTCGCCGGCATCATTGTCGGCGTGCTGTTCGGCGTCGAGTTCCTGTGCCTCTATATCGGGCTGGAATACACGACCGTTGCTCGCAACACACTGCTGGTCAACACCATGCCGTTCTGGGTCCTGATCGGCGGCCATTTCCTGCTCGGTGAGCGTATCAACGCGCGCAAGCTTGGCGGGCTCGTTCTCGCCTTCTGCGGCCTGGTGGCGGTGTTTTCCGACGGGATTGCCGGCGGCAACGACGTGACCTTAATGGGTGATCTGCTGAGCCTCGGCTCCGGCATCCTGTGGGCGGCGACCAGCATCGTCATCAAGCGTTCGAAACTGGTCGAGACCAGTGCCGAGAAATTGCTGCTTTATCAGCTGGCCGGTGCGGCCATTGTCGGTGTCCTGGTGATGCCTTTCACCGGCCCGCCGATCCGCGCGATGACTGCCTTGCCGACATTGGCGCTGCTGTTCCAGTCGCTCTATATAGTTGCCTTCACCTATGTGCTGTGGTTCTGGCTGCTCAGGCGCTATCCGGCATCGGGCCTGTCGAGCTTCGCTTTTCTGTCGCCGGTGTTCGGCGTCCTCTGCGGCGCTATCATTCTGGGCGAGGCGCCGACGACCAGGATCTTTGTGGCGCTTGGGCTGATCGCTGTCGGCCTGATCATCGTCAACCGGCCGGCGCGCAAGCAGGTACCTGGATAGAAAGTTCGACCATGCGTGACATCCTCAACGACCTCGAAGCGGGAAAGCATCTGTCCGATCCGGATCCGGTGCGCCGCGCGCAGATCCAGATGAAGACGCACCTGCCGAAGCGCTTCTACAAGGACGTGTCGGTCGTAGCTGTGGAAGACGGTTTTGCCGTCCATCTCGACGGCAAGCCGGTGCGCACGCCGGGCAAGGCGCTGCTGGCGCTGCCGACCGAAAACGCCGCCGCCCTGGTCGCCAATGAGTTCGCTGCACAGGGCGAGACCATCGACCCGGTCACGATGCCGGTGCTGCGTCTGGTCAACACCGCCATCGACGGCGTCGCCAGCGACCCGCAGGCGGTGCTGGAGGACGTCTTGCGCTTCGCCTCGTCCGATCTGACCTGCTACCGCGCCGACGCGCCGCAGGGGCTGGTCGAGCGGCAGAACCAGCATTGGGATCCGGTGATCGACTGGGCGAGGGCGACATTAGGGGCTCGGTTCAACCTCGCCGAGGGCATCATCCATGTCGAGCAGCCGCGCGAAAGCCTCGCCGTCCTCGGCGCCCATCTTGCCCAGCGTGCCGAGCCGCTGCGGCTGGCTGCAATCCATGTCATGACTTCGCTGACCGGGTCGGCGCTGCTGGCGCTGGCGGTCGATTACGGTGCGCTCGATGGCGATGCGGCTTGGGCCGCCGGCCATGTCGACGAGGACTGGCAGATCGAGCATTGGGGCCAGGATGCCGAGGCTGTCGCACGCCGCTCGGCCCGCAAACGCGACATGATGGCGGCCGTCGGCCTGCTCGATGCGCTGAAGACCTGATCCTCGGCCTTTTGCCGCACTGCACCTAATACCAAAGTCATAAATCCAAGGTCTGTCTGCCTCCGGCGGTCGCTTTCTGTCATTTTTTACGCCGATGTCGGGTTCGAGTCGCGTTCGGAGGGAACGCCGACGATGACGCCCAGCGTCGAAGGCAGACGATTCACGGGAGGACAGTTCAATGGCATTGGCATCGACCGCCAGCGGAAGCAGCCGCGGCATGACGCGGGAGGAGAAGAAAGTCATCTTCGCTTCCTCGCTCGGCACGGTTTTCGAATGGTATGATTTCTATCTCTACGGCGCATTGGCGGCCGCAATCGGCACCACATTCTTCGCCTCTTATCCGGAGGGGACGCGCAACATCTTCACGCTGCTGGTTTTCGCTGCCGGCTTCCTCGTGCGGCCGTTCGGCGCGCTGGTGTTCGGCCGTATCGGCGATCTCGTCGGCCGCAAATACACATTCCTCGTCACCATCACGATCATGGGCCTGTCGACCTTCCTGGTCGGCCTGCTTCCCGGTTCGGCGAGCTGGGGCATCGCGGCGCCCATCATCCTGGTTGGGCTGCGCATGCTGCAGGGCCTGGCGCTCGGCGGTGAGTATGGCGGTGCCGCGACCTATGTCGCCGAACATGCACCCGACGATCGCCGTGGCTTCTATACGTCGTGGATTCAGACGACAGCGACGCTTGGCCTGTTCCTGTCGCTGATCATCATCCTGGCCGTGCAGAATTCGTTGAGCAAGGAGGATTTCGCGGCCTGGGGCTGGCGCATTCCATTCCTACTCTCGGCCATCCTGCTCGCAATATCGGTCTGGATTCGCCTGACGCTTTCGGAATCGCCGGCCTTCGTCCGTATGAAGGAAGAGGGCAAGGGCTCCAAGGCGCCTTTGTCGGAAGCCTTCGGCCAATGGAAGAATGCAAAAATTGCGCTGCTGGCGCTTTTCGGCCTCACCGCCGGCCAGGCCGTGGTCTGGTACAACGGCCAGTTCTACGCACTGTTCTTCCTTACCAATGTGCTCAAGGTGGACGCGCAGTCGGTCAACATCATGGTCGCCATCGCGCTGGCGGTAGGCGCGATCTTCTTCGTCGTGTTCGGTTGGCTTTCCGACAAGATCGGCCGCAAGCCGATTATCATGGCCGGTCTTGCGCTGGCGATCGTCACCACTTTCCCGCTGTTTAAGGCGCTGACCTGGGCGGCTAATCCAGCTCTGGCAACGGCACAACAGACAACGCGTGCGACTGTGACCGCCGCGCCTGGCGACTGCAAATTCCAGTTCAACCCCACGGGCACTTTCAAATACACGACGTCATGCGATATCGCGACCGCCTTTCTCAGCAAGAACTCGGTGCCTTATGACGTCGTGACGACGGCAGCGGCTGGAACGCCTGCTACAGTCAAGATCGGCAACGAGACAGCTGAATCCTATGACGCGGTCGCGGCTGGCGATCAATTGAAGGCCAAAGAGGCAGCCTTCGGCAAGGCAATCAATATTGCCTTGCAGGATGGTGGTTATCCGCTGAAGCGCGCTGCCGCCAAGGTTGCCGACCAGAAGCTCGACGCCTTTGTCGCGGCCAACCCCGAACTGAAGCTCGACGCGGCAGCCATCCGCGCAGGCGAAAAGACCGCAGTCCCGACCGAGCAGGCGATCAAGGACAAGGTGCTGACCAAGGATGAGGCAGCCGGCGCCACCGAGGTGACCGTCTACAGCATTCCGGCAGCGGGTGCGTTTGCGATGTTTGCCGACCCGGCACAGGTCAACTGGGCCAAGGTCATCGGCATCCTGTTCATCCTGGTCCTCTACGTGACCATGGTCTACGGGCCGATCGCGGCGATCCTGGTTGAGATGTTCCCGACCCGCATCCGCTACACCGGCATGTCGCTGCCCTACCACATCGGCAATGGCTGGTTCGGCGGCTTCCTCCCGGCGATCGTGTTCGCGCTCAGTGCCTACAAGGGCGATATCTACTACGGGCTCTGGTATCCGGTGGTGATCGCGGCAATGTCGCTGGTCATCGGCATGATCTTCGTCAGGGATACGCTCGGCACCGACCTGCATACCAAACAGTAGCCGACAGGTCTGTGTCATACAAAAAACCCGGCGCGAGCGATCGCGCCGGGTTTTTCATTTGTGGGCCTGTTCGATCTATCAGCGCGGAAGACGCCTAGCTCTTGCGAGGCTGTTCGGCGTCCGCAATGGCGGCCTCATGATACCAAGCCTCGCCATGGTCAAGCGGCTGATCGCGCAGCGAAGCAAGCTCTGCCGCAAACTTGGCCTTTACGCCTAAATTTGAGGCACCCGCACGCGCTGCCACCGGGAACATCAGGATTTTGGCCGACGGACGGGCTGAGGTGATTTCCATGGTCGGTCTCCTTTCTTCTGGAGAGGCTCTTCGATTCATCTTTCCATTAAGGTAAGTCCTGCAATTCATTTAGGCAAGATGCCTAAAGAAAGATCGGCATTTGCCTGTTATTTAAGCAAATTCTGCCTTTGATCGATCCGGGCGCATTGCTTAGGCGGCTTGCCTTCGTCACCGGCATGAAAGGGCATTTTTGCCGCACCCTGACCAACTGAAGTGGCACACGATTTGCATTTTATTGGCTTGGCAGCTGGGCTGCTGGATGGCTCGGCGCGCCGGCGTCATCCAGGTTCGGTGATCAAGCAACGAGAGGCTCTAGAATGACGAAATACAAGCTCGAGTATATCTGGCTCGATGGTTACACGCCGGTCCCCAATCTTCGCGGCAAGACCCAGGTCAAGGAGTTCGCCGAGTTCCCGACGCTCGAGCAGCTGCCGCTGTGGGGCTTCGACGGTTCCTCGACGCAGCAGGCCGAAGGCCATAGCTCCGATTGCGTGCTGAAGCCGGTTGCCGTGTTCCCCGATCCGGCCCGCACCAATGGCGTGCTGGTGATGTGCGAAGTGATGATGCCAGATGGCGTGACGCCGCATGTGTCCAACAAGCGCGCCACCATCCTCGACGACGAGGGCGCCTGGTTCGGCTTCGAGCAGGAGTATTTCTTCTACAAGGACGGCCGTCCGCTCGGCTTCCCCGAGAGCGGCTATCCGGCGCCGCAGGGTCCGTACTACACCGGCGTCGGCTATTCGAATGTCGGCCCGATCGCGCGCCAGATCGTCGAGGAGCATCTCGACCTCTGCCTCGCAGCAGGCATCAACCATGAAGGCATCAACGCCGAAGTGGCCAAGGGCCAGTGGGAATTCCAGATTTTCGGCAAAGGCTCCAAGAAGGCCGCCGACCAGATGTGGATGGCCCGCTATCTCTTGCAGCGCCTGACCGAAAAATACGAGATCGACATCGAGTATCACTGCAAGCCGCTCGGCGACACCGACTGGAACGGCTCGGGCATGCACGCCAACTTCTCGACCGCCTATATGCGCGAAGTCGGCGGCAAGGCCTATTTCGAAGCGCTGATGGCTCAATTCGACAAGAACCTGATGGACCACATCGCCGTCTACGGCCCGGACAACGACAAGCGCCTGACCGGCAAGCATGAGACCGCGCCGTGGAACCGCTTCAGCTACGGCATCGCCGACCGCGGCGCCTCGATCCGCGTGCCGCATTCCTTCGTCAACAATGACTACAAGGGCTACCTGGAAGACCGCCGCCCGAATTCGCAAGGCGACCCCTACCAGATCGCTTCGCAGATCCTGAAGACCATCGCGGAGGTTGCGACCAGCGCGCAGGTTTCGGCGGCCGCCTAAGCATCTATAGCGGCGCAGGCTTCGTAAGCCTGCGCCGTAGCCTGCTGCTATCACGTCTACGGTCTGCTATTGGTCAAACAAAAACCCCGGCGTCTGAACTGACGCCGGGGTTTTTCCTTGTCGCTGAGGCTTATCGTTCAGACCGAATAGTACATGTCGTATTCGACCGGATGCGGGGTCATTTCGAAGCGCATCACTTCGGCCATCTTGAGCTCGATGTAAGAGTCGATCTGGTCGTCGTCGAAGACGCCGCCGGCTTTCAGGAAGCCGCGGTCCTTGTCCAAGCTTTGCAGCGCTTCGCGCAGCGAACCGCAGACGGTCGGGATCTTCTTCAGTTCCTTCGGCGGCAGGTCGTAGAGATCCTTGTCCATCGGCTGTCCCGGGTGGATCTTGTTCTTGATGCCGTCGAGGCCGGCCATGAGCATGGCGGCGAAAGCGAGGTAGGGGTTCGCGCCTGGATCGGGGAAGCGGACCTCGACGCGCTTGGCTTTCGGGGACGAGCCGAACGGAATGCGGCACGAGGCCGAACGGTTGCGCGCGGAGTAGGCGAGCAGCACCGGGGCTTCATAGCCAGGCACAAGGCGCTTGTAGGAGTTGGTCAGCGGGTTGGTGAAGGCGTTGATGGCCTTGGCGTGCTTGATGATGCCGCCGATGTAGAACAGGCACGACTCCGACAGGCCGGCATATTCATTGCCGGCGAAGGTCGGCTTGCCGTTCTTCCAGATCGACTGGTGGACGTGCATGCCCGAGCCGTTGTCGCCGAAAATCGGCTTCGGCATGAAGGTGGCCGTCTTGCCATAGGCGTTGGCGACCTGGTGCACGACATATTTGTAGATCAGCATCTTGTCGGCGTTGCGGACCAGCGTGTCGAACTTGATGCCGAGCTCGTGCTGGGCAGCGGCAACCTCGTGATGGTGCTTTTCGACGCGCACGCCCATTTCGGCGAGCACGGTCAGCATTTCGGAGCGCATGTCCTGCGCGCTGTCGATCGGCGGCACAGGGAAGTAGCCGCCCTTGACGCGCGGGCGGTGGCCGAGATTGCCGGTCTCGTAGTCGGTGTCGTCGTTGGACGGCAGTTCGGTCGAGTCCAGCTTGAACCCGGTGTTGTAGGGATCGGCCTTGTACCTGACGTCGTCGAAGACGAAGAACTCGGCTTCGGGGCCGACATAGATGGTGTCGCCGATGCCTTCGGCCTTCATGTAGGCCTCGGCCTTCTTGGCGGTGCCGCGCGGGTCGCGGTTGTAGGATTCGCCGGAGACCGGATCGAGAATGTCGCACAGGATGACCATGGTCGATTGGGCGAAGAACGGATCCATGTGGACGGTGTCCGCATCGGGCATCAGCACCATGTCGGACTCGTTGATCGCCTTCCAGCCGGCGATCGAGGAGCCGTCGAACATGACGCCGTCGGCGAACATGTCTTCCTCGACCTCGATGACATCCATCGTGACGTGCTGCAGCTTGCCCTTCGGATCGGTGAAGCGCAGGTCGACGAATTTCACGTCGTTGTCCTTGATCTGCTTCATGATGTCTTTGGCTGTCGTCATGTCGTTTCTTCCCTGTGTGATGACGTTTCGAGGAGACGTTAATCTGAAATCAGAAAGCTCAGACGGCGTCCATCCCCGTTTCGCCGGTACGGATGCGAACGACCTCCTCGATATTGGAGACGAAGATCTTGCCGTCGCCGATGCGGCCGGTCTGCGCCGCCTTGCGGATGGCTTCGATGGCGCCTTCGACGGCGTCGTCGCCCAGCACCACTTCGATCTTCACCTTGGGCAGGAAGTCGACGACATATTCGGCGCCGCGATAGAGTTCGGTATGGCCTTTCTGGCGGCCAAAGCCCTTAGCCTCGGTGACGGTAATGCCTTGCAGACCGGCCTCCTGAAGCGCTTCCTTCACTTCGTCTAGCTTGAACGGCTTGATGATCGCTTCGATCTTTTTCATGTAAAAAGTGGCCTCCACTGCCAAAAAAACGGGTTGTGCGCCCCGCTTGCGCCTCCATCAAGCACGAACTGTGCCAATTTCAGCCCACGCGAAGCGGTTTCGCGCAATTCCAATGCCGCGCCGCGCCGGGATGCACATTCGCGTCATCCTCTGCTTCGGCTGCGGCAAAGCTGCCCGAAGCCTACACATTGCCGCTTCGGGCGTCTGCACGATAATTAGGCAGATTGCGCATTTTGCAGGCCCGCGCGGATCCGTGCAGTTGGGCGGCCTGGCAGATTTGACCCATCATTCCCGGTGTGGGCATATCCGCGTCAACGACGCAGTGAAAGGTGGACGAATGAAGGGTGTATTTGGGCGCGGGCAGTCTTCACGTGGCTCTGCCGGCTCCGGTGGCGGTTCGACTGGTGGCGGACCACCGCGGGCCGTGGATTTTCCATGGCGCGACAGACCTGACAGCGCCGCCTGCAACTTTGCATTCGGACATTTGCGCGACAATCTTCCGCAGCTTTTGGCGGTGAATGGACGCATCCATGCTGAGACCATCGTTTCGGCTGCGGGAGCGATTGCCGGCTTTGCCGCGCAGTGCGCTCTGCTCAGCGGCCGCACACCCGAGCTAGACATCGTGACGACCAAGGACGGGTCGCGTTTCCTGTTCGGCGAGCCGCTGAACGAGATGCTCTTTGCCCGCGACGACAAGAAGGCTCCGGAGCGGCTCTGGAACCTCGCTGCCGGAACGGCGATCAACAACGGCCTGCCGCCTAATGGTATGCCTTCGCTGGAGGCCATGTTCGCCCATGTCTCGCAGACGCTGGGCGGCCCACTGGAGGGGCTGCCGTCGGTCGGCAAAAATCATCATCCGCATTTCCCGGTCAGGAAATTGCTTGGATTTGCATGGCCAATGGCGGTGACGTGTCTGACCGGCCGTCTGCCGAATGCGACAATTCTCTATGGCGAGGCCGATGTGACCAATTGGCCGGCCATCACCGCCAATGTGGCGGCATTGATTCTCGGTCAGGCCAAGGATTTGCTCGACCCGAAGCTCGGTCTCACCATCGTCATGGAATCGGCGATCTATGCCTCAAAGGTCGATCCGGGCCTCGTGTCCGGCCGAGCTCCCGACGCTGCCACGCAAGGCGGATGAACCGAAGGACGTACCAGCGATGGGTTTGCCAGCCGGCGCCAAATTGGAACTGCTGTCGCCGACCGAGATGGCGGAGGCCGACCGGTTGGCAATCGCGGCCGGTCCGCTGGACGGCTATGGCCTGATGAAGCGCGCCGGCGAAGCGGTCGCGGCGGTGGTGTTGGCGCGCTACCCCGCCGCGAGCCGCGTGCATGTGCTGTGCGGCCCCGGCAACAATGGCGGCGACGGCTATGTCGTGGCGCGGTTGCTGGAGGAGACGGGTGTCGATGTCGCGCTGTGGGTGTCTGGCGAACCGCGGGCAGGCAGCGATGCTTCGATCGCCGCAGCCCAATGCCTGCTGGAGCGCAAGCCGCTAGCGGCTTTTGCCGCCGAGCCAGGCTCGTTGATTGTCGATGCTCTCTATGGCGCGGGATTGTCCAAGGACATTTCGGGAGATGCCGCACGCGCGGTGGACAGTGCCGCCCGCCAGTCTGTTGTTGCCGTCGATTTGCCTTCAGGTGTCTCAGGTGACAGCGGCGACATTCTCGGCACGGCATTTCGTGCCGACATCACCGTCACCTTCGCGCGCAAGAAACCGGGGCATCTGCTGTTGCCCGGCCGGGACCGATGCGGCGAGATCGTCGTCGCCGATATCGGCATTGGCGACGACATCATCGCCCAGGTCGCGCCGCGCGCATTCGAAAACAAGCCGGCGTTCTGGCTCGACGCGTTGCCGGTGCCGGCGGTCGATGCACACAAATACAAACGCGGTCATGTCGGCGTCTTCTCCGGCGGACCGTCGGCGACGGGTGCGGCGCGGTTGGCCGCACTTGCCGCTGCAAGAAGCGGGGCAGGGGCAGTGACCGTGCTGTCTCCCGCCAATGCCATGCAGGTGAACGCCACGCATCTGACCGCGATCATGCTGCGCAAGGCCGACGCTATCGAGGACGTGCAAGACTTTCTCGGCGATCGCCGGTCGTCGAGCTTTGTCCTCGGCCCGGGCTTTGGTGTTGGTGACAAGGCGCGAGATTTCGCCCTCGCCGTGCTCGGCAGAACACGGCAAGAGGGTGGTGTTGAAGGGTTGGTGCTCGATGCCGACGGCATCACGTCTTTCCGCAACGCGGTCTCAACGCTGTTCGAGGCGGCCGGCAGGCCGGATGCGCCAGCATTGGTCATGACGCCGCATGAGGGCGAGTTCGGCCGACTGTTTCCCGACATCGCCGATGACAAAAGTCTGTCCAAGCTCGCCAAGGCTCGCGCGGCTGCGGCGCGCTCCAACGCCACTGTCATCTACAAGGGCGCCGACACCGTCATCGCGGCTTCCGACGGCCGCGCCGCGATCAACGCCAATGGCGCGCCATGGCTGGCCACCGCCGGGTCAGGGGACGTGCTTGCCGGCATAATTGCCGCGCTGCTGGCGCAAGGCATGTTGCCCTTCGAAGCAGCTTGCGCCGCTGTCTGGATCCATGCCGAGGCCGGCAGCCGCTTCGGTCCGGGGCTGATCGCGGAGGATCTGCCGCTGGCCCTGGTGCCGGTGCTGCGTGAACTGGTCGATGCACGGCAGAAGGTGGCGATCAGATGAAGCATTTCGCGTTCGTCGTTGCGGCCATCATCGCGCTGTTCGCCTCGCATGGCGTGCGCGCTGAGCAGCCGGTGACCATCGTCGACGATCCGGCGGTGCTCGCCGCCCTCGATGCCAAGGGGTTTGGCTTCGCCGGCATTTTCGCCGTCGACGGCGCGGACGATCTGAAGACGCTCTACAGTGAGGTGCCGGCCTATCGTGCTGTTGTCGACATGGTGGCGGCCGATATTGCCACGCTGCGGGCCGAGATAAAGGCCGGCGGGCGCACGCTCTACGAGGTGACCGACGGCAATGTCGGCCGCATCATGGATATGCGCTGGCTGAAGACCGAGGCCGCGCGCTTCCGCCTGGTCGGCGTCGTCAACCGGCTGGACCGGCGTGACTTCACCGCGCTGCAAGGTGACAAGAGCTGTGGCGAGGTGCGCTTTGTCTATCGCCTGGCCTACAGTTTCCGCAAGAACGGCAAGGTTCTGGCATCGCGGCTGCCATTCAATTTCAACGCCGTCTACAGCGTGGCGCCGGATGCCGATGGCGGCTGCGTCGGCGTTGCCGGGCGCTGGACACCGCAGATCGACGAAAACGTCGATGCCGGCTGGCTGGTCGGCGGGCCGCTGGCACCGGAGGAACTGACTTTCAAACAGCTCGAACTCAACGCGCAAGTGGTGCGCTTTCCCTCGGGCCAGGAGACCGAGTTCGGCGGGCAGGCGGCCTATCTGATGCGGATCTTCGGCATCGATGGCGCTACCGTCAGCGAGAATCCGCTGGAGAATACGCCAGACGTCGCGCGGCTCTCCGACGATGCTGCACTCAAGAAAGGGCTCGCCGACTACGTCAGCGCCAATGTCGCGGCGGTCGATCTCGGCGTCTACGAAATCCCCGACGAATTCCTGGCGAAGAAAATCATCTCGTGGTCGACCTTCGGCAGCGCGAGACGGGCCAACCATCCGTTCACGCCGCTGTTCCAGCCAGCGGATTTCGCCGGCTTGGACTATGCGGCGCTAAAGCTGGTGCGGACACCGGAGGCGCTGGTCGAGCGGCTGGACAATGGCGCCTGCCAGGGCTGCCACCAGGCGGGCTCGACGGCCGGCTTTCACTTCATCGGCCTCGACGACAAAACGACGTCGCCTCTCAACCGGATCGAGGTCGGCATCTCGCCGCATCTCCATGCCGAGATTCCGCGACGTGAGGCCTGGCTGCGCGCGACGGAAGAAGGCAAGGAGCCGAACCGCTACCGGCCGCTGTCCTTCGCGCCGCCAGCGACATGGACCGATGCCGGCGATGTCGACTACGCCCCGGCCGAGATGGCGATGCCGTGCCTGATGCCGGATGATGCAAAACGCTTCGGCGCGACCTGGCAATGCGGTGGCGGCACCGTCTGCACGCCGCTCGCGACGGCTTCAGGCGTGCATACCGCGTTGGCGCAATGTCTGTTGCCCACGGACAGTCCAAAGATGTTTTCGGGCCATCCCTGCCTGACCGGGTCGATCGCCAGCAACCCGTCTCAGCCGTTCAACGACCGCTACAAGATCACCGGCCAGTTCGCGGCTTTTGCGCCGACCTTTTCGCGGACCGCCTACACCTGCCGGCCACCGAAAATCGGCGTACCGGCAGGCATCGCTTATCGCGCCTGCGACGACAAGGACCGCAGCTTCGCCGCATTCAAGACGGGCAAGCCGATGCCATCGGAAATTTGCGGCATGGTCGGCGGCAAGAAATTCGACACCTGCGTCGCCACCAACAATTTCGACCAGTGCCTCGGCGGCGCGGTCAACCGCGGCAACCGTCCAGCCTGCTCGGCTGATCATTTCTGCCGCGAGGACTATATGTGCCAGTCGCTGCCGCCGGACACGCCGGGTGCTGCCAAGGTGAAAGGCATCGGCTACTGCTCGCCGACCTATTTCATCTTCCAGATGCGCATCGATAATCACGCGACGCCCTGGGCGAGCGCGACCAGCGCCCCCAGGGATGCGGGGTTCGGGGCGGCGGAAGAGGAGTGAGCCTGCGAGTTGGGCGACCACCAGTTCAGCGCTGGAGATAGTCTTCCATCCGCGCAGTCCATTTGGTGTCGAATTCCGAAATGTGGCGCTGTGCTACGCTCGAGTTCAGCAGCGTCGAGAGCGCGGTCACGGCGATCGGGTCCAGGTCGGGCGGCTCCGTGTAGCCAAGCGCCGCCAGCCGTTGAGCCAATGATGGATGGGTGGACTTTGCGTCATCCGGGCTTGCCCACGCCTTGCGGGCGCAAACATCGAGGCAAATGGGTTCTCGCAGCTGGCCGGCAGCTTCCAGCATGCGCTCGAGCGGCGGTCGCGGCGGACGCAAAGCACCTCGCAATTCATGCTGCAAAGGGTCATAGACCGTCTCCGTGAAATGCACGTCTGCCGTGGCAAGAAGCAACAGCGCGCGTGCGGCGTGCTCGGCGTCGCCGGAGGATGCCGCGTGTCGATCTGCCTTGATCTCCGCTTCGCGCGAAAGCCGGATTTCTTCCCGCTCGAACGATTGCGACAGCCAGCCGATAGCGGCGTGGAACAGGCTGCCTGTGATCGTGGTTCCGGGCGGGGCATACTCGAAGACAAATCCGAAACCGTTTTCGAACTCAGCGAGATTGAGGCTGCCATTGGTATCCTTGTTGCGCACATGCGCGTCCTCATGGGCAAGGATCGCGGCAAGCGCTCTTTCATCGGTCACTGCGAGGAGAGGGATGCCAATGGTTAGAAACAGCCGATTGCCGAGAAGGCCGAGAAGCGTGCGCTCTTCGCGCACGCTGGCGTTCAGGTTGCCCTCTAGTATGACAACCGTGCGCGCAGCACGGCGCGGTCCGGCGACGCTCCGCCACAGCGCCCACAGGCCGGGCGCTTCTGCTTCACTGACGCCTTTGATCTTGCTGCGTCGGAAGCCCGCAAACAATGTGCCGAACAGAAATGCCAAGGCCGTGGTGGCGATCGGCATGACGACGAAGCCGCTGGCGATAAACCAGATTGGATGGTTGTCGAGCAGGGACATCCAGACGCAGAAGATGATGAGAGCGGGAACAACGAAAAACAGGACCGTGAACCTGCCAAACCGCCGACCGGCGCTGATGATCAGTCGCGACATTGGATGTTACAACGGGATGTTGTCGTGCTTCTTCCAAGGGTTCTGCATGTCCTTGTTGCGCAGCATGCGCAGTGCCCGGGCAATGCGGCGGCGGGTCGAATGCGGCATGATCACCTCGTCGACATAGCCGCGTTCGGCGGCGACGAAGGGCGACAGGAAGCGGTCTTCGTAAGCCTTTGTGTGAGCTGCGATCTTTTCGGCGTCGCCGATATCCTTGCGGTAGATGATCTCGACCGCGCCTCTCGCCCCCATCACCGCGATCTGCGCCGTCGGCCAGGCATAGTTCATATCGCCGCGCAGATGTTTTGAGGCCATCACGTCATAGGCGCCGCCATAGGCTTTGCGGGTGATGACGGTGATTTTCGGCACGGTCGCCTCGGCGTAGGCAAACAGGAGTTTCGCGCCATGCTTGATCAGGCCGCCATATTCTTGCGCGGTGCCGGGCAGGAAAACCCCCACCACAACCCAAGTGTCGAAATGGAATGAATAAAAATAGCAAAAACCCCCCCCGCCCCCCCCCATGAGCCGATGCTCGGCGAAGACCACCCCCG
>NZ_JAMYOY010000035.1:0-33801 GCF_040320115.1 Mesorhizobium sp. M0802
TCGCGGTCGTCGTCACCGACGCCGACGGCGACAGCGCTCCAGCCGGCAATCTCGTCATCACCATCGTCGACGACGTGCCGACCGCGACGAATGACACCTGGGGGCCAACGATCACCGGTGCGACGGTCCTCACCGGCCTCCTGACCAATGACAAGTTTGGCGCCGACGGCGTCGATACGGACAATGCTCCAACGCCAGGCCAAGTGACCGTAACGACAAACGGCGCCCACGGCACGGTGGTCTATAACAACAATGGAACATTCACCTACACGCCGACGGGCATCTATATCGGCTCGGACTCTTTCACATACACGATCAAGGACGGTGACGGCGACACTTCGACGGCCACGGTGACCCTGAATGTGCAGACCAACACCGTTCCATCGGGTGGCGGGACAGCGTCGTTGACATTGAACGAAGCCGCGCTCGACACTACGCTCGATGCCTCGGCGCCCGCGGATCTCCAAGCTGGGGCCGTGACCGGCACCAATCCGAGCAGTCGCGGCGAGACGGCGCAAGCAATCAGCGGCATCACCTTCACCACGACCGGCGAAGCCATTAATGTTGCATTCGCCAACCCGACCGGCGATCCAAACTGGGTGGCGCCGACTGTTTCTGGCCTAGCCTCTGGATACACAATCAGCTGGGCGCTCGTCGGCAACCAACTCGTCGGCAGTCTGATACAAACGGCCGGCAGCGTGAACCTCGGCGCATTCGTCTATCTGGCGCTGTCAAACACAAGCGCCGGCGCCAACAGTTCGTTGACACCCGTCGTTACCGCGACACTGACCGACCAGCTCCAGCATCTTGCCGGCTCGGGCAACGTCACCATCAACGGGCTTCAGGTGGTGGCAACCGACACCAGCGGTGATCATGTTTCCGGATCGGTCAATCTGACGGTCCTGGATGACGTTCCGCTGCCATTCAAGCCGGATGGCATCTTCGTGGAAAACACCACGCATACCGTGCTGACGGAGAGCATCAATTTCGCGGCGAGCGCCGGTGCTGACGGCGTTGGCAATGTCGTGTTCAACGTGACCGAAGGCGCGGCCGTCACATCAGGCAGCACAAACATATTCCTGAATGGCGAGCAGGTCTTCTTCCACGTCGTCGATACGCATACTGTGGAGGGACGGACCTCGGCCGCGAACGGCAGCGACCTCGCTTTCACGGCGACCCTGAACCCGGCGACAGATACTTGGACATACACCCAGGCCGCGACGATGTTTGCCGGCAACCAGTTCAATACGGCGAACTTCTCGCCAAGCGGTGGCAACAACCAAGCGATTGTCCTGGACTCCATCGGCTCAACAAGCGACCTGCTTGCAACCGCCAACAGCCCCAATTTCGTGAACACCAGCACGGGCAGTTGGGGCGTCGATGGCGGAAACAGCATCAGCCCTGGTGAGAAGATCCGCTTCGATTTCGTCAGCAATGCAACCACCGACGGCACCATCGCCGGAACCCCCGCGGGCATCGGGGCGGGAACCCACTATACGGATCACTACGAGGTGGCTAGCTATACACAGGGGATTGGCAATGTCTCGGGACCGGGCCTGGTTTCGATAACGATCCGCCCCGTCAACGCCGACTATGATAACACCTACATAGGTGATGTTACCGGCGAAAGCACGGCCCTCGGCGCCTTGGTCACTGTCGTCAACGGCTCCGGCGGAGCTACTCCGACCGCAACGAACAATGGGGACGGAACGTGGACGATCACCGGTCTCGCGCAAGGCGACACCTTTACCGTGGTTGCAAATTCGGACCCGTTCAGCGCAATCGAAATTTCGGCCAATGTTGGCTCGAATGACTTCAAGCTAGGCCCGGTCACCTACACGACCGCCAACGCCGTCACACCGTTCGACATCTCGATCCCGGTCACGGCGACCGACGGTGACGGCGACCCAATTGCCGGGTCAGTGACGGCACACCTTTCGCCCGATCTCAGCACCTGGCAAGGAACTTCGGGCGTGGACACTCACACCACGACCGCGACAGAAACCACGCTGCTCGGCGAGGACGGTAACGACACCCTCAATGGACTCAATCTCCAGGCTGATATCCTCTCCGGCGGACGCGGCGATGATACCTTGTCGGGGAACTCCGGTAACGACACGCTTTACGGCGGCTCGGGAGCGGACATACTGTTCGGCGGCGACGGCAACGACCTGCTGATCGGCGGTTCCGGTCAGGACACGCTCACCGGTGGTATAGGCGTCGATGCGTTCAAGCTCGAGCACCTCGACATCAGAGATCTTATCGCTGACTACAGCGGTGTCGGCGGCCATGGCGACATCATCGACCTTACCTCCTTGTTCGATACAGCCGCCGGAGGGGCCAATGTCGGCGACTTCGTGAACTACAATGCGGGAACGAACACTGTCAGCGTCGACGCCGACGGTCTGGCCAACGGCGCCAATTTCGTGGACGTGGCCACCTTGACGAATGCACCCGTCGCCAACACGATCACCCTGCTCTACGATGACGGAGTGACGCAGCATACGACAACGGCAAACGTGGTCTAGGAGCATGGTGCGGGGCCACGCGACTATGCTATGTATTAGAGATTAGGAATACAGAGGGGGATCTCATCATGAAACGTTCCGTAAGACTGTTGGTTTCCGCTGCGACGCTGTTGCTGGCAGTCGGGTCGACGGGTTATGCCGCCGACATCATCGAAGGGCCGGTGGCCGACTATTGCCGGACCGTTGGCACATCGAACCTGGTGCTGACCGACAACATCGTCGATCTCAAGGCCGAGGTGGTGAAGCTGATGGACGAGTCGGTGGCCGTCGCCAACAGCTCGGAATGGATCAATTCGTCCCGTCCTGCCTTCGTCTGGGCATCGGAAGCCAAGGTCGCCTGCGGCATGGCCTATGGCTACCTCAAGACGAACTACAAGGACGAGGACACGCTCAACAAGTGCGAATGCTTCCACGACCGCATGGTCGAGTACATGAACTGACCGGAAGGGATCCGGCAGTGCCGGTTGGCTGACCCATGGTCGGCGGACGATTGACGAGGGCGATCGCCGGAGCGATCGCATTGACCGGTTTTGGCCAGCTTGCCACTCAAGCCTGCGCCAACTGGCTGGAACGACCTAGCCTGGAGAGACCAGCACCGTTCGGCTTGAGGCGGCCGGTTCGCTGCGACGCCGCCTCCGAATGGACGCGCGCGACATTCAAGGCGTTTGCGACATGCCAGGCATCGCTCTACGGCTTGGAACCGGTGCTGGCGCACGCGGTAATGGAGATCGAAAGCGAATTCGATCCCGATGTGCGCGGCGCCGATGGTGAGGTCGGGTTGATGCAGGTGATGCCGGGAACGGCGCGAATGCTCGGCTTTCGCGGCTCGCTCGACGAGCTTGGCGCGCCGGCGACCAACATCGCGCTCGGCGTCAGATATCTGGCGCAGGCAAACAGCCTTGCCGCAGGCGATCTCTGCACCACGGTCATGAAGTATCGTGCCGGGCACGGTGAAACCCGGTTCTCCGAACTTTCGGTCCGCTACTGCCGGCGTGCGCGTGCAATCCTGGCGAGAGAAGGTTTTGCGGTGGCCGGGCCATTGCCGGTGGCGACGTTCGGATTCTCCGCATTCCCGACAGCAGGAGACGATGGTGCCCCTGCCCCGGCGAGGCGGATTTGTGTGCGCCGGCTGTTCGTGCCGGGCCCGCGATACATGAAATGCACGGACTATCGAAGCGCGGGGCAAGCCAGAATGATCAAGGCGCTCCGGGCAAGACTTTTCGACGGCTGAGCCATAATCCAGCAATTGCAAAGACGGCGAGGCAAGTCTGCCGTAAGATGAACGGATGAGACCGGGACAAATACCCGGCGGGATATGAGGGAGGCATCATGGATTCTGGCCGGCAGCGACACGGTTCGTGGACGTGGGCGATCGTCTTTGCGTTCGCGGGCATAGTGTCGGGCTGCCAGTCGAAGGGCAGCGTCTCGGACGCGCTCGACCCGGCGGCGATCGCCGCACCCGGAGCGCCGGCCGCCGGCGCTGTTGCCGGTCCCGCCCAGGCGACGCAATCGCTCGGCACGGGATCGACGAAGGTCACGATGCTGCTGCCTTTGTCGGCCCCGGGCAACGCCGGCGAAAACGGCAGGAAGATGCTCGATGCGACCAAGCTGGCGATGGCCGACCTTGGAAATGTCCTGCTCACGGTCACGGTCGAGGACACCAAGGGCGACAGCGCGCACGCCAGCGAATTGGCTGTGAAGGCGATCACCACTGGAACTAAGATCGTCATCGGCCCGGTCGAACTCGCGGCCGCGCAGCACATAGCCAAGCTCTCGGGATCGAAGCGACCGCCGGTGCTGGCGCTGGCCGACAATTTCGCCGGCGGCCCGGGCGTCTATGCGGTGCGCCTCAACGAGGCCGACAGCGCGGCCGCGGGCGCAGCCGGCCTGGCGGCCAAAGGCAGCAAGAAGTTCGTGTTGCTCGTTGCGGCGGGCGCGAATGCCGGCGTGGTTGAAAAGCGGGTCGCCAACAGCCTCAGCATCTATGGCGCGACACTCGCCGTCACCATTCCGTATCCGGCCGGCGATGGCGGCACCAAAGTGGTCAATGATGCGGGCTCGCTGGTCGAGGCTCCCGATGCCATCATCATCGCCAGCGGCGACGACAATCCGGCGCAGATCCTTGCGGCGCTCAAAACGAAAGGCATTCCCGGAAAAGCAGTCGCCGTCATTGGAACCAACCGCTGGCTGGAACATCCGATGGAGCCGCTGTTTGAAGGCTCCTACATCGCCACGCTCGACCCAACCGAAACCGGCCCGATCGCCGACCGCTTCAAGACGACCTACAATTATCCAGCCGACGCCAATGTCGCCTACGCCTATGATATGGTCGCCCTGACAGCAGGAATTGCAAGTTCGGCCGGGCCTGACGGCTTCAGCAAGCAGGTGCTCGAAAATCGGAGCGGATTTCGCGGATCGACCGGCCTGTTCCGGTTTCGGGCGGATGGCTCCAGTGAGCGATCCATGCCCTTCTACCAGGTTCGAAAAGGCGCACTCAAGCTGGTCGCCAAATCGACATCGGGGTATTGAGGGGCAAGGAACCTTGCTTGAGTTGATGGGCTGGCTGAGGCACAATCGCTTGATAGCGCTCGGAAGCCTGCTCCTCCTGGCCGGGGTCTTGTTGATCATGCGGGCCGCCGATCTGCTTCCCATCGATCGGCCGATACCAGCGTCGCGTCAATCCATCGACGATAGCCAGCCACTGCGACCAATTGCGACCGTCGCCAATACGCCATGGCGACGACGGGCACGCAAGATTGCTCAGGACCTTATCGCGCCGCCACAGCTTGATCCGGCGCAAATCGAACGGGTCGAGCCGCGCCTGCCGCTCAGCGACCTTGGTCTGGCTTCGCCTGCAGGGATGCGGATGCCAAAGGATTGGAAAGAGGTCCTGCTGTACCAACCGGTTGCCACCTCGTCGGCAACCTTCGAATCGATGGGGCGCAAGGTAGCCATCAGCGGGATCCAAGGCATTGACCTGGATGAGACCTGTTCCTTTCGTGGCATCGCCTGGCCTTGCGGCCAGCGTGCGCGCGCGACGTTCAATTCCTGGCTGCGCGGCCGGGCGCTGAAATGCGTCGTGCCGCCGGAAATCGATCGTTTTGCCATTGCGGCACCGTGCAGCTTGGGCAAGCAGGATGTCGGCGCGTGGCTTGTTTCCAATGGCTGGGCGACGGCCCTGGCGAGTGGCATCTACGGCAAGGCGGAGGCAGTGGCCAGAGACGCGCAGATGGGGATATTCGGCCCGCCGCAATAGCCGATAATTCGGTGTCGTCCCTTTTACCGCCGTAGCCTTGCTTTTGAAGGCCTGATTTCGGGCCGATGGTAGGTGATTGCGCCATTACTAAAATTGTATGTTTCCTCGAAACTGAAAGTGCAGCACCTTGGCCTTATGACAGCCGATCAGGCGGGAGATTGGCTAATGATGACACCAATGGCGAATAGCTCGCCCCGGCAATGGAAAGATATCGCATGGCTGACTGCCCTGGGATCGGCGGGAATTCTGCTCCTCTCGGTTGGCCTCAACTATCTGCTTCTGTTTTCGGAAGTCTTGACGCCGTTTGGCCGCAGCATGGTCACAGCGATCCTGTTGCCGGTCATGGTCGGTGGCCCGCTTTTGCTGTTCATTGGCCTGCAGCGGACCGAGCTCGTCCGTTATCGAAGAGAACTCAACAAGTCGGCGACCTTTGACAGCCTGACAGGCTGCCTCAACCGGACGGTCTTCACTTCGATGGTCGAAAGGAGAGCAACCAGGCCAAAATCCTCTGGTCCAAGATCTGGCGCCTTCCTGGTCATTCATCCCGAACACATCAGGTCCATCAATCTGCGCTTCGGCCTTGGCTGGGGTGACGAAGCCTTGCGGCTCATAGCCTCGACCATCCAGTCATCGGTACGCAAGGAAGATCTGGTGGGCCGGATCGGAACCTCCATGTTCGGGGTCTTTCTGCCCGGTGCGACAGAAGACGACGCCAGGGAGATCGGCGAGCGTATCCGGGCGCGCGTGGCCCAAGCCTATTTCGCGCCAAAAGGAACCGCGGACACGCTGACCATCAGCGTCGGCGGCGTGGTGTTTGAAAACGAGTTGGAATTCGAGGACATGTTCCGATCGGCGGAATCGCTGTTATCCGGCGTCGAACGCCAGCCTGGATTTCAATTGTCGCACCTCCACAACTAGAGCGTTCACCGTTTCACGGAAGCGGCGAACCGCTATGTCTTTGTTTTTACGCAAATTCCGGACGGAAAACCGCACGCACTTTTCCTGGAGTTGCTCTTGGCAGTCAGAACATTGATCAGCACCTGACGGGTATTTGGAATGAGAAAATACAACGCTACGGCGGCCTTGCTCCCCGCAAGCGTAAGGCTGATCCGCAAAATCCGGGACTTTGCGGGCTTCAGCCGCGATCTAACCACCGCTGCAGCAGAGACAGTTGGTCCCGCGTTCACGGTAGCATTGTCTTGTAGAATCTAGTCGGCTCGGACGGCCGTATCAAGGCTTTCGCTGGAACATGCTAAAGTGCCGTTCACGCGCATACATCACTCGAAAAGCGAGTTCCGTATATATTCCAAAACGTTGCTCTTCAAAAAGTACCGCAGGCCGAGAAAGCTGTTGACGGTACTTTTCTCGAACGTTGCAGTCGAAGACTCCAGTTGCTGATCTGGGTCGATTTTGAATGAGATGAACCGCAAATCGTTGTTTTCCGCGCAACCTACGCTTGGGCACTCCAGACTGGCTAACCCCTACTCCCACTCGTCCAAACAGCATATTGAAATCGGAGGGACTCGATCGTGACGCGTGCGCCCGACCATCGCCAACGGTGGGCTCCAAACTGATCGAAACTTCTCGTCGACCTTTGCAAGGTGATTGATCATCGGGGAGACCAAAGCCGAAACACTGGGGTTGGTGTCTCCAGTGACGCTGAACGAAGCTTCAGGGAAAATCCCAAATCTGCCGATTTCCCTGGCGCTGTCATTGCAACGATCGAGACAATCAGGGAGACCGGACCGGAGGCACGAGAGGCGGCGTCCTTCCGTGGGGTCGCTCCTCCAAACCGTTTGACGCAATTTAGAGATGTTGCCTTGACCCCGCACTAGCGTCTACTGCATCTGCTAGTAGGAGCGTCACGAATGGCGAGAAAGTCTGTCCGACGCAAGTCAACGATTTATGACATCGCGGTGGCGGCAAAGTTGTCCCCGACAGCGGTTAGTCTCGTCCTCAATGGCTCGTGGCAACAGCACCGGATCAAGGCGGAAACCGCAGCGACCATCCTCGATTGGGCTGAGCGGCTTGGCTATGCTGTCAACCTCAAGGCACGAGGATTGCGGCTTTCCCGATCCGGGCTCGCTGGAATGATCTTGCCACATTACCGCAATCGCTTCTTCGCCGGATTGGCCGAAGCCTTTGAAGCGGAATCCCGCGTCCACCGCTTGTGCCCGATCGTCGTCAGCACCCATCGCAATCCTGATAACGAGTTGAGTGTGACGGAAACCCTGCTGGCCCAGCAGGTGGAATTTCTCTTCCTTGCGGGCGTTCGTGACCCCGATCCGCTGAATGATCTGTGCCGGGCAGCGGGCGTCCGGTGCATCAACATCGATCTGCCAGGCCGCCGGGCTCCCTCAGTTGTTTCTGACAACTACGGGGGCGCCAAGGCGCTCACAGAGATCATTGTTCAGAAATTGAAAGAACGAGGGGGCTCCACCGAAGATCTCTTCTTCTTTGGCGGGGTCAGCGATGATGACGCAACACGTAGCCGTTTGCTGGGTTTTCACGATGCGCTGGCAGCGCATGGGATTGTTACGGGCCCGGGCACGATTGACTGCTGCGGATACGCACCGACCAACGCTGCTCGGTCTCTCGCTGCACGATACGCTCAGCTTGGGCATCTGCCCTCAGGTATGTTCGTCAACGGCGTGACCGCTCTTGAAGGAACATTGCGGTTCACTTCGACGCTAGCCTCAAGTGAGCTTGGACGGGTTGTTGTCGGAAGCTTCGACTGGGATCCATTCGCGGCGCATTTGCCCTTCGATGTGACCATGGTCCGACAGAATGTCGAGGTGATGATTGCTGAAGGATTTTCGCTTCTGGAGAATTATTCGATAGACCACTTTCCGCTGGTGACCGTACCGACCAGCTTTGGGCGAACCGGAGAGCATGACGGCGCCCAAGAAGATTGGGATTCGGCATCCAAATCGAGCATCGACCACTAGCAATTCTTTGTCACGAGACATCGTTGCAGAAGTTCAACTCCGTTCATCAGCACCTCGGATCTGGGTAGCACCGCCTCCACCCAAGGCTCGCGGGGGATCGCATGTCGTTTCTACGGGTGCAGCCTGAGTGCGAAAGGGCGGATCGTTTACATCAATCGAGAAATGTTTTTAGACGCTGGTGGCGTGACCGCCTTGCTAAATCTATTTAGCACCTTGACCGGCCGGCATCCAAAGTCTTTTATGGCGCGTTCTGGGAGGAATGCGGCGCCGAGTGCGTCAATGCCGTAGGGCACAAAGGGGTGGCCAAACAAAGCCGACATGGGCAATAGGCAACCCAAAAACTCGTCAATCAGGGAGGAACTAAATGTTAGCAAAAACTATACTCGCGGCAGCGTTCGGCGCAGCCCTTTCGGTCGCCACAATGGATGCTGCACTGGCGAAGGACATCAAGGTTGGAGTCGTCGTGAAGATCGGCGGTATTCCCTGGTTCAATGCGATGGAAACGGGAATAAAGGAAAAGTCGAAAGAGCTTGGCGACGACGGCTTCATGGTCGGGCCGACCAGCGCCGACCCGGCACTTCAGGTCCGCGCGATCGAAGACCTGATAGCTCAGGGCGTCAGCGTAATTGGCGTCGTGCCGAATGATGCAAACGTTCTCGAGCCAGTTCTAAAAAAGGCGCGCGAAACGGGCATCAAGGTTATAACTCATGAATCGCCAGACCAGGTGAACGCTGATTGGGACTTCGAAATGGTCTCGGCCGTTGGTTTCGGTGAGGCCCATGCTAAGCTATTTGCCGAGAAAATGGGCGGCAAAGGCAAGTACGTGGTGTACGTAGGTTCTCTTACTGTGCCCGCACACAATGCCTGGGCCGATGCTGCAATCGCCTACCTGAAGAAGAACTTTCCCGACATGCAGATGGTTGGCGACAGATATGGCGTCGCCGAGAGCGCCGATGACAGCCGAAAGACGGCTCTGGATGTGCTTGCCGCCAATCCTGACCTCGGCGGCTTCCTGACGTTCGGCAGTCAGGGACCGATCGGCGCCGGACGCGCGATCGAGGAGCAGAAGCTTGGTGACAAGGTGGTTCTTGTCGGTTCATTCTCGCCTAGCCAAGGCAGCGCAATGCTCAAGTCCGGCATTATTGACGGCGGCTATATGTGGAATCCTCTGGAAGCGGGCAAAGTATTCGTAACGATGGCTGATTTTCTGGCGGGCGGCGGTGAAATCACCGACGGCATGACGATCGAAGGTCTGGGTGTCGTTCACCCTGACTTCAAAACCGGCACCATCATCGTGGACGCTGTGCAGCCTATCACGGTCGAAACGGTCGATGGTCTTGCAGCCCTAGGGCTTTAGATGGCGGACCATGGCTGGCGTGCCGGGGTGGCAAATCAATCCCGGCACGCCCCATCCTTGTCATTTCAGAAGGGCCCGCCGTGAACCTCGTCGCGTCTACGACGCAGGACCTCCCATCGGTTCTGTCGTTTAGCAACATAAGCGTCACATTTGGTGGCGTTAGAGCCCTCCAGGATGTCGCCTTCGAGGTTCTCCCGGGTGAAGTGCAATGCATCGCCGGTGAGAACGGCAGCGGCAAGAGCACCCTGATCAAGGTAATCACCGGCGTTTGTCAGCCGCTAGCCGGCGCAAACATGTCGATCGCCGGAAAGTCTGTCGACATCATGTCGCCGGCTGCGGCGCGCAGCGCCGGGGTGGAAGTCATCTGGCAGGACCTCGCACTGTTTCCTGAAATGACAGTCGCGGAAAATATCGGGATCAGAACTGTCCTCGGCAACATGCCTCGGCTCGTCGATCATTCGCGCATTCGCGAGGTGGCGCGAGGGCTGTTGGCGCGGCTTGGCGCCGACCTCGATGTCGACGCGCCTCTGCGTAGCTTTGCAATCGCCCAACGTCAGATCGTCGCCATCGCCCGGGCGCTCGCCGGCGATGCGAAGGTTATTTTCATGGACGAGCCCACATCGTCGCTTACTCAATCGGAAACAGACCGGTTGCTCGCGATCGTTCGAACACTCTCGAATGAAGGCATGGCCATCGTCTTCGTCAGCCATCGCCTTGCGGAAGTTCTGGAGATCTCAAGTCGCGTCACCGTTCTGCGCGACGGTAAGGTCGTTGGGGTGTTCCCGACCGCCGGAATGACCCAATCACGCCTCACCGAACTGATGACCGGCAAGACGTTCGACCAAACCGTGAGCACGAGAAACCTTAGTGGATCACCCGTCGTGTTGAAGATCGATCGATTGACCCGCGCAGGCGACTATGACGACGTTTCGCTGACAATACGGCGCGGTGAAACGCTTGGCCTGACCGGGCTACTCGGCGCCGGTCGCACAGAACTCGCGCTTTCTATTTTCGGCATGCTGCGCCCAGACCGCGGCAGCATCGCACTCAACGGGACGGTTCTTCATCTGAACTCCAACCGCGACGCAATCCGCGCGGGTATTGGATATCTCTCCGAAGACCGCTTGTCCCTTGGTCTCATACAAGCTCAGTCCATCGCCGACAACGCCGTTATCCCGGTGCTCGACAAGATCCTTGATCGAGGGCTGATCTCCTCGGAGAAGAAGGACGCGCTCGTCAATCATTGGATCGAGGAATTGGCGATAAAAGTCGGGCGGCAGACTGATGCGATTTCCACGCTCTCGGGCGGCAACCAGCAAAGGGTGGCCATCGCCAAATGGCTGGCGGTCGGCCTGAAACTGATCATTCTTGATTCGCCAACCGTGGGGGTGGACGTTGGCGCGCGGGCCGGCATCTTCGAGATTGTCGCCAAGCTCGCTGCCGAAGGCCTGGCGATTCTGCTGATATCCGATGAAGTGCCGGAGGTCTATTTCAACGCCGATCGTATCCTTCATATGGCTGCGGGCAAGATAGTCGCCGAATACGATCCGCACGCCATCCCGCTCGGCGACCTGGAAGCTGCCGTCTATGCGTAACCGCGGCAAGCTCTTCCGGGCTCATCCCACCGAGACATGGCTCGTTGTGGTTCTTCTCATCATGAGCGCAGGTCTCTCCGTTGCGAGCGACAAATTCTTCACCATTGCCAATCTCTTCAATCTGCTCAACACAAGCTCGACAAATCTGATCTTCGCGGTTGGGCTGCTGGTGGTGTTGATCGCTGGGGGCATCGACATCTCCTTCGCTGTGGCCGCGTCAGTGGTTCAATACGTTGTGGCGCTGGCTCTAGCCCAAATGGGAGGTGGTGATTGGTTCATCGGCCTCACCTTGGCGGCAATTGTCGGGATCGCCCTGGGTGCGGTGAACGCCGGCCTCATCTACTATTTCCAGATCATTTCAATCGTTGTCACCATCGCCACCTTCAATATTTTTTTCGGCCTGCTGATGTTCTTCACGCACGGTGTATCGATCTACAATCTGCCTGCATGGTGGACGCATCGCACTGTGCTTTTCGAGGTCCAACAGGCGAATGGCAATTGGGCCGAGCTAACACTGCCGGTTGCGATCATGGCGGTCTGCGTCGCCGCCACCTGGGGGCTTATCCGGTATACCACCACGGGACGGCAGCTATACGCTTTTGGCGATAACCCGGAGGGCGCCCGTCGCCTCGGTATCAACATCGCGGCGATGCACTTCATTGCCTTCGGCTGGCTTGGTTTGATGGCCGGGATCGCGGGACTTGTGCAGGTGCACTATTCCCAGGAAGTCGTGCCCAACGCATTGGTGGGGCGCGAGCTGGACGTGCTGGCAGCTGTTGTCCTTGGCGGTGCCAGGCTGGGTGGCGGGCGGGGCACCGTGCTCGGTTGCATCCTTGGCGTGTTTCTTGTGTCGGTGACGCAAAACGGGCTGAACCTCCTCGGCATCTCTCCCTATGCTTTCAAGATGATCGTCGGGGCGATCATCTTGATTGCCATCACGCTGTCCAACGCGCCGCTCGGGCATATCCTCGCGGGCTTGCGGCAGAGGATGGGTACATGACGCAGCGCGTGCTCGAAACTGGAGCGCTACGGCACGGATTCTTGCGCCGTCTTGCCGGCACGTTGGGCGCCGAGAATATCGGACTTTTGCTGGCATTGATTTTGGTGATTGCATTCTTCGGATCTCTCTCGCCGCGATTCCTGTCCAAAGCTACCTTTGAATCGGTGGCCTTCCAGTTGCCTGAACTTGGACTGCTTACGCTCGCGATGTTGATGCCGATCATCTCGGGCGGCATCAATCTCGCCGTGACGTTCACGGCCAATCTCTGTGGCCTCACGCTCGCCTGGGTTCTTCAGGTCAACGGAGGACCGGACGCAAGCATCTATGCCTTTCTACTCGGTTCCGTTCTTGCGGTCGGCGTTGGCACGGCAAGCGGCTTGGTCATGGGCCCGGTGATAGCCTGTACCGGCGCGCACCCCATCCTCGTTTCGCTCTCGGTGATGATTTTCCTGCGCGGCCTTGGCGAGTTTCTGACCCGCGGCGCCGATATTTCGGGCTTTCCCGAATTCGTCCAGCCCCTGGGTCACGGCAGCATCGTCGGCATTCCTGTCCCGCTGCTGATACTGCTCGGCGCAGTCATCGTCTGGCATGTCTTGATGACCCGAACCAGGCTTGGCTTTTCAAACTATATGGTCGGCTCCAACATCGAGGCGACGCGCTATTCCGGCATCTCGACGCGACGCGTGATCATTCTGATCTACGCGCTGTCTGGCGCCATGTGTGCGTTGGCCGGCATTATCATGATGGCACGATTCAATTCCGTCCGTGTCGGCCATGGCGAGTCCTATGTGCTGATTACGGTGCTTGCCTGCTTCTTGGGCGGGGTGAATCCGTTTGGCGGCTTCGGCAAGGTCGTTTCGGTCTTCCTAGCCCTCATCGTTTTGCAGTTGCTTTCTTCGGGACTGAATCTCTTGGGCGCCAGCCAGCACCTGGCCACAGCCATTTGGGGCATCATGCTGATCGGCGTCATGATCTTGCGGTGGGCTGCCGGGCAGCTCAATTTCATGAGGATAACACGATGAAGGGTTTTGGCGTTCATACGAGCATGTGGACGAGTGGTTGGTCCGTAGAGGGCGCCGAGCACACTGTAGCGGCGGTAAAAAAATACGATCTCGATTTCATTGAAATTTCGCTGGCCGATCCATTTTCTTGCGATGCCGATCACACCCGCAAGCTGCTGGCGGCAAATGGCATGCAGGCGGTGTGCTCGCTAGGGTTGCCCGAATATGCGTGGGCATCGCGCCACCCACAGGAGGCGATTGACTTTCTCAAGGTGGCTATCGACAAGACGGCCGACATCGGAGCCCAGGCGCTATGCGGCGTAATCTATGGCGGCATCGGCGAGCGTACTGGCGTGCCACCTACGCAGGACGAACTTGATAACATTGCGAAAGTGATGACGTCCGCCGCCGCGCAAGCCAAGTCTCGCGGCATCGAACTCGGTGTTGAAGCCGTGAACCGCTACGAGAACCACATCATCAACACCGCGGCTCAGGCGGTGGCACTAATCGAGAGAGTCGGCGCCGACAATATGTTCGTGCACCTTGATACCTATCACATGAACATAGAGGAGAAAGGTATGGGCAACGGTATTATCGTCGCCCGCGATTACCTCAAATATATCCACCTCTCCGAGTCTGATCGCGGCACCCCAGGCGAGGGCAATTGCAATTGGGATGAGACGTTCGCAACGCTGGCCGCGATCGGCTTCAAGGGCGGGCTCGCGATGGAGAGCTTCATCAACATGGATCCGCGTCTGGCGTTTGGCCTCAGCGTGTGGCGTCCGGTGGCCGAGAGTGAAGCGGTTGTAATGGGCAACGGTCTGCCGTTCTTGCGCAACAAGGCACGGCAGTACGGGCTGATCGCATAAGTTACATCGCCATGCGAGATCGAAACTCGGCACATCATGAGCCGACTGCATCGACATTGCGGCGACTGCCTTCGAAGCAGGAGCCGCTCGAGAGGCAATATTGCGGCGTTTTAGATCCCGGCCTTCGGCTGCCCCCCGGGCGCAAGCAGCCAACCGGTCGGCGATCGCAACTGCCGTGAACAATCTATTTCACCGGCTCGGGCATCACAGCCTACCTTCGGCGGTTGCGAGCCGGCCCCGCATCAATTCGCGGCGCTTTCGAAACTCTGTGTATTCCTGGTCGGCCAGTACCCCGATCAGGATCACCGATCCACTCACGGCAAAGTTGAGTGAGGAGGGAATGCCTAGAACATTGACAAGGTTCTGAAGCACCTGCAGCAAGATCGTTCCAAGAACCACACCAATGATTGAGCCTTCCCCGCCCCGCAACGAGAACCCTCCAAGGACGGCGGCGGCGATCGCGTAGAGCTCGTAGAAATTGCCGTGCGAGCTTGGCAGGATCGAGCGTGTGTACATTGCGAGAAAGATGGATGACAGCGCCGTCAGCCCGGCGCAGATCACATAGGCGCAGATGATCACCCGGCCGGTACGGATTCCCGAAAACCGCGCGGCCTCTTCAGAGGTATAGTCCGAAGGCGGTACGGTGCAGAACGACCAACATCACCGCCGCCAGGACAAGCAGGAAGACAAAAGAATGAGGAATGGGAATGGAGGTAGGCATTGTTGGTAAGAACCGAAACCAGATCGGTGCGACCGGTGGTGAGATATTCCAGATCCTCGAAGCGGGTTTCGTAGGGAAAGCCTGCCGTCGCATCTTGCGTGTTGCCCTGCTGCTCGCCGGCATGAAGATCGCCCGCACCATCCTGCGTCAGCCGGCCTGCAGGCGGTGATCGCCGAGGAGCTGTCGCCGGGCGGGGCCGCCGACCTTTCCGATCAGTCCATAACAGACCACATCCTCGAACACGCCAAGACGGTTTATCACCCCTGCGGCACCTGCCGGATGGGCACCGATGACCAGGCGGTGGTCGACCCGCAATTGCGCGTGCGCGGCGTGCCGCGCCTACGCATCTGCGACGCCTCGATCATGCCGCGTCTCATCAGCGGCAACACCAACGCGCCGGTGATCATGATCGCCGATCGGTGCGCCGATTTCATCTTCGGCAGCGCTTAGCGAGAAACGGGCAGCCCAGAGAAATCCAGGCTGTTTTGAGACGGTGTATCTGTCCAGCGCATGCAGCGACTTTGTCGCGACCGAAACCGGACAGCTTGACGCCGCCGGGCGGCACGGTGATGTCGGCGCCGCCATACATTGCATAGGTCCTATCAAATCGAGACTGGGATAGCGATGCCAACGCGCTGCTGTTGGCCGCCAGAAAGCTGGTGCGGATACGCCTGGAGAAATTCAGGCGATGCAGGCAGCTTCACCCGACGCAGCAGTTCCAGCAGCATCCATGACGGCGCCGAAGTCGCGCCCGGCTTCCAGATCATCGCTGCGCCGGCCACACGCCCGGCCACTCGGTCTACCTCGCAAACTACGGCAAGGAACAGCGCATGATTTCGGCCGACACGATGTATGTGCCAGCGCTGCTGGCGCCGCATCCGGAGTGGCAAGGCAGCTACGACCAGGACGGGCCGATGGCGATCACCACGCGGCACAAGCTGATCGATCGCGTGATCGCCCACAACATCCGGATCTCGGGCGGGGGCTCTCAGAGAGGTTCCTGCTATTGCTGCTGCAGGCCGGTGATCATGGCAATGATCTCGTTCTTATCGGTCTTCGCGGTCTCGCGAATTCCAATCTGCTTGCCACGCCTGAGAACACAGATGCGGTCGGAGAGCTTGAAGACCTGGTCGAGGCTGTGGCTGATGATCAGGATGCCGACATTGCGCTGCTTCAGCGACTGGACGATAGCCTCCACCCGGGCGGTTTCGGCAACGCCCAGCGCCGCCGTCGGCTCATCCAGCAGGATCAGCTTGCTTGCCCAATGCGTGGCGCGCGCGATCGCAACGCCCTGGCGCTGGCCGCCGGAGAGATCGCGGATAGTGGCGTGGGCGGAGGGGATGCGCACGTCCAGTTCCTTCACCAGTTTCTCGGTCTCGTCGATCATGCGGCGGCGGTCGAGCAGACCGAGGCGGTTCAGCGGCTCGCGGCCGAGGAACATGTTCATGTAGACCGTCTGCTGGTCGGCCAGCGCCAGGTCCTGGTAGACGACCTCGATGCCGTGCGCGCGCCCCATGGTGGCATTCGACATCGTCACCGGTTTTCCTTCGATGACGATGGTGCCGGACGAGGGCGGGTGGACGCCCGAGACGATCTTGACCAGCGTCGACTTTCCGGCGCCGTTGTCGCCGACGAGTGCAACGATCTCGCCCGGGAAAACCTCGAGCGAAAAACTCTCGATCGCGGTGATGCCGCCGAAATTCTTGCGAATGTCGTGCAGCTGAAGGATGGGCGCGCTCACCGTCATGTGTTTCTCCTAGACTGGCCAGGCATAGGGTTCACCGAAGCCGTTCTCGATGGTTTCCACTTTCGGATTGTCCGTCGAAATGCCCGACACGCCGACAATATGGGCGCGGGTGACGAAGGCCTGGCCACGGAAGCCGAACACGGCGCTGTCGCCAGGCTTCGGCGCGTTCGCGCCGGCGGCATCGATCATGGCGTAATAGTCGATCGCAGAGGGCGGCGGCACCTCGACGCTGCGCAGTGCCGAGCCTGCCGTCGTCGGTTCAGCCGAGACGATCGCCTTGACGTCGTAGTCGGGGAAGATCGGATCGATGTAGAAGCCGCCGCCAAGGCAATAGGCCTTGCCGCCGGAGAGATGCGAGACCTCGGTGAGATAGAGCACCGCCGGCAGCTCCGGCAAATCTTCCATGACATGCAGCGCGGTGGTGCCATGCAGTCCATTGCCGGGCTCGCACTGCGTCGCGCCAGCCTCGGCGAGTGCCGCCAGCATGACACTCGACGTGGTGCCCGGCGCGTTGATCTCAATGTCCTTGCGGCCTGCCTTGGCCAACGCTTCCGCAGCTTTCGCGAGCGTCGCCAGATTGGGGGTCGGCAGCACTTTTCGCGAAGCATGGTCGAACAGCAGAGCAGGGAAAGTGGTGATGCCGGCGAAACGGCCGCCTTCGACGGCATCCAGCCGGTCGGCGACATCGATAATGTCGGCGGCATTGAAACCGCCTTCATGGCCGCGATAGAAGATATCGCCTTCGGCGGCGATGCGGGCCAGCAGATCCTGCACATAGCCGGCCGCCTTGGCGCCTGTTGCCGCTTCCCCAGCCTTGGTATCGTTGAACACGGTCCAGTAGTCCGGCTTGAAGGTTTTCGCCGCAGCCGCCGCTTCGAATTTTGCGACCTGCTGGAGATGGCCGAGATGGCCAAGCTTCATGCCTGCCTTGTGGGTGGCGCGGGCGCAAGCCATGTCGACGGCGACCGCGCGGTCAATGCCGCCGCGCATCACAGCCCGGCAGAACGACGAGGAGCGGCCGACCTGCTTGGTCATGGCGAAGATCTTCAGGCCGTTGCGGTTGGCCTCGCTCTTGAGAACCCGCGCATTGGCCTCAACCGTGTCGAGATCGAGCACATAAGCATTGGCCGGCAGCTTACCTTGCTGGTGCAACCGGATAGCTGATTCGATGAAGGCGGGGTTGCGGCGGCGCAGAATCTCGAGAAACATGGATGGCTTCCTTCAGCGGTTCTTTTCGCGCAGCGACACGGCGACTGCGGTCAGGATAATGAGGCCGCGCACGATCATCTGGTCGGAGACCGACAGGCCCATCAGGATCAGGCCGTTGTTGAGCATGCCCATCATCAACGAGCCGACCAGCGCGCCGACCACGGAGCCCTTGCCGCCATTGAGCAGCGTGCCGCCGACGATGACGGCGGCGATGACCGTCATCAGGTCGGTTTCGCCGAGAGTATATTTCGCCGCCTGCAGGCGACCGGCATAGAGCAAGCCGGCAAGACCGGCGAGCCCGCCGCTGATGGTCAGCACGGCGAGCCTGATCCTGGGCACGCTGATGCCCGATACGCTTGCGGCGCGGGCATTGTCGCCGGTCGCCAGCACATGGGCGCCGAAACGGGTTTCGCGGAACACCAGGTGGCCGATGGCCACGGCAATCACCGACCACCAGACGAGTGAGGGGACACCGACCAGCGAGCCGGAACCGAAGAAGCCGGTGAACGCTTCGTTGGTCACCGAGATCGAGCGAAGGTCTGTCATCGAACGCGAAACGCCGGCGAACAGGCCGAGCGTCGCCAGCGTCACCAGGAAGGAGGGCAGCCTGACATACGCCACCAGCACGCCGTTGATGACGCCGATCAGCAGGCCGGCGCCGAGGCCGGCGACTATCCCTGCTGGCATGCCGTACGCGTTGATGGTGACGGCGGCTGCAAGGGCCGCCACCGCCACGATCGAGCCGATCGACAAATCTATTTCGCCGGCCGACATGACGAAGACCAGGCCGATGGCCATGATCGTGACCGGCGTCGTCTGCAACACGATGTTCGATAAATTCCGGACGGTGAGGAAGCCGCTGTCCCGCAGCACAATGGCGAAGAACAGAAAGATCGCCAGGAAACCGAGGTAGACGACATATTGCTGCAGATTGAAGCGGCTTGCGAAGCTGCCACCGGCACTGGTGTTGGCACTGGACATTTTATCCCTCCGGTGGTGAGCGCTTCGCCTCGAGCCTATTTCACCGCGTCCGCGATGGCCGCCGGTACGTCCCTGTTGAGGGACTTCTTCCAACCGTCCTTCACCGTGTCCTTGGTGACGGCGATGGAATCTACGGCATAGAATGGTTCGGCCTTCTTGCCGACCAGCGAACCTGCCGAGGCGCGCGCCAGCGTCACGCCAATGCTGTAGGCCTCGTCGGCGACGAGGGCCGCGATGTTGCCGCCCTTGACCATGTCGAGCGCGGCAGGCTCGTTGAGGTCGAGCGTGACAATCTTGGTGTGTGTGTTGCCGGCACCGCGCAAGGCCGAAAGCACGCTCAGCGCCGGTTCGGCCCAGGTGACATAGATGCCGTCCAGGTCCGGATGCTGGGTGATCATCGCCTGGGCGATGTCTTCGCTGCGCGCCGGGTCGGCCATGCCGGCCTCGGCCTCGATCTTCATATCGGGATAGTCCTGCTCGATGGTCTTCTTGAAGGCCTGGTCGCGCTGGTTGGTGACGTAGAAGTCGGCATCGTGGAAGATGTAGCCGATCTTGCCTTTCTTGCCGAGCGCCTCGGCCATGGCGATGCCGGCCTTGTTGCCCATCTGAAAGAGATCGTCGGAGACGATGGTGACATAGTCCCTGCCCTGCTTGTAGCCGGCCGGGGAATTGTCGACGAAGCCGAGCTTGACGCCGGCCTGGCGTGCCGGATCGTAGACCGAAGCTGCGGTCGCCGGATCGACGGGAAGCGACAGGATGATCGACGGCTTTTTGGCCATCACCGTCTCGATATCGGCCTTCTGTCGCGCGGCGTCGAAACCGGCATCGGTCTGCGCCACCACCTCGATGCCGAGGCGCTTGAATTCGTCATGGGCGCCGGCGTTGACGGCGTTGGTGTATTCGCTCATCTCGTGCCAGACGAGGGCGGCGGTGAACTTGCCGTCCTTGATCTGCTGCTCTTCGGCTGGCGTCAGCGTAAGACTGCTCGCCGGCACCGGCTTTTCACCATTCGGTCCTGTGGTGACGCCTTCAGCGGCGAAGGCGTGCATGGCTAGCAGGCTCGCCACTGTCGTTATGATTACAGATGCTTTGCGCATGTCCCGGTTCCCTTTTTGTTGTGTCGAAGAAAAGCTCCGGTGCGGCGGGCCGCGCCGGAGCGAGAGCCTTACTTGGCCGCGTCGAGCACCGGCTGCGGCGCGTCGCGGTTGAGCGAGTCCTTCCAGCCCTGCGCGACATTCTCCTTGGTGACGGTCAGGGCCGGGACGACGACGAAGGCCGGTGTCGGCTGGCCAAGCAGCGACTTCATGCCGGAAGCAGCCATGGCGCGGCCGAGTTCATAGGCCTTGTCGGCGACGAGGGCTGCGACATTGCCGCCTTTGACCATGTCGAGCGCGACCGGCTCGGCGAGGTCGAGCGTGACGATCTTGGTCCTGGCGTTGCCGGCGCCGCGTAGCGCCGACAGCACGCCGTCGGCCGGCTCGGCCCAGGTCACGTAGATGCCGTCGAGATCGGGATGTTGCAAAAGCATCGCGTTGGCCAGTTCCTCGGCGCGGGCCGGGTCGGATATGCCCTGTTCGGCGACGATCTTGATGTCGGGATAGACCTTCTCGATGGTGGTCTTGAAGGCTTGGTCGCGCTGGTTGGTGACATAGTAGGCAGCGTCGTGGAAAATGTAGCCGACCTTGCCCTTGCCGCCGATCGCTTTGGCCATCGCGTCCGCAGCCTGCTTGCCCATCTGGAATAGATCGTCAGTCACGATCGAAGCGTAATCGGTGCCCTGCTTGTAGCCCTTGGGCAAGTTGGACAGGAACACCAGCTTGGTGCCGTCCTTGACCGCCTGGCGGAAGGCTTCTGCCGAGGTGACCGGGTCGAGCGGCAGGGCCAAGATGACGTTGGGCTTGGCGGCCAACGCCGTCTCGATGTCGCTGCGCTGGCGGGCGGAGTCGAACTGGGCATCCGTTTTGACCGCAATGGTGATGCCGGCGCGGGCGAATTCGTCGGTGGCGCCGGCGGTTACCGCATTGGTGAAATCGGACGAGGTGTGCCAGAGCAAGGCAGCCTTGTAGCCCTTGTCCTTGAGCGCGGCGATGTCGGCATCGCTTAGGATCACGTCGGCACTTGGCGTGGCGCTCTCGCCCTGCGGGCCGACCGTCTGTGCGAAAGCTGGGTCGGCGGCAAGCATCAATCCGCCGGCAAAGGCGGCGGCGATCAGTGTCTTCATCGACATGTCAGTTCTCCCATTTTGCTTCGTTGGTGGTTCAGTGGGCCACGCCACAGTAGCGGGCCATGAAGGCGGCGAAGCCGACTATGCCGGCGAAATATTCCTCGACATCCACGTGCTCCTCGAATGTGTGGCAATTCCTGATGTCGCCGGGCGCGCAATAGACGGCAGGAATACCGAGCTGATTGATGATGAAGGGGGACTCCGACCAGAACGGTGCGCCCTCGATGACGCCGCGCCCGCTCATTGCGCCAGCCATCGCGTCGGACAGCATGGCGACTTCCGCCCGCGTTTCGCCGATCTCGGCAGCGGTGCCGCCCAGCCTGTGGTCGCGGCCGGCGGGGTAGGCGAACTCTACCGAAATATCCGGATCGGCGATCGCGCCGCGCACGGCAGCCTCGATCTCGGCAGCGGCGGTGTCGAGGTCTTCGCCAGGCAACAGCTTGCGGATCAGCGAGAGCGTGCAGCGCTCGGGAACGGCAATGTAGCCGCCGCCGGCAAGCCCGGTGATAAGCAGGAAGCCGCGCCCGACCAGTTTGTGCTCGGCGCGCGCGGCGACCTCATCCGAATGCTTCCAAAGCGCCGTCATCGCGGCATGGCTTGCACGGAGCGCATCCTTGCCGAGTTCTGGCACACCGAAATAGGCAGATTTGCCGGTAATCGAGATATCGGTGATGAAGAAGCCGATCTGCGCCGCATAGACGGCCAGGCGGGTCGGCTCGACATAGACGCTGAAATCGGGTGCTGTGACCTCGCCGGTCTCGATGCGTCCGACGAAGTGCTTGATCCCGGCGGAAATGCCGGTGCCGGGCTGGCCGCTCTCCTCGTCGCCGACGAAGGCAAAGGCGACGTCGCCCTTGAGGCGAACGCCGGCCTTGTCGAGCAGCGCGAGTGCCGCAAGCGAAGCAATGATGCCGGCCTTGAGGTCGCCGGAGCCTCGGCCCCAGACAGCACCATCAATGATCGGGGCGGCGAACGGATCCTCACGCTCGGTGCCTGCCCAATGCTCGCGCCAGCCGTCGACATGGACGGTGTCGGTATGGCCGATGAACAGCAGGCGCTTTCCCTGGTCGGCCCCCTTGCGCTCGCCCCAGATGTTGGGCCGCCCGGGAAGGAATTCCGTCCTGGTCAGGCCGCTGAGGTCAAGGTCGCGCATCCTGGCTTCTAGGAAGTCGACGAAGTTGGCTTCGTTGCCGGTGATGCTCTCTCGGCCGATGGCGCGGCGAAACAGCGTTAGTGCGTCGTCGCGGTCGAGCGCTGCCTGCAGGCGGGCGGCAATATCGTGAGTCATATCGCGGCCTCCTTCAGGGCGGCGGCCTGGGCAGGCGGCAGCGAAATCCGGCCATCAGGCGCGTCGACGCCGAACAGCGTGTTGTGCAACTGGCCAAGGCCGATTGCCGCCGCGCCGATGAGGGCTGCGCGTGCGCCGAGTTCGCTCGCCTCGACCCTGACCGGATAGGGGAAGCATAGCGGCAGAAGCGCCTGCACCCTGGACAGGATTTCGGGCCGCAACCCAATCGAGCCGCCGAGGATAAACTTTTCTGGATTGGCGATCGCCGCGATTGCCGCAACGCCTTGCGCCAGATGGCGGGCAGTTTCGTCGAGCACGGTGAGCGCGTCCTTGTCGCCACGCGCGGCATTCTCGAATATTGCCGGCACGGAGACCTGCCTGCCGGCGAGGGCGTGGTAGCGACCGGTCATGGCGTGGGTGGCCACCGCGCGTTCGAATGCGCCGGTGCGCAGTGATTCCTCGGCGAAGGGATCGGCCCCGATTGGCATGAAACCGATCTCGCCGGCGGCGTGCCCAGCACCCCGCACCAGATGACCGCCCAGCATCAGCCCGCTGCCGATGCCGGTGCCGAGCGCGATGTAGGCGAGATTGTCGATGCCCTGGCCTTGGCCGAGCCAGTTCTCGCCAAGCACCGCGAGATTGACGTCGTTCTCGATCATCACCGCGACGCCGAGCGCTTCTTCAAAGGCATCCAGCACATTCATTGTGTCGAAGCCGGCAATGTTCGGCGCCATTAGAATGCGGCCGCTGGCCGGGTCAGGAGCGCCAGGCGCGCCGATGACGGCCAGGCGTATCTTCTTGCGCGCGACGTGCTGTCTGGCCGCGGCATCGAAGGCCAGCGCTGCAATCTGATCGACGACGAACTGGCCGCCACGCGGATCGGTCGGTGTGGCGGCTTCGGCAAAGATCTGACAGGCAAGGTCGGTCAGCGCGACCCGCACCTTGGTGCCGCCAAGGTCGACGGCGATTATATAGGCTGCGTCGTGGACCAGTTCGTAGGTGACGGCGGTGCGCCCGACATGGCCGCTGGTGCGGCCGGTTTCCTGGACCCAGCCCTCCTGCTCGAGCCCGCGCATGATTTCGGAGATGGTCTGCTTCGACAGGCCCGTCAGCTTGGCGATCGAGGCGCGGGAGATCGGCCCGCCCTGGACGATCGCTTCCATCACGGAGCGCTGTGAGAACTGACGGGATATGCGCGGCAAGTCAGTCACATTGAACTCCGGTTAATTCGTTCTATGACCGAACTTATTATCCGGAACTGGACCTGTCAATGTATGTTCGCGAGCGGCCGTTTTTGCGTACGCGAACATTGATCTGAGGCAGGATTCAGGCGCGTTGCTGCCGTTCGGCAGAAGATAAATGCGGTCAGCGAGTGGCTGGATCAGCTTCTTGAATCAATTGGGCGAATAGCTTCGTAACGCATTGACAAATAACGATCATGCTAGTCTTGAGGGTCACTGTTTTCTACAGGAGATCAATACAGCGGATGGTCGCCGGTCCATATCTCTCGTATCTCTCGTATGGGTCTGTCGAACCAAAGGACTTGGCTTCGAGAATATCGGTGATGTACCGCGGGTCTGCCTCCCAGTGAATGGCTCAAATGGCGCCGGCAGCGGAACGTCCGTTTGCAGTTTGCAAACGTGGATAACTACCATACCGCCTTAACTCGCAAAGACCCGTTTGACGCCAACTGGGCTGGCCCGAAGCCGACATCTCCGTCCAGCATAGTCCGACCATGTTCGGCGCAAGCTGCTCGCTTGAACCGTGGGATAGAATTCCGCCAATTTCAGGCACGTGGTTGTCAGGCGCCTACCGAACTTGACAAGCAGTCTTGCAGGAACTGCGTCGAGCACTGAACGTTTGACCAAGCGCGGGCATCTCCGCCTTGGCTAAGGACCATCAATGTTCACGTTCATGTTTGCCACCGGCATCGAGAACAGCACCCCGACCATTCGACAAGGCCGGGAGCGCGTCGACGAAATGGAAAAATGCCGCTTCTACGAACGATGGCGCACCGACTTCGAACTGGTCCAGGATCTCGGGGTGCATTTCCTCCGCTACGGACCTCCGATCCACAAAACATGGCTGGGTGACGGACGTTATGATTGGGCATTCGCCGATGAGACCTTCGCGGACCTGAAGGCGAAAGACATTCTTCCGATCGTCGACCTTTGCCATTTTGGCGTGCCGGACTGGGTTGGCAACTTCCAGAACGCGGACTTTCCGACACTATTCGAGCACTACGCCAGGGATTTTGCGACACGCTATCCGTGGATCCAGCTCTTCACCCCAATAAATGAGATGTTCATCTGCGCCACCTTTTCGGCTCGCTGGGGATGGTGGAACGAACAACTGAGCAGCGACACTGCTTTCGTTACCGCCCTCAAGCACATCGTGAAGGCGAACGTGCTTGCCATGCGGGCGATCCTCGAAGTGCGGCCGGACGCCATCTTCATACAGAGCGAATCCTCGGAATACTTCCACGCCGATTCTCCCGAGGCGGTCGGCAGAGCGGAACGGTTCAACAGCGAGCGTTTCCTGTCGCTTGACCTCAACTACGGTCATGACGTGGACGCGCACACCTATCGCTATCTTCTCGAAAACGGGATGACGGCCGAAGAATACAGTTTCTTCCTGGAGAGCCATCTGCGCAGGCATTGCGTGATGGGCACCGACTATTATCAGACCAACGAACATAGGGTTTGGGCAGACGGAACGACGTCCGGGTCCGGCGAGGTGTTTGGCTATGACGAGATCACGCGGCAGTACTTCAACCGCTACCGGCTTCCCGTAATGCATACGGAGACCAACATCAGCGAAGGCCCCAATGGAGACGAAGCCGTCTATTGGCTGTGGAAAGAGTGGGCCAACGTGCTGCGGATCCGCAACGATGGCATCCCCATCGTAGGCTTCACCTGGTACTCGCTGACGGATCAGGTGGACTGGGACAGTGCGCTTCGGGAGAACAACGGACGGATCAATCCGCTCGGCCTCTATGACCTCGACCGAAATCCGAGGGCGGTGGGGCGCGCTTTCAAGGCGCTGATCGCGAACTGGAACAAGCTGCTGGCCACACAAAGTGTCTGCCTTGCTTTGCCGGTCTTTCTTCCCTCACAGCAGGACGATGCCATTGTTCGCGCGCAACAGAATTATGCGCGCAGCCTGCTGAGCGTGGATCGGGTCGCTGAAGGCTGGACTGAACCACTTGCTGCTCCCCAGAAAGAGGTCGAACCTGATGCGCCTGGATAACAAGACTGCAATCGTAACCGGAGCTGCAAGCGGGATTGGACTGGCCATCGCCATGCGATTGGGCACCGAAGGTGCACGGGTGAGCCGACGTGGGTGGAGGCAAGGTCCAGAAGGCGCGCATGCGGTTCGACAAGGGGCGCTCCGGGGAGACCGCTATCACGGTGCTGTCGACTTGCGCTCACGCGTTCGGCAGGTTGGTAATAATGGTCAACAACGCGCCGGCCTGGTAATCTTTAAACCCTTGAGGCTCACTAGCGCGGTCTGGCTGAAGGTGCTGAGCGTCGACCTGCTGGGCGCAATTTATTTCGCCCGAAAGGCATTCGCTCATATGACATCTGGCGGCGTCATCGTAAACGTATTGAGTGTGCGCGGTCGAGACGAGCTCCGCATGTCGAGCTATACGCCGCGGCAAAGGCCACCCTCCTGTCTCTAACCGAGACCCGACGCAGTTCGCACCTTGGCCGACTGGGCATGAATCCGGACGATTACCGAACCAAATGGAACCTGCCTCGCAATTACCCGATGGTGGCACCCAACCATTCGGGAAGCGCTCTGCATATCGCCTATAACACCCAGTAGCGGACAGCTCTCGCCTGAGGCGTCAGTCGTCGTTGAAGCGCTCCGGCATCGCATTCGAGACCAAGGCTGGTGCACAAGGATCATGACATCGAATTCCACTCTATACAGGAACAAGTGCCTTTCCTCGAGATTAGGGTTCGACGCCGCAACGGCGTCGAACCCCAAAGGAGACTCACATGAAACGTAAGATTTTGACAGCTACAGCGATCTCTCTCTGTCTCGCCACCGCGGCCTTGGCGCAGTCGTCGGGAACATCCAGCGGCACGAACGGAACGTCCGGCTCATCGGCCGGGTCGGGTATGAGTTCTACGTCCGGCTCAGGCCAAAGCGGTATCCCGAGCGGCTGGGACAGCAAGCTCTCGGGCTCATTCTTCAGCGACGCCAATTCGGGAAGACTTCTGTCGCAGGATGAGATCCGCAAGAACTGGTCGTCCCTGAGCTCTGAACAGCAGGCACAGGTTCGCTCCGACTGCTCGAGAATGACGGCCAGTAACGGCACTGGCTCTGGCACAATGACCGGCACGTCAGGTAGCTCGGCTTCGACCGGCAGTGATACAACGGCGAGTGTCGGCACCGGCTCTGGCACAGCCACCGGCACTTCAGGCAGCTCTGGTTCGACCGGCAGTAACACCACGGCCAGCAACAGCACTGGTTCGGGTACAACCACCGGCACGTCGGGATCCTCGAATACAGCTGGCGATACGACCGCCAGCACCAGCACGGGTTCGGGCGCGAACTCGGCTGCTCAAATGGCTTCGATGCAGCAGCTCTGCGCCCAGGTTCAAGGGATGTGACTGAATGCGGGGCTCCGGGCCGGCTTGGCCGAGATAGAAGAGGCCTTGACGGCCCGGACATCGCTTTGGTTTGGTAGCCATTTCGGCGCTGAAGTCGGCCGGTGATCGGTGTCACAACTCGGCGCTTGTATCGCCGGCGACCGTCCCTCGCCAATAGCGCGCTTCGCGTCGAGACACTTCTCTCGGGCAAGGGCAAGTGAGATTCCGTCCCGTCCATACCTGCCAAGACAGACCGTCTCGCGGCGTCCGTTGAGCCTGTAATCCAGCCGAAAGGAGATCGCGCCACTAGGCATGACGCGAACATACATGCCGTCGCGGTCCGCAATCTTGTAGATTTTCTCTTTTGGTTCAGGGCTTTAAGGGCGACGTCCGTCAGCATTCCCCGCTACCTCCTGAAAAGTACCGTCAGTACAATTTCGAGGCTCTTCGGCAGAACATTCGTTTTATCTTCAGTGCCTTAAGGCATCAAAAAACACCGTCAGAGCCTCATTGGATCTGACGGTACTTCGAAAAATCTGAGCTAGCAATTTGCGGAAGGTCCGTCAGCCGGTCCGTCAAATCCAATCTCCGCACCGATTGTCGCTAATTGTCTCCGAATAGATTTATACGTGTTATCAAATGGTTGTGGCGTACAATGGCGTGTTTCCGGCGGCGTTTGGGTAGGTCTGAATCATTCCCACTCGATGGTGCCTGGCGGCTTCGACGTCACGTCGTAGACGACGCGGTTGATGCCGCGGACTTCGTTGATGATGCGGGTGGCCGCCGCGCCGAGGAAAGCCATGTCGTAGTGGTAGAAGTCGGCGGTCATGCCGTCGACGGACGTCACGGCGCGCAGCGCGCAGACGAATTCGTAGGTGCGGCCGTCGCCCATCACACCGACGGTCTGCACCGGAAGCAACACGGCGAAAGCCTGCCAGATGGCGTCGTAGAGGCCGGCCTTGCGGATCTCGTCGAGATAGATGGCGTCGGCCTCGCGCAGGATTTCGAGCTTCTCGCGGGTGATACCGCCGGGGCAGCGGATGGCAAGGCCTGGTCCAGGGAACGGATGACGGCCGATAAAACTTTCGGGCAGGCCGAGTTCCTTGCCCAGTGCCCTCACCTCGTCCTTGAACAGTTCGCGCAGCGGCTCGACCAGTTGCATGTTCATGCGCGCCGGCAGGCCGCCGACATTGTGGTGCGACTTGATGGTCACCGACGGGCCGCCGGTGAAGGAGACGCTCTCGATGACGTCGGGATAGAGCGTGCCTTGCGCCAGGAAATCAGCGCCGCCGAGTTTCTTGGCTTCTTCCTCGAACACTTCGATGAACAGCCGGCCGATGGTCTTGCGCTTCTTCTCGGGGTCGGACTCGCCTTCCAGCGCCGAGATGAATTTTTCCGACGCGTCGACCAGGATCAGCGGCAGATTGTAGTGCTGGCGGAACATCGCCACCACGCCGGCGGCCTCGTCCTTGCGCATAAGGCCATGGTCGACAAGAATGCAGGTCAGCTGGTCGCCTACCGCTTCGTGGATCAGCAAGGCAGCGACCGATGAATCCACGCCGCCCGACAGCGCGCAGATCACCTTGCCCTTGCCGACCTGCTCACGAATGGTTTCGACCGCATGCTCGCGATAGGCGCGCATCGTCCAGTCGCCTTCGATGCCGGCGATGTTGTGCACGAAGTTTCTCAGCAGCCTGGCGCCATCCGGCGTATGCACAACTTCCGGGTGGAACATGATGCCGTACATCTTGCGCGCGACGTTGCCGAAAATGGCGAAGGGCGAGCCTTCCGACTTGCCGAAGACCTCGAACCCCTTGGGCAGCGAGATGACGCGGTCGCCATGGCTCATCCACACCTGGTGGCGCTGGCCTGGCGCCCACAGGCCCTCGAACAGCGGGCTGTCCTTCTCGATCTCGACGAAGGCACGGCCGAATTCGCGATGGTTCGAGCTTTCGGCTACGCCGCCCATCTGCACGCACATGGCCATCTGGCCGTAGCAGATACCGAGCACCGGCACGCCGGCATCGAAGACGATCTGCGGCGCGCGCGGGCTGCCGATGTCTGATGTCGAGGCGGGACCGCCCGACAGGATCACGGCTTTTGGATTGATACGCTTGAAGGCAGCTTCGGCCGATTGAAACGGCACGATCTCGGAAAACACGCCGGCCTCGCGGATGCGGCGGGCGATGAGCTGCGTAAACTGGCTGCCGAAATCGACAATCAGGACTGTATCGGGATGATTGGCTGTCGTCATGGCGAGCCTTTAGAGAAAGAAACGAGTCGGCGCAATGGGGTGCGTAGCCCGACTTCAGAGCGCTGCCGGCTCTTGCCCAGGCTACTCCTTGTGTAGCGTGCCGGAGCCGATGGCCTGTTCGAGGCGCACGACTGCATCCGCCAGCTTCTCGTCGATGACATGCAGATATTCGGTCCAGTCGCCAACGTGGCGCAGATCGGCTGCACCGTCTGAAATGCCGCGCAGGCCGATAAGCGGGATATCGAACAACTGGCAGGCGCGCAGGCAGGCGAAGGTTTCCATGTCGACCATGTCGGCGGCGATGGCGTCATAGGCGGCACCGGTGATGATGGCGCCGCCGGTCGACAGGCTGGCTTCTTTAATGCCCGGTATCCTGAATGATAGCGGGACGGTCACCGGCAGGTCGAGGAACGGCGTCGCGCCTTTTTCGAAGCCTAGCGGCGAAGCGTCGATGTCGCGATAGCTGACCGAGACCGCCTGGTAGATTTCCGTCTGCTCCAGTGTGCGGCTGCCGGCGGAGCCGAGCGAGACGACGAGATCGGGCGACGTCTTCTCAGACTTCAGCCATGACAGTTCGGCGCCGAGCCGCACACCTGCCTCGACCGGGCCGACGCCCGTCATCAGCGGCGTGAACAGTTTCTGCAGATGCGGACCGTATTCCGCTTGCGCCGCCATGACGAAAAGAACGTCCTTGCCGCCAATTCGCGTAACGCTGGCCATCATCCCGCTATCCCGTCACGGCCAACCACCGTCATCATCGTGCCGGTCATGGTCGCGATCAGCTTGGCCTCGCCATCGGCGGCAAAGGCGTACGCTTGGCCATCGGCGACAATGATGGTGCGGCCAGGTTTGGTCACCGAGCCGCGGAACAGGAAGCGTTCGCCCCGGCCGGGCGCCAGGAGGTTGACCTTGAACTCAATGGTCAGCACACCGGAATTTTCCGGCATCAGCGAAAATGCGGCATAGCCGCAGGCCGAATCCAGCGCCGTCGAAATCACCCCGGCATGCAGGAAACCGTGCTGCTGGGTCAGTGCCTGGGAATAGGGCATTTCGATCTCGATGATGCCCGGCGTCACAAGCGTCAGTTCGGCGCCGATGGTCGCCATCGCCTGCTGGCGGGCGAACGACGCCCTGACGCGGTCCTCATAATCGGGTGCGGGTACGATCTTTGCTGCCATGGCCATCGCCCTGATTTATCTGCAAAGCTTATCGCAGACGCCTGAACGCCACGCAAATGCTTTTGCTGCACTGCAGCAAAGCACTCAGTTCAACAGGAGCAGCGACGCGTTGAGCAAGGTGGCGAAGGCCACCCATAGGGCATAGGGCGCAAACAGCCAGCCGGAAACCCGGTCGCGGTTCCACACCGTGGCTATGAACAGCGCAATGCTGGCGAGAAGAGCCAGGATCACGACCAGTGCCGGCCCCACCAGTTTGGCGCCGAAGAAAGTCGGCGACCGCGCGAAGTTCAGAACAAGCTGGAGGGCCCAGATCTTCATCGCGGCGCCTGCTCGTTCCCGCTCCCATGTCCGCCAGCCGGCTACGGCGATCAGGACATAAAGGAGCGTCCAGGCCGGCGCGAAGACCCAGTTGGGCGGGTTGAAGGGCGGCTTGGCGAGCGAGGCATACCATTCACCCGGCAACGTCGCATAGCCGATCAACAGGCCGCCGCCGAGCACCAGAATGAGGAAAAGCAGAGGCGACACATATCTTTGCAAGAATTCTACCCCGTCTGGCGGCCGACGCCGCGCATCTGCAACTGGCGCTATGTCAGCCTGTCAATCGCAGCGTCAATTCGCCCGACGCAGCGCACAGAAATAGAAGCCGTCGGTGCCGCTCAGAGCCGGCGACAGCGAGATATCGCTTGTCTTGCCGATCCGGGCGGCCGCTGCGTGACCGGGGAAGCTGGCATCCCAAAGCGCGCGATGATCGACCGGAACGAAGCCCTTGTGCCGTTCGCGAAAGGCGGCGACCTGCTCGCCATTCTCCTCGTCGAACACCGAACAGGTGATGTAGACCAGCAGGCCGCCCGGTTTGACATAGGCCTTCGCCGCATCGAGGATCGCCGACTGCTCGCCCTTGCGGGCATCGAGCTGTCTTTGCGTCAGCCGCCATTTGGCGTCGGGACGGCGCCGCCAGGTGCCGCTGCCGGTGCAGGGCGCATCGACCAGCACAATGTCCATGTGGCCTGCGAGGGGGCTGAGTTCAGCCGGCTTGGTGACGACCTGCACGTTGCGGTTTTCCGAACGGCGGATGCGGTCGAAGATCGGCGCCAGTCGCGCCTTTTCGGTATCATGGGCGAAGACCTGGCCTTTGTTGGCCATCGCCGCAGACAGCGCCAGCGTCTTGCCGCCGGCGCCGGCGCAGAAGTCGAGCACCTGCATGCCGGCCTGCGCGCCGGCAAGGGCGGCAACGATCTGCGAACCCTCGTCCTGGACCTCGAACCAGCCTTTCTGGAAGGCCGGCTCGGCCTGTACGTTGGGGTGCCGGCCGTCGCCGTCGATGGGCGGGATGCGAATGCCTTGTGGCGCGATAGCGGCTGCCTTGGCGCCGGTTTCGGCGAGTTCCGCCAGCACTTTGGCGCGGTCGGACTGCAGCGTATTGACCCTGATGTCGAGCGGCGGGCGGGTCGCCAAAGCCGCCCCTTCCGCAACCCAGTCTGCGCCAAAGGATCGTTCGAAGAGCGGCGCGCACCAGTCGGGTATGTCCGCCCGCACCGCCTCCGGCGCGTCTTCAGGCCGGCGCTCGGCCAGCGCCTGCAACTCGGCGGCGCTGAGCAGCGGCGGCGCGAACTTGTCACCCTGGAGCGCATCGTTAAGCGATTGCGGCGTCTGGCCCCATTCGATGAGCAGCGCGCCGAAGCCGATGGCGCGGGGCGTGTCTTCACCCAAAAGCCAGCCGGCGGAACGTTTGTGGCGCAGCGCGTCGTAGACGATGTTGCCGATCGCCGCGCGGTCGCCGCCGCCCGCAAAGCGATGCGACAGGCCCCAATCTTTCAGCGCATCGGCCACCGGCCGGTGGCGCCGGCCAATGTCGTCCAGCACTTCAATGGCTGCCGCCAGCCGTCCGCCCAGTCGCATTCGTCATTCCATCTATCGAGCACAGTATCTTTCGGCCTGCTCTTAGAGCGTTTCGCGTCGAGATTGAACCCCGCTTGAATTTCGCGGCGACGAGGCCTTCCGCTCGCGGCCGACGATTTTCCCCGCCGGCAAATGTCCGCCCGCCGGCGATAACAAATCTCAAATATATGCAAGGCCTCTAATGTTGGTAACTGGCCGCCGTAAGCACGATCTGTGGCGCAATTGCTCAGCTTTCCAAGCTTTTGCGTTGGGAATACTCTTTGCGCCATGATTCGCGGCGCGGAAAAGCGGACCGACGGATCGATACGAGGAGAGGGCAATGAAAACGTATCTTGCGGAAGTTCTAGGGACATTTCTATTGGTGTTTATCGGCACAGCGTCGGTGGCGACGGGTGGCTTTCTCGCCGACTTGCCGCTGGGCCAGGAAGCCATCGGCCTGGCGTTCGGCATCGGCCTGATTGCGGCGGCTTACGCGGTGGGTCCCATCTCAGGCGCACATCTCAACCCGGCCGTCACGCTCGGCGTCTTCCTTGCCGGCCGGCTGCCGGCCAAGGATGTCATTCCTTACTGGATCGCGCAGATCATCGGCGCCATTCTGGCCTCGCTGGCGCTGTGGATCATCGTCTCCGGCCAGACCGGCGGGCACACCACCGGTTTCGGCGCCAATGGCTGGGACGTGGCGAAATGGGGGACGAGTTCGGCCTTCCTGTGGGAGCTGATCGGCACCTTCACCTTCGTCACGGTCATCCTCGGCGTCACCGCCGAGAAGCACTCGACGGCGTTCGCCGGCCTGGTCATCGGCCTGACGCTGGCCGGACTGCACTTCGCAATGATCCCGGTGACCGGCACCTCGCTCAATCCGGCGCGTTCGATCGGCCCGGCGCTGTTTACCGGCGGCGCAGCCCTCAGCCAGCTCTGGCTGTTCATCGTTGCGCCGCTGCTCGGCGGCGCAATCGCTGGCGTCGTCGCCAAGGCACGCGTCTTCGAAAAGGACTGATTTCGAAGCCTGCGAAAACGAAGGGGGGGGGGGGGGGGCCCCCCCCCGGGGGGTTGGGGGGGGTTTTTTGGAGGGGGGGGGAAAAGAGGGGGGGGAGAAACAAATTGGGGCCCCCCGGGGGGTTATAAAAAAAAAAACGCCACCGCAC
>NZ_JAMYOY010000036.1:0-24544 GCF_040320115.1 Mesorhizobium sp. M0802
GCCATGGAAGAGAAGCTGCGCTTCGCCATCCGTGAAGGCGGCCGCACCGTCGGTGCCGGCATCGTCGTCACCATCAAAGAGTAATCGAGCCCGGCATCGCCGGATCGAAACGGATAGGGGCGGCCCTCGGGCCGCCCTTTTTCGTTGGCCAGATGTGCCTGTTTTGGGGTCCCAATCTCTGTTGCAAGTCTGTGAGCCTCTACAGTATAGATTGCATTGAGGGCTTGGTCGGATGGTTCCACAGCACCGTTTGCATAGTCGGTCATGGTGGGCACTGGGGCTGATCTGCCTGGTGTCGATGTTTGCCATGGGCACTGCCGCCTTGGCGGCCGAGACAAAAAATTCAGAGCCGGATCCGGATCCGCCGATGCGGTTCGTCGTCGTGCGCAGCGACGCGGCGGGCTGTGAGCCGAGCTGTCCGGAATGGATATCGGCCGAGGGTGCGATATCGGCCAAGTCGCCGGCGCTGCTCAAGGCTGCCCTGAAAACGCTCGGCGGCCGCAAATTGCCGATCGTCATCAACTCTCCCGGCGGCGATGTCGATGCAGCCATCGCCATGGGCCGGATGATACGCAAGAACAAGCTCGACATCGCGGTCGGCAGGACCTGGTTCGTCGGCTGCGAGCCAGGGGTGAAAAACTGCAAGGAGAACGACGCCAGAGGCGCGCACTATATCGGCAGCCCCTATGTGCTCGGCAGCTATTGCGCATCCGCTTGTCCAATGATGCTGGCCGGCGGCACCAGGCGCCTGGTCGGGCCGCTGGCCTATCTCGGCGTCCACCAGATCACCACCACGATCGTGCAGATGAACGTGCAATATCAGGTCCGCTACCGGATCGTGAAAGGCAAGAAGCGGGTCATCAGCAAGAAGGTCGTCAGCCGCAAGAACACCGGCAGCTACAAGACCTACGAGATGAGCAAGGGGGTGGAGCGCAAGCTGTCCGCCTATTTCAAGGAGATGGGTGTCGACCTCAGCATTATCGAGACGATGAAGAGCACGCCGGCCAGCGACATCCAGCAGATCGACCTCAGCGACATGCTGACAATGAAGCTGGTCACCAGCGAAGACGCTGCAGATCTGCTGACCAGCGCAAGCCTGTGCAGGCTGGACCTTCCGGCTCCGAATTGCCGGGAAATACCGGCGAACAAGCCAGCCGGCGGCCTGCCGGATGTGGCAAAGGCTGCGCCGCTGCCGGTGAAGCCGGAGAGCGCGCCGCACGATGACGGCATGCGCTTTGTCGTGGTTCGCGGCAGCAACCCGCTCTGCAATCCCGACTGCCCGGAATGGATTGCAGCGCAAGGCGCGATTACGCCCCAGACGCCGCAGAAACTCAGCCAATTGCTCGCCACGCTTGGCAACCGGCGGCTGCCGGTGGTGATCAGCTCGCGAGGCGGCGACCTCTCCGGCGCCCTGGCGGCGGGCCGGATCATCCATGAAAAGAAGCTCGACGTTGCCGTTGCCCGCACCGATTTCGTCGGCTGCGACCCGGCAGAGTGGAATTGCCTGGCCAGGGAAGGCGCCTATGCCGGGCTGAGCGTCGATGGCGACGGCGACTGCGATTCGGCCTGCGCGCTCATGCTGGCCGGTGGCGCCAGGCGGCTTGTCGGTACCCAGGTGCGGCTAAGCCTCTATCTGATGGGGCAGAAGCAGGCGGTCAAGTCCTACCTCGACGAGATGGCGATCAGCCCCGCTTTGTTCAGGGCGCTCCAGGGCAGTTCGGTCGAGCGCCAGCTCGAACCCGACATGATGCTGAAGGTTGGCCTGACGACCGGGCGCCAGTCGGTGGATGCGCTGACGGGTTCCAGCATCTGCAAGTCGGCGCCGAAACCTGAGAATTGCCGCGTGGTGCCGTCGTCCAATGGCTGATCGCGCCTATCGTCATGGAAGAGAAGCCTTGCTTCGCCTTCCGTGAAGGCGGCCGCACCGTCGTGCCGGCGTCGTCATCACCATCGAGAAATAGTCGAGCCGGTGTCAGCCGGATCGACCAGGAGAGGGCGGTCTTTGGGGCTGCCTTTTTGTTTCCGGCGTTGCGCGGCACAAGTATTGCACGGTTGGTCAAAGCTATTGCAAGCACCGTCGCCGCAACTATTATGGATTGCATTGAGGGGTTTGCCGGGCGTGGTTTGAGGACACCGTTCAGACAATGCTGCAAGGTGGCGGCGCGGGCTGGTTCGGCTGGCGACGGTGGCCGCGATGGCGATGGCTGCCTTCGCCGCGAAGGCCGAGGATGCCGCCCCCGGGACATGGCAGACATTGCTCCCTCTGCAGGGAGTGCCCTATCCGACGAATGATCCGACGATATGGTCCGAGGATCGCTCGGAGATGAAGTTTGTCGTCGCGCGCAGCAACGCACCGGGCTGCGAGCCCAATTGTCCGGAGTGGATCTCCGCCGAAGGCGACATCGCAGCCGGCACGCCAGCCCTGCTCAAGCGCACCTTGAAGAAGCTAGGCAGTCGCAAACTGCCGATTATCGTCAATTCCTTTGGCGGCAACGTCAATGCAGCGCTCGAACTTGGCCGGATAATCCGCAAGAACAAGCTCGATATCGCCGTAGGCAAGACCGAGTTTTCCGACTGTTGGCCCGGGACGGATGGTTGTGGTTTTAGTTACGGCAAAGGTTCCGCCTATCTCGGCCGGGCGTCTGATGGCGCCAGCTGCAACTCCGCCTGTCCGCTGATGTTTGCCGGTGGCGTCCGCCGCGTGGCCGGCGGCTGGAACTATCTGGGTGTTCACCAGATCACGACCACCTGGTTCCCCTCCACCACGCACTACCGGACCACATATCGCGTCAAACGGGGCAAAAAATATCGGGTCACCACGCAAACGGTCACTCAAGGTGAAAGCTACAAGACCTATGAGATGAGCAAGGGGTACGCGAGAAAGATCTCGGCCTATCTCCGAGAGATGGGTATCGGGCAGGGCGTGCTGGACTTGATGAAGGCGACGCCGGCGAGCGACATCAGGCAGATCGGCCTCCACGATATGCTGACGATGAAACTGGCGACCAGCACGGACACTCTGGACCTGTTTACCAGAGCAAGTTTGTGCATGTTCGACCCGCCGGCTCCGAACTGCCGGGAAATACCGGGAAACAAGCCAGCCGGCGGACAAACGCCCGTGGCCAAGCCGGCCGTGGTGGCTGCGATCAAGGCAAAGACCGGCCCCCCACTTTCTCAGGCGGCCAAGGCTCCAGCTCCCAAGCCGTTGCAGGCAGCGCCAGGGAATTCGACGCCAGATATGCGCTTCGTTGTCGTTCGCGGCAGAGACTCGCTCTGCAATCCCGATTGCCCGGAATGGATCTCGGCGGAAGGCGCGATGACGCCTCAGACCCCGCAAAAGTTGCGCCAGTTGCTCGACACCCTTGGCAACCGGCGGCTGCCGGTGGTGATCAGCTCACAGGGGGGCAGCCTGTTCAGCGCTCTGGCCGCGGGAAGGCTTATCCATGAACGGAAGCTCGACGTCGCCGTCGCTCGCACCACTATCGTCGGCTGCGACCCGCCCGAGGCAGGCTGCTTGGCCGATAACGGTGCCTATGTCGGGCTGATTAGCGATTTTGGAGTGGAGTGCGATTCGGCCTGCGCGCTCATGCTTGCCGCCGGCGCCAAAAGGCTGGTCGATCCCAAGGCGAGGCTCAGCATGTCCTCGAGGGGACAGACGCAGTTGGTTAAAGCCTACCTGGAGGAGATGGAGATGGACCCAGCTCTGTTCGCCGCGATAGGCTCGGTCGAGCGTCAGCTCGAGCCCGACATGATGCTCAAAGTCGGGCTGACAACCGGGCCGGAGTCGGTGGAGGCGCTAACTGGCCCCGCTATTTGCAAAACCTCACCCAAGCCCGACAACTGTTTGCTTCCGCCGACAGCCAAGGCCGAGTCGCCCGCCAAACTGTAGGCATCGCAGAAACTGGCCATCGAGGCAGGTTGAGCCATGCCCGATTTCTCCGCTATCGTCGTGGCAGGCGTCGCCCGGGGGAGGATCGAGAATGAGCCAGGATATCCCGACACTCTACGAATGGGCCGGCGGCATCGAAGCCCTCAATCGGCTGACGGAAACCTTTTACGACAAGGTGTCCCGCGACCCGGTGGTCGGCCCGGTGTTCAAACACATGTCGCCGGATCATCCCGCGCATGTCGCGGCCTTTATCGGCGAGGTTTTTGGCGGGCCGAAGACCTACAGCGAGAAATTTGGCGGTCACCGCGAGATGGTCATGCATCATCTCGGCAAGCATTTGACGGAGGAACAGCGCCGCCGCTGGATCAGCCTGCTTGCCGATGCCGCCGATGCGGTCGGGTTGCCGGACGATCCCGAATTCCGCTCCGCCTTCATCGGCTATGTCGAATGGGGATCGCGGCTGGCCAAGATGAACTCTGCCCTCGGCGAGACTTGCGACCCGCAGACCGAACCGATGCCGGCCTGGGGCTGGGGCGTGCCGGGCGGGCCGTACAAGCCGCCGGCCGGGGGCTGAGCGCCGGCATGCGGCTTCAGGCAGGCGAAAAATCGAGATAGGCAGGGACGGGCTGGTCATCACCTATCCGGATTTCCGGCAAAGGATCTGAAAGCGCGTCAGACAACTCTTTACAGCGCGCCCGGAAGCTTTTAGGAAGCGCCTGCGCTGAAACGCGCGTACGGGCATAGCTCAGTTGGTAGAGCGGCGGTCTCCAAAACCGCAGGTCGTAGGTTCGAGCCCTGCTGCCCGTGCCATTTTCCTTGTTGGAATCCGGCATTTTAGAAACGCCTTGTTTTGGCTCCTCGTTTGGTTGGGCTGAAGCCGCGTACTCACGAGCCCATCCGACGTTCCGAAGGCATGCGCAGAGCGAGAGCGCTGATGCGCAATGCCGAAGTCGGCGTATTTCCACGAACCGATTTCCTTGATCCAACTGCCATTGGCGAGCCAATTGCCGTTTGCGTTCACAATTCAGAATAGGCCTATTTTGCTGCCGCCGGCTGCTTTTCAGCGGCTGCGAATTATTGGAAGCGGGATGCCGGCCTGGCTTCTGGAATTTTTTTGAACAGGGGTCTTGAACCGGTTTTCAGCCCTTCCCAATTCGTTTCCCGCCGAGGCCGATTGGCTTGGCAAAAAATGGCGGCGCCGCACGGGGCGGCGTCCTTGTACCCATGTTGCTTCAAGGAGGATGTGGCTATGAGAACCTTTGATACTCTCTATCGCAGCACCGTCGGTTTCGACCGTCTTTTCGACATGCCCGACAATGGTACGCGGCCCGACTGGCCACCCTATAACATCGAGAAGGTCGACGAGAACGATTACCGTATCTCGATGGCCATCGCGGGCTTCAGCCAGGATGAGGTTGAGCTGACCCAGCATGGACCCGAACTGGTCGTGGCAGGCCAGAAGGCTGATGACCAGAGCGGACGCCAGCTGCTGCACCAGGGCATCGCCTACCGCAGTTTCAGGCAGACGTTCAAGCTTGCCGACCACATGAAGATCAAGGCAGCAAACCTTGAGAACGGTCTCCTGACCATCGACATCGTCCGTGAGATTCCCGAAGAGCTGAAGCCTCGCCGCATTAGCATCGGGGCCGGCGACGCCCAGGTGGGCAAGCAGATCGCCCAGGATACGGAACGCACCCGCAAAGCGGCCTGATCGTATCGATTCAGTTATCCCTGCGGTCCGCCTCCCGGCTTCGGCCGGGAGGCCCAGATTGCGGAGAATGGAGATGGACAACTTCTACGAGACACCGACACTTTCTGCGGCACGCTCGGGCAAAATTGAAACTTCTTTGTGCTTGCTCGACAATCCAGACAACGTCATCAACCATCCACGCCTCAGCAGTGGAGAAAAGCGGGCACTGCTTTCCTCGTGGGCGTCCGATGCCTGCGCGGTGGAAAACCAGCCTGCCTTGCGCCGCCTGGACAACGGCACGGTAATCCCTGTCGACCAGATTCTGAGTGCGTTGAAGGCTCTGGATGAGAAACCCACGCTGGGGAAAGAGACTTCAGGCCGGGTGCTGCCTTGGCGACCCTCCTCGCGCCGCAGCGTTCTCAAGGCTTGGCGGCGTCGGGGCCGTTCTTTCGGCCCCGACGATGACGACGACCCGCCCCCGTGCCCGGCAGTGATCGCGCCGCGCCCACGCCCACCATGCGGAATGGGCGCAGTGGCCGGGGTCGAACTCGCCTGTGCCTAACTAACCCTGGGTTGATCCAGCTGCCTCGGCATGGGCAGCTGGATTCCAATCTTGCGTGCGCTTCATTTGGTTTCCAAAACAGCAGGTCGCAGGTTCGTCCGCAACGCCATTTCCTCGAACTTGTAATCGCGTGCCTGATTTCCGGATCCACCTCCTGGAATTGGGGTCCGGCATTGAAAAAGGGCAGGTGGCTTGCCATATTGGGCGAACTGAGGCATAAGGCCCCGATAGCCGGGACGGGACGACTGGATGGTTCCGAGGCGGCGTTTGGTCATAAAGCGGACACTTGCCACTTGCGTGGATCAAGAATCGGTTTTATGTAGACACAACAGACACGCGACGCGTGGAGCTGGGAAGCCGGCTTTACGCGTCCGATTTGCATGGGCGAAATGGCGCTGATTCGGCGCCGACTTGAACCCAGGCGGCACGTCCCGGCCAGCGGGATCATCCAGGAGACCCGGCCAACGGGTCTTGAAGACAGAGCGGCATATGGCTTCGAAAACCACAAATCCTTTCGTCTTTCTCCAGCAGGTTCGCGCGGAAACCGCCAAGGTGACTTGGCCGTCGCGCCGGGAGACGATGATCTCGACGGTGATGGTGCTCGTATTCGCGGTCATCGCGATGATCTTTTTCTTCACCGCCGACGTGGCCATGGGCTACGCGATCGAGCGGTTACTGAGCCTCGGCCATTAAGTCCGGCGATTACGGAGAAGTCTTGAAATGACCGCGCGCTGGTACATCGTCCACGCCTATTCGAACTTCGAAAAGAAGGTCGCTGAGGACATTGAGAACAAGGCCAAGCAGAAGGGCCTGTCCGCCGATATCGAACAGATCGTGGTGCCGACCGAGAAGGTCGTCGAGATCCGCCGCGGCCGCAAGGTCGATGCCGAGCGCAAGTTCTTTCCGGGCTATGTGTTGCTCAAGGCCAATCTGACCGATGCGGTGTTCTCGCTGGTCAAGAACACGCCGAAGGTCACCGGCTTCCTCGGTGACTCCAAGCCGGTGCCGATCACCGAAGCCGAGGCGCAGCGCATCCTGAACCAGGTTCAGGAAGGCGTCGAGCGGCCGAAGCCCTCGGTCACTTTCGAGATCGGCGAGGCGATCCGCGTTTCGGATGGCCCGTTCGCCTCGTTCAACGGTTTCGTCCAGGAAGTGGACGAGGAGCGGGCGCGGCTCAAGGTGGAAGTATCGATCTTCGGGCGCGCCGTGCCGGTCGATCTGGAATTCGGACAGGTCGAAAAGGGCTGATCCGAAAACCCTGCGCCGGTCGCCGGCAAGGGGAGGCGGCGCGGAAAGCGCGCGGCCATGAACGGGTGGGAGGCGAATGCGGCTTTAGCCGGCCGCGCGGACCGCACCACCAGACTGCAACCGCCGGTGTTCCCGATACTGGGGCCGGCATGAGATAAAGGCAGGAAAGAGATGGCTAAGAAAATTGCAGGCCAGCTCAAGCTCCAGGTCAAAGCGGGATCGGCTACGCCGTCTCCGCCGATCGGCCCGGCACTTGGCCAGCGCGGCATCAACATCATGGAATTCTGCAAGGCGTTCAACGCGCAGACCCAGGAAATGGAAAAGGGATCGCCGATCCCGGTCGTCATCACCTATTACCAGGACAAGTCCTTCACCTTCGTCATGAAGACGCCGCCGGTGAGCTACTTCCTGAAAAAGGCGGCGAACTTGACGTCAGGTTCGAAAGAGCCGGGCAAGATCAAGGCCGGCACGATCGGCCGCGACAAGGTGCGCGCCATCGCCGAACAGAAGATGAAGGATCTGAACGCAAACGACGTCGAGGCGGCCATGCGCATGGTCGAGGGCTCCGCCCGCTCGATGGGTCTGGAAGTGGTGGGCTGAGATCATGGCAAAGATTGCAAAGCGTGTATCGAAGTCCCGTGACGGCATCGACCCCAACAAGGCCTATGCCCTTGGTGAGGCGCTGAAGCTGCTCAAGGACCGTTCGACGGTGAAGTTCGACGAGACCATCGAAGTGGCGATGAACCTCGGCGTCGACCCGCGCCATGCCGACCAGATGGTCCGCGGCGTGGTCAACCTGCCGAACGGCACCGGCCGCTCGGTCCGCGTCGCCGTGTTCGCACGTGGCGGCAAGGCCGATGAGGCTCGCGCCGCCGGCGCCGACATCGTCGGTGCCGAGGATCTGGTCGACATCGTCCAGAAGGGCACGATCGACTTCGATCGCTGCATCGCCACGCCGGACATGATGCCGCTGGTCGGCCGTCTGGGCAAGGTGCTGGGCCCGCGCGGCATGATGCCGAACCCGAAGGTCGGCACCGTCACCACCGACGTCGCCGCCGCCGTCAAGGCATCGAAGGGCGGCGCTGTCGAGTTCCGCGTCGAGAAGGCCGGCATCGTTCATGCCGGCGTCGGCAAGGTCTCGTTCGACGTCAAGGCGCTGGAAGAAAACGTCCGCGCCTTCGCCGATGCCGTGACCAAGGCAAAGCCGGCTGGCGCCAAGGGCAACTACGTCAAGAAGGTGTCGGTCACCTCGACGATGGGCCCAGGCCTCAAGCTCGACGTCTCGACGCTCGCAGCGTCTTGATACGAACATCTGGATCGGCTGCCAAGGCGCTGATCCGCAAGTGAATTCCGGGCCTCCGACTTGTCGGCGGCCCGGTACCGGAAGTCGAGAGGCTTCCGGACATCCTGTCCGAGATTGCAGGCGGCCCAGAAGCCTTAATTGAATTGGGCCTGCATGAGACGGGTGAAAACCGGACAACGGAGCGACAAGCTCCAATGAAAGGTTCGAACCGTGTTTGCCTTTTGTCTGCGCATCTCCGGCTTGCCGTCGATGTGGCGAAAGGGGGCAGGATCCTCGAGCGTCGTTCGGGAGATCTGTAATGGATGGCCCGGCCGGCAAAAAGGCAACCCGACGCCTGTCCCACTAGCGGGGCAGGGGTCAACTGGAGATAGGCAGTGGACAGAGCGGAAAAACGCGAACTCGTCACGGGCCTGAATGGTGCTTTTGCAGGCGCTGGTTCAGTCGTCGTGGCCCACTACGCCGGTATCACCGTCGCGCAAATGAACGACCTTCGGTCGAAAATGCGCGCTGCCGGTGGCACCGTCAAAGTCGCGAAGAACCGTCTCGCCAAAATCGCTCTTCAGGGCACGGACTCCGCATCGATCATCGACCTGTTCAAGGGACAGACGCTGATCGCTTATTCGGAGGATCCGATTGCGGCGCCGAAGGTCGCGTCCGATTTCGCCAAGGGAAATGACAAGTTGGTCATTCTCGGCGGCGCAATGGGCACCACCTCGCTCAACGCCGACGGTGTGAAGGCACTCGCCACACTTCCGTCGCTCGATGAGCTGCGCGCCAGGCTGGTTGGCATGATCGCCACGCCGGCAACCCGGATCGCCCAGATCGTCAATGCGCCAGCGGCTTCGGTCGCGCGCGTAATCGGCGCTTACGCCCGGAAGGACGAGGCGGCATGAGGCCGTTCCTCGCTATCACAAACACACGTTCGAACCTGATGAAGGAATACAACAATGGCTGATCTGGCAAAGATCGTAGACGACCTTTCGAAGCTGACCGTCCTCGAGGCGGCCGAGTTGTCGAAGCTTCTGGAAGAAAAGTGGGGCGTTTCGGCTGCTGCTCCGGTGGCGGTTGCCGCTGCCGGCGGCGCTGCCGCTGCTGCTGCTCCGGCTGAGGAAAAGACGGAATTCGACGTCGTCCTCACCGAGGCAGGCGCTCAGAAGATCAACGTCATCAAGGAAGTCCGCGCCATCACCGGCCTGGGCCTCAAGGAAGCCAAGGATCTGGTCGAAGCAGCTCCGAAGCCGGTCAAGGAAGCCGTTTCCAAGGCTGACGCTGAGAAGTTCAAGGCCCAGCTGGAAGCAGCCGGCGCCAAGGTCGACCTGAAGTAAGCGTAAAAGCGGCGGGCGGCCTCGCGCCGTCCGCCACTCCCTTCATCAGAGGGGAGGATGCGTAGCGCGAGATGTACGAGAACCTCTTTCCTGAGGGCCGAAACCGGCCTTCAGGAAACGGGTTTTCTCCCGTTTTAGCCGTCGCCGCCAGGCGGCGGGAAACAGATCAGGGGCCGCCGCCGAGGTGGCCGCGCATGCAAGGTGAGCCGCGGCGAGGCTCGCCCCGAGTTTATAGCTAAGGAGCGACGATGGCCCAGACCCAGACTTTCAATGGCCGCAGACGCGTACGCAAGTTCTTCGGAAAGATTCCGGAAGTTGCGGAGATGCCGAACCTGATCGAGGTTCAAAAAGCATCCTATGACCAGTTCCTGATGGTGGCGGAGCCCAAGGGTGGGCGTCCGGACGAGGGACTGCAGGCCGTTTTCAAGTCGGTTTTCCCGATCTCCGATTTCTCCGGCTCCTCGATGCTGGAGTTCGTGAAGTACGAGTTCGAAGGACCGAAATTCGACGTTGACGAATGCCGTCAGCGCGACCTGACCTATGCCGCGCCACTCAAGGTGACGCTGCGCCTCATCGTGTTCGATATCGACGAGGATACCGGCGCAAAGTCGATCAAGGACATCAAGGAGCAGGACGTCTATATGGGCGACATGCCGCTCATGACGCTCAACGGCACCTTCATCGTCAATGGCACGGAGCGCGTCATCGTCTCGCAGATGCACCGTTCGCCGGGCGTCTTCTTCGACCATGACAAGGGCAAGTCGCACTCCTCGGGCAAGCTTTTGTTTGCGGCGCGCGTCATTCCCTATCGCGGTTCGTGGCTCGACATCGAGTTCGATTCCAAGGACGTCGTGCATGCCCGCATCGACCGCCGCCGCAAGATTCCGGTGACGTCGCTCTTGATGGCGCTCGGCATGGACGGCGAAGAGATCCTGTCGACCTTCTACAACAAGATCACCTACAAGCGCGCCGGTGACCACTGGCGCATCCCGTTCAACGTCGAGCGTTTCCGCGGCCTGAAGGCCGTTGGCGACCTCGTCGATGCCGATACCGGCGAAGTTGTCGTCGAGGCCGGCAAGAAGATCACCGCCCGCCAGGCAAGAGCGCTTGGCGAAAAGGGTCTGAAGGCGATCAAGGCGACCGACGAGGATCTGCTCGGCAATTACCTGGCCGAGGACATCGTCAACTACGGCACCGGAGAGATTTTCCTCGAAGCCGGCGACGAGATCGACGAAAAGACGCTGAAGGTGCTGCTCGGCACGGGCGAAAGCGAGATCAAGGTTCTCGACATCGACCACGTCAATGTCGGCGCCTACATCCGCAATACGCTCAACGTCGACAAGAACGAGAGCCGCCAGGACGCACTGTTCGACATCTACCGTGTCATGCGCCCGGGCGAGCCGCCGACGCTTGAAACCGCCGAAGCCATGTTCAACTCGCTGTTCTTCGACTCGGAGCGCTACGACCTGTCGGCCGTCGGCCGCGTCAAGATGAACATGCGCCTCGAGCTCAAGGCTGAGGACACCGTGCGCGTGCTGCGCAAGGACGACATCCTGGCGGTGGTCAAGACGCTGGTCGAACTGCGCGACGGCAAGGGCGAGATCGACGACATCGACAATCTCGGCAACCGCCGCGTGCGTTCCGTCGGCGAGCTGATGGAGAACCAATACCGCGTCGGCCTGCTGCGCATGGAGCGCGCGATCAAGGAACGTATGTCCTCGATCGAGATCGATACGGTGATGCCGCAGGACCTGATCAACGCCAAGCCGGCGGCTGCCGCCGTGCGCGAGTTCTTCGGTTCCTCGCAGCTGTCGCAGTTCATGGATCAGACCAACCCGCTGTCGGAGATCACCCACAAGCGCCGCCTGTCGGCACTTGGACCGGGCGGTCTGACCCGCGAGCGCGCCGGCTTCGAAGTGCGTGACGTGCACCCGACGCATTACGGCCGCATCTGCCCGATCGAGACGCCGGAAGGCCCGAACATCGGTCTGATCAACTCGCTGGCGACCTTCGCGCGCGTCAACAAGTACGGCTTCATCGAAAGCCCGTACCGCAAGATCGTCAATGGCAAGCTGACCAATGAGGTCGTCTATCTCTCCGCTATGGAAGAGTCTAAGCACCACGTTGCGCAGGCCAATGCCGAGCTCGACAAGAATGGTGGTTTCGTCGACGAATTCGTCATTTGCCGCAGCGCCGGCGAAGTGATGATGGCGCCGCGCGAAAACGTCGATCTGATGGACGTGTCGCCCAAGCAGATGGTGTCCGTGGCCGCGGCGCTGATCCCGTTCCTCGAGAACGACGACGCCAACCGCGCGCTGATGGGCTCCAACATGCAGCGTCAGGCCGTGCCGCTGGTGCGCGCCGAAGCGCCGTTCGTAGGCACCGGCATGGAGCCGATCGTTGCCCGTGACTCGGGTGCCGCCATCGGCGCCCGCCGCGGCGGCATCGTCGACCAGGTGGACGCGACGCGTATCGTCATCCGCGCCACGGAAGATCTCGATCCCGGCAAGTCGGGCGTCGACATCTACCGGCTGATGAAGTTCCAGCGTTCGAACCAGAACACCTGCATCAACCAGCGTCCGCTGGTGCGCATGGGCGACCGCGTCAACAAGGGCGACATCATCGCCGACGGTCCGTCGACCGAGCTCGGCGATCTGGCGCTCGGCCGCAACGTGCTGGTCGCGTTCATGCCGTGGAACGGCTACAACTACGAGGACTCGATCCTGCTCTCCGAGCGCATCGTGGCCGACGACGTCTTCACCTCGATCCACATCGAGGAATTCGAGGTCATGGCCCGCGACACCAAGCTTGGACCGGAGGAAATCACGCGCGACATTCCGAACGTTTCGGAAGAAGCGCTGAAGAACCTCGACGAAGCCGGCATCGTCTATATCGGCGCGGAAGTGCAGCCGGGCGACATCCTGGTCGGCAAGATCACGCCGAAGGGCGAAAGCCCGATGACGCCGGAAGAAAAGCTCCTGCGCGCCATCTTCGGTGAAAAGGCGTCCGACGTTCGCGACACCTCGATGCGCATGCCTCCGGGCACCTTCGGCACAGTCGTCGAAGTGCGCGTCTTCAACCGCCACGGCGTCGAGAAGGACGAGCGCGCCATGGCGATCGAACGCGAGGAGATCGAACGCCTCGCCAAGGACCGCGACGACGAGCAGGCGATCCTCGACCGCAACGTCTATTCGCGCCTTTCCGACGTTCTCGTCGGCAAGGAAGCGATTGCCGGGCCGAAGGGCTTCAAGAAGGGCTCGAAGCTGTCGAAGGACACGCTTGACGAGTATCCACGTTCGCAGTGGTGGCAGTTTGCGGTGGAGAACGAAAAGCTCCAGAGCGAACTGGAAGCCCTGCGTGGCCAGTACGACGATTCCAAGAAGGCGCTCGAGCAGCGCTTCATGGACAAGGTCGAGAAGGTCCAGCGCGGCGACGAAATGCCTCCGGGCGTCATGAAGATGGTCAAGGTCTTCGTGGCCGTGAAGCGCAAGATGCAGCCGGGCGACAAGATGGCGGGACGTCACGGCAACAAGGGTGTCGTGTCGCGGATCGTTCCGGTCGAGGACATGCCTTTCCTCGAGGACGGCACGCATGCCGATATCGTGCTCAACCCGCTGGGTGTGCCGAGCCGCATGAATGTCGGCCAGATCCTGGAAACGCATCTGGGCTGGGCATGCGCGGGCATGGGCAAGAAGATCGGCGAGCTTATCGACGCGTACAAGACGGCTGGAGACATCAAGCCGTTGCGCAAGACGCTCGAGAGCTTCATCCCAGCCAACGACCGCAACGAGCCGGTCCGCGAATATGACGACGAGAGCATCGTTCGCCTGAGCGAGCAGATGCGCCGCGGCGTCTCCATCGCGACACCGGTGTTCGACGGCGCGCATGAAGTCGACATCAACATCATGCTGGAGCAGGCGGGCCTGCACACCAGCGGTCAGTCGCAGCTCTATGACGGACGCACAGGCGAGCCGTTCGATCGCAAGGTGACGATGGGCTATATCTATATGCTCAAGCTTCACCACCTGGTGGACGACAAGATCCACGCGCGTTCGATCGGTCCTTACTCGCTCGTTACCCAGCAGCCGCTGGGCGGCAAGGCGCAGTTCGGTGGCCAGCGCTTCGGCGAAATGGAGGTCTGGGCGCTGGAAGCCTATGGCGCCGCCTACACGCTGCAGGAAATGCTGACGGTGAAGTCGGACGATGTCGCCGGCCGCACCAAGGTCTACGAGGCGATCGTGCGCGGCGACGACACGTTCGAGGCCGGCATTCCCGAGAGCTTCAACGTGCTCGTCAAGGAAATGCGGTCTCTCGGCCTCAATGTCGAGCTGGAGAATACCAAGCTCGACGACAACCCTGTCCGGCTGCCAGATGCTGCCGAATAGGGGCGCGGCCGAGTAAGCAAGACATCCGGTCGCGGAACGCCGCGACCGGATGCGACAAATTCTACGGCCAGTGGGCCGACCACTCAGCGGGCATTTGGCCCGCGTTAGATGCAAGGGGTTTTCGAGGACCCCGAAAAGGAGAACGGCATGAACCAAGAGGTCATGAATCTCTTCAATCCGCAGGCGCCGGCGCAGGTGTTCGATTCCATCCGGATATCGCTCGCCAGCCCTGAGAAGATTCTGTCCTGGTCGTTCGGCGAGATCAAGAAGCCGGAGACCATCAACTACCGCACCTTCAAGCCGGAGCGTGACGGTCTGTTCTGCGCGCGCATTTTTGGCCCGATCAAGGACTATGAATGCCTGTGCGGCAAGTACAAGCGCATGAAGTACAAGGGCGTCATCTGCGAAAAGTGCGGCGTCGAAGTCACGCTGTCGCGCGTTCGCCGCGAGCGCATGGGCCACATCGAGCTGGCGGCACCTGTCGCTCACATCTGGTTCCTGAAGTCGCTGCCGTCGCGCATCGGCACGCTGCTCGACATGACCCTGAAGGACATCGAGCGCGTCCTCTACTTCGAGAACTACATCGTCACCGAGCCTGGCCTAACCGCGCTGAAGGAGCACCAGCTGCTCAGCGAGGAAGAGTACATGATCGCCGTCGACGAGTATGGCGAGGATTCGTTCACCGCCATGATCGGCGCCGAGGCCATTCATGACCTTCTGGCCGGCATGGACCTGGAGAAGATCGCCGGCGACCTGCGTTCGGAACTGGCTTCGACCACGTCCGAGCTGAAGCAGAAGAAGTATCTGAAGCGACTCAAGGTCGTCGAGAACTTCATGGAGTCCGGCAACCGTCCGGAATGGATGATCATGAAGGTGGTTCCGGTGATCCCGCCGGACCTGCGCCCGCTGGTTCCTCTGGATGGTGGACGTTTCGCGACGTCCGACCTGAACGATCTCTATCGCCGCGTCATCAACCGCAACAACCGTCTGAAGCGGCTGATCGAGCTGCGCGCCCCCGGCATCATCGTGCGCAATGAAAAGCGCATGCTGCAGGAAGCCGTCGATGCGCTGTTCGACAACGGCCGTCGCGGCCGCGTCATCACCGGCGCCAACAAGCGTCCGCTGAAGTCGCTGTCCGACATGTTGAAGGGCAAGCAGGGCCGGTTCCGCCAGAACCTGCTCGGCAAGCGCGTCGACTATTCGGGCCGTTCGGTCATCGTCACCGGTCCGGAGCTCAAGCTGCACCAATGCGGCCTGCCGAAGAAGATGGCGCTCGAACTGTTCAAGCCGTTCATCTACGCCCGCCTCGACGCCAAGGGGTTCTCCTCGACCGTCAAGCAGGCCAAGAAGCTGGTCGAGAAGGAGCGTCCGGAAGTCTGGGATATCCTCGACGAGGTCATCCGCGAGCATCCGGTGCTGTTGAACCGTGCACCGACGCTGCACCGCCTCGGCATCCAGGCGTTCGAGCCGATCCTGATCGAAGGCAAGGCGATCCAGCTGCATCCGCTGGTCTGCACGGCCTTCAACGCCGACTTCGACGGCGACCAGATGGCCGTTCACGTGCCGCTCTCGTTGGAAGCGCAGCTTGAAGCCCGCGTGCTGATGATGTCGACCAACAACATCCTGCACCCGGCTTCCGGCGCGCCGATCATCGTGCCTTCGCAGGACATGGTCCTGGGTCTCTACTATCTCTCGATCGTCAATCAGAACGAGCCGGGCGAAGGCATGGTGTTTGCCGACATGGGCGAACTCCAGCACGCGCTCGAGACCAAGGCGGTGACGCTGCACTCCAAGATCAAGGGTCGTTTCCGCACGGTCGACGCCGAAGGCAAGGTCGTGTCGAAAATCTACGACACCACGCCTGGCCGCATGATCATCGGCGAGCTGCTGCCGAAGAACGTCAATGTGCCTTACGAGACGGCCAACCAGGAGATGACCAAGAAGAACATCTCCAAGATGATCGACACCGTCTACCGGCACTGCGGTCAGAAGGAGACGGTCATTTTCTGCGACCGCATCATGGCCCTCGGCTTCAGCCACGCCTGCCGCGCCGGCATTTCGTTCGGCAAGGACGACATGCTGATCCCGGACGCCAAGATCAAGCTGGTTTCCGACACCGAGGCTTTGGCCAAGGAATACGAGCAGCAGTACAATGACGGCCTGATCACGCAGGGCGAGAAGTACAACAAGGTCGTCGACGCCTGGGCCAAGTGCTCGGAAAAGGTCGCCGACGAGATGATGGCCCGCATCAAGGCCGTCGAGTTCGAGGACAGTGGCCGTCAAAAGCCGATGAACTCGATCTACATGATGTCGCATTCGGGTGCGCGTGGTTCGCCCACCCAGATGCGTCAGCTCGCCGGCATGCGCGGCCTGATGGCAAAGCCCTCGGGTGAAATCATCGAGACGCCGATCATCTCGAACTTCAAGGAAGGCCTGACCGTGCTCGAGTACTTCAACTCGACCCACGGCGCCCGCAAGGGTCTGGCCGACACCGCCTTGAAGACGGCGAACTCGGGCTACCTCACCCGTCGTCTGGTCGACGTGGCGCAGGACTGCATCGTCAACTCCGTGGATTGCGGCACCGACAAGGGCCTCACCATGCAGCCGATCGTCGATGCCGGTCAGGTCGTCGCTTCGGTCGGCCAGCGCGTGCTGGGCCGCACCTCGCTCGACGACATCACGCATCCGGTTTCGGGTGAGGTTCTGGTCAAGGCCGGAACGCTGATGGACGAACGTGACGTGGAAAAGATCGAAAAGGCCGGCGTGCAGTCGGTCCGCATTCGCTCGGCACTGACCTGCGAGGTCAGGATCGGCGTCTGTGCGGTCTGCTACGGACGCGATCTTGCCCGCGGCACCCCGGTCAACCAGGGCGAAGCCGTCGGCGTTATCGCGGCGCAGTCGATCGGCGAGCCGGGGACCCAGCTCACCATGCGTACCTTCCACATGGGCGGTACGGCGCAGGTGGTGGACAGCTCGTTCCTTGAAGCCTCGTATGAGGGCAAGGTCGAGATCCGCAACCGCAACGTGGTGCGCAACTCGGACGGCCAGCAGATGGTCATGGGCCGCAACATGGCGGTGCTGATCCTCGACGAAGCCGGCAAGGAGCGTGCCTCGCATCGCCTTACCTATGGTTCGCGCATCTTCGTGGACGATGGCGACAAGGTGAAGCGCGGCCAGCGTATCGCCGAATGGGATCCCTATACCCGCCCCGTCCTCACCGAAATCGAGGGCAAGGTGTCGTACGAGGATCTGGTCGACGGCATTTCCGTTCAGGAAACGGCCGACGAATCGACCGGCATCACCAAGCGCGAGGTCATCGACTGGCGCTCGACGCCACGCGGCAACGACCTCAAGCCGGCGATCGCCATCCTTGACCCCAAGGGCAAGGTCGGCAAGCTGTCGAAGGGCGGCGACGCCCGCTTCCTGCTCTCGGTAGAGGCCATTCTTTCGGTCGAGCCGGGTTCGCAGGTTCGTCCCGGCGACGTTTTGGCGCGTATCCCGATGGAAAGCGCCAAGACCAAGGACATCACCGGCGGTCTGCCGCGTGTTGCCGAACTGTTCGAGGCACGTCGTCCGAAGGATCACGCCATCATCGCCGAGATCGATGGCACGATCCGCTTCGGCCGCGACTACAAGAACAAGCGCCGCATCATCATCGAGCCGCATGACTCGACGCTTGAGCCCGTCGAATACCTGATCCCGAAGGGCAAGCCGTTCCATCTCCAGGACGGCGACGTCATCGAGAAGGGCGACTACATCCTCGACGGCAATCCGGCGCCACACGACATCCTGGCGATCAAGGGCGTGGAAGCACTTGCTTCCTACCTCGTGAACGAAATCCAGGAAGTCTACCGTCTGCAGGGCGTGTCGATCAACGACAAGCACATCGAGGTGATCGTTCGCCAGATGCTGCAGAAGGTCGAGATCACGGTGCAGGGCGACTCGACCTACATTCCGGGCGACCACGTCGACGTGATCGAACTGGAAGAGGTCAACGAGCGCCTGGTCGAGGACGGCAAGAAGCCGGCCGAAGGCCAGCCGGTGCTGCTGGGCATAACCAAGGCCTCGCTGCAGACGCCGTCCTTCATCTCGGCCGCCTCCTTCCAGGAGACGACCAGGGTGCTGACCGAAGCTGCGGTTGCCGGCAAGACCGACATGCTGCAGGGCCTGAAGGAAAACGTCATCGTCGGCCGGCTGATCCCGGCCGGTACCGGCGGCACGATGAGCCAGATCCGGCGCATCGCCACCTCGCGCGACGAACTGATCATCGACGAGCGCCGCAAGGCCTCCGGTGTCGAGGTCGCCGAGCCGATGCTGACCGACATGGTCAACGCCGCGCAGTAAGCGCGGTAGGACGAGAAGAAGGAAAGGGGCCCAAGTGGCCCCTTTCCGCGTTTTGACCCTAATCGGATCGAGGAAAACATGAGCAAGAAGGTATGGACTGACGTCGACGACTACATCGTTTCCTCTCTCTTCGAGGCGGATCCCATCCTCGAAGCGGTGCTTGCGGCCAACCGCGACCAGGGCCTGCCGGCCATCGACGTATCGCCGGCGCAGGGCAAGCTGCTGTCGCTGCTGGTCCGCATCAGCGGCGCCAGGAAGGTGCTGGAGATCGGCACGCTCGGCGGCTACTCGACCATCTGGATGGCAAGGGGATTGCCCGTCGGCGGCAAGATCGTGACGCTCGAACTCGAGCCGCATCATGCAAAAGTCGCGCACTCGAATCTCGAGCGGGCAGGGGTGTCGGACAAGGTCGAGCTCAGGATCGGCCCCGCGCTTCAGTCGCTTGAGACGCTGGCTGCCGAAAATGCCGGTCCGTTCGATCTGATCTTCATCGACGCCGACAAGCCGAACAATCCGAATTATCTGTCATGGGCCATGCGCCTGTCGCGGCCGGGGACGGTCATCATCTGCGACAACGTCATCCGCGACGGCACCGTGCTCAACGACGATGGCCGTGACGCCTATGTCGAAGGCGCACGCGGTGCGTTTTCCTTCATCGGCGGCGACAAGCGCCTGGACGGCACCGCCATCCAGACCGTCGGCGCCAAAGGCTATGACGGCTTTGCGATTGCGATCGTCGAGTAAGGCTGCATGGTGAGTGACCGGACTGCGGTCCGGCAGAACTCATCGTTCAATCGAAGAACGCTCCCACCACATTGCGCTTGCCGAGCATGAAGGCGTCGGCCACGTGCTGCAGGGGTGCCAAATCGACATCGGAGACGCCGGCGCGTACGATTTCAGCGAAGCGCCGGTAAAGCTGGGGATATTCGGCCTCCGGCTCGTCGTGAACCACCTTGCCGTCGATGGCGAGCTTGGTGCCGCCGCCGGACAGCACCATCTTGCCCTTGTCGGTGTCGGCCAGGATGTCCCAGCTCTGTGGTCCCGTCTGCAGCCAGTCGAGCTCCATGGTCACCGGCAACCCATCCGAGGTACGGAAGGTCACGTGGGCCGCCACAGGCGAGGCGCGGTTTTCCGGGAAGTCGAGGACGGCCGAGGTGATGAACATCGCCGGCAGGATGTGGGTTGCGATCGACAGTGCGTTTATGCCGGGATCGAAGACGCCGAAACCGCCCGGCGCCCAGATCCAATCCTGGTTCGGATGCCAGCGGCGGACATCTTCCTTCCAGACGATGGCGGCCGAGTTGACCTTGGCCGACGCCAGGAAGGCACGCGCGGCTTCCACCGCCGGCGCGTAGCGCGAATGCCAGCTGGCGAACAGTGAGACGCCACTGGCTGCCGCCAGCCGCTTCAGGTCCTCGACCTCGCTGACGGTGGCGCCCGGCGGCTTCTCCAGGAAAACATGCTTCTTCGCCATCAGCGCGGTGCGTGCCGCGTCGTAGCGGAACTGCGGCGGCATGCACAGCGACACGGCCTCGAGTTCCGGCACCGCGTCGAGCATCGCCTCGATGGTCGGAAAATTCGGGATGCCGTCCACCTTGCCGTGCCGGCTGGCGGCGGCGATGAGGCGGTAGTCCGCATCCTTGGCCACTGCCGGCAGATGCTGGTCGCGCACGATCTTGCCGACGCCGACGATGCCGAGCTTGATGGGACCATTGTTCGAGGGCATGGGAACTCCGCGGATTCGAATTTGGCTTGTTAAGTCGCTTGGTTCTTAGCAGAGAACCGGTGCCGGGCAAGCCGGCGCGGTGACAGGCGCAAGCAGCCGGCGACGCTCAGAGCGGAACCTCGAACGTAACGATCGACACTTCGCCTTCGAGCGCACCCTGAAAGGCTGACAGATGCGGCTCCTCGTCGGGTTCGCCGTCCATATCGCCGATCTGGTCGAGCTCGACCTCGGCATAGCCTTCGGCCGCAAGCGATTCGAGCACCCGGCGCACGGCCGAATCGTCGTCGGGCGCAACCAGCATCACATGGACGCCTTCCGGCTTGCCGCCCTTCTTTTTCCAGACCCGGCCGGTGACGATGGTGACCGGGCGCTCCTCATTGTCGTTCACGGGCTGATTCCTCTTGAGACGGGGGCGGGCGAGGGGTTTTGGGCTGTCCATGGCGCCTTTTGCCATGAAGAACCCGCGCATGACAGCCAAAAGCCGGTCACTTTCTTGTCTGCCCGGTCACTTTCTTCCTTTGCCTTGCAAAATGAAGAAAGAAAATTACATGCGTTTTTCGCATGGCTGCCAAGCCGTGGTCAGCGCGCAATATTTGGCGCGCCGGGGTTGACGGTTCACGGTCTTGCGAGTAGAAGCCGCCCAGTCAGAACCGATGTGAGGCTCTCCCTTCCGAAGCGACACGCTTTGGAGTTTGCCTCAAACAGGGTTCGTTTTACGAGCGAAAAGACATTTCCGGCGCGCATGAAGCGGTTCCCGCTTCCTCTGCATTTTGTTCGGGCAGGACCGCGAGGCGCGGTTTATGGCCCGAATTTGCGTATGGAATTGGCGCTTTGAGCGGCCCTGACCGGGCGAGACACGGAATTGAGAGACAAGAGGGTTTAATGCCTACCGTCAACCAGCTGATCCGCAAGCCGCGCATTGCGCCGGTGAAGCGCAACAAGGTCCCGGCCATGCAGCAGAACCCGCAGAAGCGGGGCGTCTGCACGCGCGTCTATACAACGACGCCGAAGAAGCCGAACTCGGCACTGCGCAAGGTGGCCAAGATCCGCCTGACCAACGGCTTTGAAGTGATCGGCTACATCCCCGGCGAAGGCCACAACCTTCAGGAACACTCCGTGGTCATGATCCGCGGCGGCCGCGTCAAGGATCTTCCGGGCGTGCGCTACCACATCATCCGCGGCGTGCTCGACACGCAGGGCGTGAAGAACCGCAAGCAGCGCCGTTCGAAGTACGGCGCCAAGCGTCCGAAGTAAGGGGCGTCCGAAGTAAGATTTTCCGGCCCTGGCGCTACTTGAATGCGTCGGGCTACGAGATTGAGAGACAAAAGCCATGTCGCGTCGTCACAGTGCAGAAAAGCGTGAGATCAATCCGGACCCGAAGTTCGGCGATCTGATCGTCACCAAGTTCATGAACGCCGTCATGTATGACGGCAAGAAGTCGGTTGCCGAGACCATCGTCTACGGTGCGCTCGACCAGGTTCAGTCGAAGACCAAGCAGGAGCCGGTCACCGTCTTCCATCAGGCGCTCGACAATGTCGCGCCGCATGTGGAAGTCCGGTCGCGCCGCGTCGGCGGCGCTACCTACCAGGTTCCGGTCGATGTGCGCCCCGAGCGCCGCCAGGCCCTGGCGATCCGCTGGCTAATTGCAGCTGCGCGCAACCGCAACGAGACCACCATGGTCGACCGCCTCTCCGGCGAGTTGATGGACGCGGCCAATAACCGCGGCACCGCCGTGAAGAAGCGTGAAGACACGCACAAGATGGCAGAAGCCAACCGCGCTTTCGCGCACTACCGCTGGTAAAGCGCGAACGAGACTGAGAAGGCATCCACGATGGCCCGCGAATACAAAATCGAAGACTACCGCAATTTCGGTATCATGGCGCATATTGACGCCGGCAAGACGACGACCACCGAGCGCGTCCTCTATTACACGGGCAAGTCGCACAAGATCGGCGAAGTCCACGACGGCGCTGCCACCATGGATTGGATGGAGCAGGAGCAGGAACGCGGCATCACCATCACGTCCGCCGCCACCACGACTTTCTGGAAGGGTCGCAGCGGCAAGATGTACCGCTTCAACATCATCGACACTCCCGGACACGTCGACTTCACCATCGAAGTCGAGCGTTCGCTGCGCGTGCTCGACGGCGCCATTGCGCTGCTCGATGCCAATGCCGGTGTCGAGCCGCAGACGGAAACCGTCTGGCGCCAGGCCGACAAGTATAAAGTTCCGCGCATGATCTTCTGCAACAAGATGGATAAGATCGGCGCCGACTTCTACCGCTCGGTCGAGATGATCGGCTCGCGTCTTGGTGCGCATGCCGTCGTCATGCAGTTGCCGATCGGCGCCGAGACCGAGTTCAAGGGTGTCGTCGATCTCGTCGAGATGAACGCGCTGGTCTGGCGCGACGAGACGCTGGGCGCTGCCTGGGACGTCGTCGAGATCCCGGCCGATCTCCAGGCCCGTGCCGAAGAATACCGCGAGAAGATGATCGAAGCCGCCGTCGAAATGGACGAGACGGCTCTCGAGAATTACCTCGAAGGCAAGATGCCGTCGAATGACGAGATCCGCGCGCTGATCCGCAAGGGCACCATCGCGGTCAAGTTCTACCCGATGTTCTGTGGCTCGGCCTTCAAGAACAAGGGCGTGCAGCCGCTGCTTGACGCCGTCGTCGAATACCTGCCGTCGCCGGCCGATGTTCCCGCCATCAAGGGCGTCGACGCCAAGACCGACGCCGAGATCGAGCGTCATGCCGACGACAACGAGCCGCTGTCGATGCTGGCCTTCAAGATCATGAACGACCCGTTCGTCGGTTCGCTGACCTTTGCCCGCATCTATTCGGGCAAGCTGACCAAGGGCATCTCGGTCGATAACACCGTCAAGGGCAAGAAAGAGCGCATCGGCCGCATGCTGCAGATGCATGCAAATTCGCGCGCCGACGTCGAGGAAGCCTTTGCCGGCGACATCGTTGCTCTGGCTGGCCTCAAGGACACGACCACCGGCGACACGCTCAGCGATCCGCTGCACCCGGTCATCCTCGAGCGCATGGAATTCCCCGATCCGGTCATCCAGATCGCCATCGAGCCGAAGACCAAGAACGACCAGGAAAAGATGGGCCTCGCCCTTCACCGCCTGGCCGCCGAGGATCCGTCATTCCGCGTCAAGACCGACGAGGAAAGCGGCCAGACCATCATTTCGGGCATGGGCGAACTTCACCTCGACATCATCGTCGACCGCATGCGCCGCGAGTTCAAGGTCGAGGCCAATGTCGGCGCGCCGCAGGTGGCTTACCGCGAGACCATCACCCGCAGGCACGAGCAGGACTACACCCACAAGAAGCAGACCGGCGGTACCGGTCAGTTCGCTCGCGTCAAGATCGTGTTCGAACCGAACCCGGAAAGCTCGGAGTTCGAGTTCGAGACCAAGATCGTCGGCGGTGCGGTTCCCAAGGAATACATCCCGGGTGTCGAAAAAGGCATCAACAGCGTTATGTCGTCGGGTCCGTTCGCGGGCTTCCCGATGATCGGCGTCAAGGCGACGCTCATCGACGGCGCGTACCACGATGTTGACTCCAGCGTCCTGGCCTTTGAAATCGCAGGCCGCGCCTGCTTCCGTGAAGCCGCACCCAAGCTTGGCGTGCAGCTGCTCGAGCCGATCATGAAGGTCGAGGTCGTGACGCCGGAAGACTATGTCGGCAGCGTCATCGGCGACCTGAACGGCCGTCGCGGCCAGATCCAGGGCCAGGAGGCTCGCGGCGTGGCTGTCGTCATCAACGCGATGGTGCCGCTGGCCAACATGTTCAAGTACGTCGACAACCTGCGCTCGATGAGCCAGGGCCGCGCGGCCTACACGATGCAGTTCGATCACTATGAGCCTGTGCCGACCGCGGTCGCCCAGGAAGTCCAGAAGAAATACGCGTAACCCCAGCGGGTTGCATCGGTAACTTAATTCAAGGCCCGTACGGGCGAGCAGATTGGAGACATCACATGGCAAAAGGTAAATTCGAGCGTAACAAGCCTCATGTGAACATTGGCACGATTGGCCACGTCGATCATGGCAAGACGTCGCTGA
>NZ_JAMYOY010000037.1:0-14905 GCF_040320115.1 Mesorhizobium sp. M0802
ACGTTGGCCGCGTGACAGTGAGCTATGCTGGAGATTGGGGTGACGAGGCTGATCAAGCCTTCCAACAGTACCAGCCTGATCAATTCCGGCGAGAGCTACCGGTCCGGAGATCGCATCAGCCCCTCTCTGCATATGCACGCGGCCGCCTGAATTGCCGATTTCGCTCAGCTGCTGCTGAATGGCGACGGCTTGCGGCGCATTCAGGGCCCTCTGCGTCTCCGCTGGCCACAACAGCGCTGGTGAATGTTCATTGTTGGGACGACTCACTCGGGTGGCAGGTGGTTGCCCTGGTCAAGCTCATCCGGCGAAGGGCGGATCTGCTGTTGGCTGGCAGCCAAGACTGGGGGCGGCGGCCCGAACTCCGGCGTCCCAGAGCTTGCGAAAGCCTCCGACACGCTTCTGTTGAGGTCATCCCGTCCATCGGGCATCCCTGGGTTGCTGAAAAAAGATGAGGCGGCTTGATGATCCTGCCCTCGCTGAAGCACCTCGCGAGACCCCCTGTTCCAGTCGCAGAAGCTCCTCTGGATTGGTTGGCGGCTCGTCAGCTCGACCATCGAACAGCGGCCGGAGCGCCTCGGACACGTGCTGCTCAAAGCCCACTCGCCGGGCTTGGCCCGCTTGCCCCTCTTCCAAGCCGGCGTCCTGCACCTGCGACAAAGCTGTTACACGGGATGGATTTTTTCGCGGGGTCCACACCAGCCTCATCAAACTGTATCGGCAAAGTCCTGCGCCAATTCACACTGCGGGTCATCGAGTTGAGATTCTACGGAGAGCGCCTCCTCTGCTCCCGTCAAGGGCGCCGGCTCCGGGAGGGCGCCTGTCTGGCTTTCAAAGATGCGTTTCAGAATGCGATCCGAGAAATAACGCACCTTCCTCAATTTTAATGGTGGCAGACCTTTGATAAGAACAATCTCGTAGTCGTCATCGAGCAGCCGAACCTGTTCGGGACGCAATAGCGGTGCACCTTGATGTGAATTCTGAATGGTCCAGTCGAACGTTCGCGCCTGGCTGTGGGAAATCGATTTGGCTTCAAACGTGTATTCACCGATGGCCTTGGAAATGTAGTTCGGAGTCTCGTCATCAGCCGTGGCCATGAACACTTGCAGTCCGGTATTGCTGAGAAAATTCTGCTTGCCAGCCTCTCCATAAGCCCCCGTCAGTGCCGAAAGGCTTTGGATGATGAGCATGAAACGCCCCTTGTAGCCCGCGATAGTCGTGATTGCGGTCTCGATCGCCTCCAGCTTACCCAAGTGCTTGAACTCGTCGAGCAGGAAGAGAACCTCGTGCTTTTCATCCCGACGGGCCAGCGACCGCTGCAGAATTGAAACGATTTGCTGAAAAAACAAGCGTATCAAAGGCGCGATCACCTCAAGGTCGTTCGGACCAACGCAAAGATAGATGCACGTTCTGCGACGGCGAAGATCATAGACCGAAAAGTCCGAGCGACTTGTGGCCGCCTTTACAGCGGGATCCGCCCACAGGTTGAGCCCGCCATCGCCGAGCACGGAAGTGTAGGAGGTTAGGATTTTCGTATCGTTCCCCGCCATGTCGTCGAAGATGCGTTGTGCCTCTTTGTTCTGGGTCTCCATGGCGAGTCGCGCGAAGAGCTTAAACTTCTCCCCCGGCTGGGCGAAGAGGTCATAGACGGCGCCGATTGTTGGCGTGCCCCGCTCGATGCAGGCAAGGATTCCCGCGACAAAGATATCTCGCGCGCCGCTGACGAAACCTTCCGCGCCCTCCCCCTTGGCCGTAATCAGGTTTGCGGCCAAGCGGCGGGCTTCGGTGAATTGCTGCTGTGGAGGCAACGCTATAAGATCCAACAGCGGATTGTAGCAGTTTGTGCGCCGCTCCGAATCCAGCGGCGCGAATTTAAACACGTCGTCACCTGCGGCTTTGCGCGCCCTCGAGGTGAGCTCAAAGAGCTCCCCCTTGACGTCCAGAGCTATCACCGAGCCTTTGAATGTAAGTAGCGTTGGAATGACTATGCCGACGCCCTTGCCAGCGCGGGTCGGTGCAACGATGAGGCTGTGAGGCTGCTCGCCATTGGTCAGGTAGTAGCCAGGCCAGAAAGGGCCACTTGTCTTCCCAAACACCGGCCCTGTCACGCCACGGTATCGTCGCAGATATCCCGTGCGTCGCATTTCATCCACTCGAGCCCAACGAGCCGTCCCGTGGTGTTCGAGCTTGCGGCGCAATACGATCTGCTGAATCAGCAAGACGACCGCGGACGTCGAGAGCACGATAGCCGCGCCCCGATAGAAAACGGGGGTTGCGAAACCCAAATACAAGGGCGTCTCAAACCAAAAGGCACGGACATCAAACGCCATCAGAGCCTCGCCGCCGCCGCCGTGGCGGAAGGTTGCGTAAAGACTTGCCGCACAGAAGCCCACGGCGAGTGAGCACGCGATGCTAATGGCTATGTTGGGGGGCGTCGTTTTTGTTGAAAGCATTGTTCCATTGCCGGATTAGCCGTAGCTAATGCTGCGCGTGCTTCAGAGACCGAACCGGCGTCGCGCGATGTCGCCGCTCGACAGATCGATGCCGCAGTGGGTGGTGCGATGCTTGCAGCGCATCACCCGGCAGACGTGGTTTTTGAAAGTTACACTAAGCAGGTACGTCAACGGCCAGCGAATTGGAAACGGCAAGGCCGTAAACGGATTTCGGGAGAGAAAGCGTCACTGTACCATGGCCGAGACCTCAACGGCCGGAGCGATCTCTGCTTCTGGTGGCCTCCATTAGGTCCTCTCGGGCGTGATTGAAGGCGTGGTTTATGGACCGCCCGATTTGAGCACCCCGCTGCAGCTGTTCATAGGAGGTTTGCGGGCCTACTGTATCACGGACTGCAGCCTCAATACCTGCTATGTGGCCGTCCAGATTCGCACTCCGTTCCTCTGCTGCATGCTGCGGCGGCGGCATGTGCGGCAAGATGTCTTGCATGCCGGGAAAAACTGAGTGAGCTTGGGCCTGTTGATTTGCGTCTAACTGGGGATACATGTTGAGAATAGCATTGGATGCCATGTTTCTGACATTGCCATCCGGATCAGAAGAAGCCAATCCAATGGCCTGATCAAGAATGCGAGATTTATTTTCGTCAGTAAACTTACTGAAGTGTGGCGCAACGTAATAAGCTCCGAGAGCTTGCGACGGCGGATCCATGTTGCCAATGCGATTAACAATAGCATCTTGCAGCCCTGGCGTTAGGTAATCGCCTAGATTACTGGCCGCTCCGACTTTCTGCAATGCTATGTCATCCGTGCTGTACCCCAATTCGGCTGTTAATGTCGCGGCCAGATTGATGGCTGATCGTCCAAGCCGATTGGTCCGCCTTTCAAATCTCGCGAGGTCGGTTTCTGGCCCGGGTTGAGTGCCCCGAACGGCTGTTCGCTCGTGCGTCCCGAGGCCTTTGAAGCCCCCAAGATTTCGCGCTGTATCGCGCGGGTTAGCGGTTACCAGCCGTTCTGCAACATCGCTCAATGGCCCCTCTGGAACGTCACGGAGGCTACTGCTCCCCACGCCTTGAGATGATCTTGCAGCTGCACGTGCCCGTTTGTTATCGCGATCCATTGCTCGCCTCCAAAGTAGTTATTCTACCCAATGAGGTTACCACCGAAGCTTGACCTGCTAAACCGATATGATGTTACAGTTGTAGTATGGCAAAGGGTTCCCAGCTCTGTGGGTCTGCCAAGTGCCCGTCCAAGCCGAAGAAAATACGATGAAGCTGGCATCAAATGCGATGTGAACTGCCCTGGGCATTCCGGAGGCCGTTTCGTTTGAGTCACGCGGCTATGGCTGGTTCATCCAACATGGCGTAGTAGCGTTCCTCGGCTTCGGCCGGCGGGATGTTGCCGATGGGCTCCAGCAGCCAGCGATTGTTGAAGCAGTCGACCCATTCGAGCGTGGCGAACTCGACGGCCTCGAATGAGCGCCAGGGTCCGCGTCGATGGATCACCTCGGCCTTGTAAAGACCGTTGATCGTTTCGGCGAGAGCATTATCGAAAGAGTCGCCGACACTGCCCACTGCGGGTTCGACGCCGGCCTCCGCCAAGCGCTCGGTGTATTGAATGCTGACGTGTTGGGCGGATTCAACCGGTCGTCGCAACACCAAGGGATTGGAGGTTGCAATGACGGTTCACCAACGCGCTTAGATCGGTGCACTCGAAAGAAGCTGGATTCGCCCGGGCGTCCGCCTGCCTGGCAGCGTGAGAATCGCTTCCGGTTCTGGCAAGCTATTGCCTTGGGACATTCGAGCGAGGAGGCCGCACTGGATGCCGGTACATCAACGCCTCTTGGTCCGCGCTGGTTTCGGAGTGCAGGAGGGATGCCGCCAACGCATTTGGCGCCGTGGGCGAAGCCGCCTTCGGGGCGACATCTTTCTTTCGGGAGCGCGAGGATATTGCGCTTGAGCTTGCCAAGGGAATCGGCATCCGGGCCATTGCTCGTAAGCTAGGTCGGCCGCCGAGCACAATCTCGCGGGAGGTCAGGCGCAATGCCGCGACGCGCAGCGGCAATCTGGATTACCGGCCAGTGCCGCCCAATGGCACGCCGATCGTGAGTCCCGCCGGCCTCCTGGCAAGCTGGCGGTCAATCCGGCTCTGCGTGAATATGTTGAGGAGCGCTTGGCCGGCAAAGTCACCAATCCCAATGGCGCCTCATTCGAGGGCCCCAAGGTGGGTATGGAAAAAACGACAGAGCCGGAGGTGGTCGGCAGCCTGGAGCCCCGAGCAGATCGCTAAATCGGCTTCAGATCGATTACCCAGAGGATCAAACCATGCGGATCAGCCAAGAGACGATCTATCAGTCCTTGTACATTCAAGGACGCGGAGCATTGCGCCGAGGACTTACCGCATGTCTGCGTTCAGGCCGAGCGTTGCGCGTACCGCGCGAACGGGCCCGAGTTCGCAACAAGTCCTCCGTTGGAGACGCCCTTATAATAAGCGACCGTCCGGCCGAAATTGCCGATCGGGCTGTCCCCGGACATTGGGAAGGCGACCTCATCCTTGGCCTCGGAAGCTAGGCGATCGGTACGCTCGTGGAACGAAGTTCACGCTTCACAATGCGTGCTTCACCTGCCGCGCATGCATGGCTATCAGCAGAGCATGCGCATCAAGAACGGTCCACCACTTGCCGGCCACGGCGCTGAAGCAGTCCGCAGAGCCATAGCCCGATCCATGGGCAAACTTCCCGAGCAACTGCGTCAGTCGCTGACTTGGGACCATGGAGCGGAAATGGCGCAGCAGCCGACCTGCGCATCGACACCGGGCTCGAGATTTTCTTCTGCGATCCCCAAGCCCGTGGCAGCGAGACTCCAACGAAAACACCAAACGGCTTGCTGAGACAGTACTTTCCAAAGGCACGGATCTCAGTCGGCACACAGCCCGGGAACTGGACGCAGTCGCCCATGCTATCAACACAAGACCGCGCAAAACGCTCGGCTGGAAAACACCTGCCGAACTCCTCGACCAACTCCTTGGGGGACAGTATGATGCCGGTGTTGCGACGATCCGGTTGAATCCGCCTTGGCTGCCTCTATCGCTGTGATGGATGAGCCCGCCTCCCTGCACGGGCCGCCGATCATGGAGAGCCTGTTCCAGGGCATCGAGAACGAAGGCTGCATGCGCCGTCCGGCTCACCCGCCAGCCGACGATCCGACGGGCATAGGTGTCGATGACAAAGGCGACATAGACGAAGCCCGTCCAGGTCGCGACGCAGGTGAAGTCGGAGACCCGCAGCATGTTCGGCGCGGAGCAGTGGAACTGGCGGTTGACGTGGTCGAGAGGGCAAGGTGCGGCCTTGTTGCTCACCGTAGTGCGGATCGGCGGACGATGCCTTCGAGGCCCATGGCCTTCATCAAGCGGGCAACCGTGCAGCGGGCGACGTCGAAGCCCTCGCGACGCAACCGCCGCCAGACCTTGCGAACGCCGTAGACGCGGAAGTTCGCCTCAAACCGTCGGACCTCATCCTTCGAGGCTGTATCCCATCTTGCCCGAGCCGACAGCCGGCAGGGGTCGACGCGCTTGGCGACATGGTCGTGGTAGGTCGACCGGGCGATCGGCAGCACCTTGCAGATCGGCTCGACCCCATGCGCCTTGCGGTGAGCGTCGATGAACGCGATCGTGGCCTGAACCGGCGGTCGAGCTTCGCCTGGGCAAAATACGCGGAAGCCTTGCGAAGGATCTCGTTGGCCTGGCGAAGCTCGCGGCTCTCGTTTCCAGAGCCTTGAGTTTCGTCGCCACATCCGTAGGCACACCGACTTGCACGCCACTGTCGCGCTCGGCCTTCTCCACCCCCTCATGCAGCGTCTGCGCCGTGCAGCCGATCTTGGCGGCGATCGATGAAACCGCCGCCCACCGCGACGTATGCTCGCGTTCGTGATCCAGAACCAGCCGCACCGCGCGGGCCCGGACCTCGGGAGAGAACTTGTTGGTCGTCTTGCTTGTCATGGTTCCACCTTCTCAGGAGTTGGAGCCTCCGATCAACCCGGCGCGGTTCACAACAAGGGTCACGGATCAATCTGGGCGGGAACCCTAGAGAATCAGCCCTCAGAGCCTTTGGTAATAGACCGACCCCTCGCACCTGTTTGGGCTGGGTGTACAAGTCAGGTTTTCATCAGGTTGGACGAGTATGTCTGGCAGCCAGAGCGCGACCACTTCCGTGCCCGCCCGCTCGTCTGGCAGACACACAAAGTAGAAAGATATGCCGTCAGCTACAAGCAGCGCCATCGTTTCCTGCCGCAGATCATCGCCCATCCGGTCTGGCCCTCCTTCAGGTCCCCTTGAGCCTGTGTCTCGTCGAGGAAATGGCCCGGGAGCGGGATCGTGGCTTCGTATGAGACAATCCGCCGGTTGCGGCAACAAATGCGGTCCGCATACGGAGCCATTACGTCGCGGCACTTGATATTGCAGTGCAGCAAAGGTAGAGGGCCGCCCCTTATCGGAGTGTCGTCCATGGCCCTTACCAATGCTGGTAGCGAGGCAGAACCCGTCGAACAATCGAGCCATCCCGAAATCGAACAGCACAGCACCCAGGTGCTGATGCTAGGCGCGCTCGGCGTTGTCTATGGCGATATTGGCACCAGCCCGATCTACGCGTTCCGTGAGGCGCTGGTGGCGTCGTCGGGCGGCAATGTCGCCGAGCGCGGCGATATCCTCGGCGTGCTGTCGCTGATCATCTGGTCGCTGACTATCATCGTCACCATCAAGTACATCATGTTCGTGCTGCGCGCCGATAACGGCGGCGAGGGCGGCGTGCTGTCGCTGATGGCGCTAGCGCGCGGCAGTTTCCCCAAGCGGTCGGCGGTGATCCTGGGCATCGGCATCGTCGGCGCCTCGCTGTTTTTCGGCGACGCGGTCATCACGCCCGCGATTTCGGTGCTGTCGGCGGTCGAGGGTATGAACGTCGTCACGCCGACCTTCCAGCCCTATGTGGTGCCGCTGACACTGGTCATCCTGGCCATGGTGTTCGCGGTGCAGCGCTTTGGCACCGGCGGGGTGGGATTGGTGTTCGGCCCGGTGACCGCCGTATGGTTCCTGGCAATTGGCCTTTCCGGTCTCAACCACATCATCGCCGATCCAGAAATCCTGTGGGCGGTGAGCCCGCACTACATCGTCGCGTTCCTGATCAATTCGCCCGACGTCGCCTTCGTCACCATCGGCGCCATCTTCCTCGCCGTCACCGGCGCCGAAGCACTCTATGCCGATCTCGGCCATTTCGGCCGCAAGCCGATCGTGCTGGCCTGGCTGGCGATCGTGTTTCCCTGCCTGCTGCTCAATTATGCCGGGCAAGGCGCCTTCGTGCTGGCCAAGAACGGCGTCGTCGGCCATCCATTCTTCGAGATGAACGAAGGCTGGACGCTGATCCCGATGGTGGTATTGGCAACCGCAGCGACGGTCATCGCCAGCCAGGCGGTCATATCGGGCGCCTTCTCGCTGACCCGGCAGGCGGTGCAGCTCAATATGCTGCCGCGCCTCGAAATCCTGCACACGTCGGAACGGCAGTCGGGCCAGATCTACATGCCGCGCGTCAATCTGTTGCTGGCGTTGGCGGTGATGTTGCTGGTCGTCGGTTTCGGCGAATCGAGCAAGCTCGCCTCCGCCTATGGCATCTCGGTGACCGGCAACATGCTGGTGACGACGGTGCTGCTGTTCGTCGTCATGACGCGCATCTGGAAATGGCGGCTGTGGGTGGCGGTCGCCATGACGGCGCTGTTCGGCTTCATCGACATCGGCTTCTTCGCCTCCAACATCGTGAAGGTGTTCGAGGGCGGCTGGGCGTCGCTTGCGGTGGCCTTCACCATCGTTCTGGCGATGTGGACCTGGGTGCGCGGCAGCCGCTATCTGTTCGACAAGACCCGGCGCAACGAAATCCCGCTCGATTTCCTCGCCGGCAATCTGTTGAAGAAGAAGCCGCAGCTGGTGTCCGGCACCGCCGTGTTCCTGACCAGCGATCCGCAAAGCGCGCCGACAGCGCTGATGCACAGCCTGAAGCACTACAAGGTGCTGCACGAGCAGAACGTCATTCTGTCGGTGGTCACCGCACCGCAGCCGCTGGTGCCCGACAGCGAGCGGGTCAAGATGGAGACAGTCAACGAGTTGTTCATGCGGGTGACGCTGACCTTCGGCTATATGGAGCAGCCAAACATTCCGCGCGCCCTGGCGACCTGCCGCAAGCAAGGCTGGAAGTTTGACATCATGACGACATCCTTCTTCCTGTCGAGGCGCTCGCTCAAAGCCTCGCCCAATTCGGGCATGCCGGTGTGGCAGGACAAGCTGTTCATCGGCCTGGCACGCACGGCCGCCGATGCGACCGAATATTTCCAGATCCCGACCGGACGTGTGGTCGAGATCGGCACGCAGGTGGCGATTTAGGGCATGTCGCGGTTGAGAAGAATCGGTGCTGTCACATTGAATGAGCGTTAAGGAAATTCAGGTAGCAGCGCGCCCGGCACTGTAAGTTTCAGCGGCTTGATGCAGCGATAGCTGGCCGGGACGGCTGTCACGCTGTGGCGACACACGCGATTTTTGTTCCAGATTTGCATGGGGCGTTACGCAGGTCTCGATGTTGAGCCGATGACAGCGCATTGCAGGGAAAGTGAGCAGGTCGGCAATCGGATCATGGATGGAAACGAACCGCTGAAGCTGGCGTGCCGACTTGAAGCGTTTCATGATCCTTTCGCGTCGTCGGGTCGGCTGGTGCGAATTTTCCGCTCGATTATTCAGGCCTGTGTGCGACCGGTGTTCGACGCCGGGCATGAGGTCGCGCATGGCGGCATCATAGGATCGGAGCTTGTCGGTGATCATGATCCGTGGTGTCCGCCCTTGAGCTTTCAGCAACTTGCGCATCAGACGCTTTGCCGCCTTGGCATTTCGGCGGCTCTGTACCAGCACTTCGAGGACGAAGCCGTCCTGATCGACGGCACGCCAGAGCCACTGCTTCTTGCCACTGATAGCCACGACACATTCGTCGAGATGCCATTTGTCGCCCAGGCAGCCGGCTGATATTGATCTCCTGGGCGAAATGCCGTCCGAATTTCTCCGCGCAGCTTCGAACGGTCTGATGCGTGACGATGATGCCGCGGGCCGCCAGCATGTCCTCAACCATGCGCAGGCTGAGCGGAAAGCGAAAGTAGAGCCATACCGCGTGCGCAATGATCTCGGCGGGAAAGCGGTGGCGACCATAGAGCGGATCACGAGCAACTTGTGACATGGCCCAATGTACGCACATCTTCATAAGCTGTCGGTTGACTTTACGATGCCGCGCCAAGCGAGCAGCATCCGGCCGGCGGGGCCGACCCCGTCTCCCGGCCCTGAGCAGAACGGCATCGCGCAGGTGCCGCTTCATCCTCGACGCGGCCAGCCTGCTTTGCCGTTACCGCCGCCGCCGAAAGCGCCAGGCGTTGCCGCCAGGCGCCGGTCCGCCGGCAGCGGTTCGTTTCCACCGAGATCCGATTGCCACCAGTTCCACTTTCCCCCAATACCGGCGTAACGCCGCCATGCAAATCTGGAACAAAATCGCGTATGTCGCCGCAGCATGACAGCCGTCCCGACCAGCTATCGCTGCATCAAGACGCTGATATCTTTACAGTGCCCGCACGCCTCTCGCGCGCCAACGGCCAGTCGGGTGTCGCGAATGAGGCGCGCTGAAGCCATCCGGCTCAGCCGATCATGGCGCTTCGGTTGCCGGGTTCGAGGTCGTGGCCTCTGCCGCTGCGCGATTCTAGCATTTGCGCCTTGGAGAGCTCTGCTTCAGCCTCGGCGAGGCATGGCTCGGCTGCGGTTCTCTGCCGCAGAAGGTCCGATTGCGAATTCTTGACGTTGTCACGACGTAGGCGAGCGGCCTTGGCGAACGTCGGATAAGCGAAATGATTGACATCGGAGATGCCGGCCTTCGTTTCCTCGGCGTTTAACTGGAAGTCCAGTTCTCGCGCCATGCGTTCGAAATCGGCAATCATGATGTCTAGCTGGTGCAACTGTCGCCGCTTCTCATTCACCTGAAATTGCTTCAGTCGGACCAGATTACCTCGTGGCTTCATGACTCGGTACTCCGGTACCCATTTCGTCCAATCAAACCGCTCTCTCCCCTTAACGTTAGGCCTACAGCGAATCTCACGTTTTCTGCTGCGAGCGGAAACATATTTTCCAAAATCCTTGGCCGATGGCTATGAGTTCAATGGCATCGACAAGCATGCGAGCGGGGGACTTAAGGGGCGGTAAAAAAAGGCGGAATAGGGCGATTTTCACAATGTCTGCATTGAACGCGTTGAGACCTGCGGCGGGCTTGACACACAAAGCAATCGTCAAGATTTGCGACATGGACGCCGGGGGGCATGAATACGCCCGCCGTCAGCTACACGCCCCCCGATTTCCGCCGCCTATTATCGCCCACGCGGTCTGGCTTTATTTCCGGTTTCCGCTGAGCCTGCGCCTGGTTGAGGAAATGCTGCTGGAACGCGGCATCGTGGTTTCGTATGAGACAAGTCGCCGGTGGGGCATCAAGTTCGGGCTGGACTGCGCTCGCTGCTTGCGCCGCAAGCCGCCGTGCCGGAATGATGTCTGGTACCTGAACGAAGTGGTCGTCACCATCGCCCGGCAAAAAGCTTTGGTTGTGGCGCGCCGTCGAACAGGATGGATATGTGCTGGACGAAATCGTGCAAAACCGCCGCAACACCAAGGCCGCCAAGCGCTTGCTGACGCGGCTGTTGAAGAAGCAGGGGCTCGCGCCGAAGCGCATGATCACCGACTAGCTGCGCTCGTATGGAGCGGCAAAGCGACAGGTAATGCCGGACGTCAAGCACCGGTCGCACAAGGGATTGAACAACGGAGCGGAGAATTCCCATGTGCCGCCGCGAAAACGGGAGCGGATGATGCAGGGGTCCGATCGCCGGGAGGCCTGCAACGCTTCGTCTCGACCTTGTCAGCCCTCCGCAACCTCTTCGTCCCGCCCCGCCCCAAACGTTCTGCTCTCGCCATACATGTTCATCGCCTGCAAGCCATCGCCGAATCGAAGGCCGTGACTGGAACGCCCGCATGAATTCTGCAGCAGCAGCCCTCGGCCGGCCAATTTCAGACAACGTGACAAGCCCGGCCAACAAGCCTATGTCGTCAAATCGCCAAAACCGACGCGCGGGCAAAAAAGCCGAATTCCTCCAATGCCGCGGCGAGGTTTTGCTCCGTCAGAAGCTCCGCCGCGGACCGGGCTGCTAGCCGGCGCCAGGCGAGGAGCAAAGGCCGGCGGGCCCGGCATTGTCGCCCGGTCGTGTGAGCAGCAGCACGGCGTCGCGCAGCGCGGCCTCGTCCTCGGTGCGGCCCGCCTGCCGCACCGTCGCCGCGGCCGCGCCGAGTGCGAGGCGCTGCCGCCAGGCGCCGGCCCATTTTTCATCCCGGCGCACGACCGCATCGAGCGTGGCGATCGCGGCGCCGCATGCGATCCCAGCATCTTCAACGGTTTGCGCATCGGGGACTGCCCGGCGCAGCGAGGACGGCACCGGTGCCGCGAGAGCGGACAGCCCGACCCCGGGAGACGCGTCGGTCCCAAGGGTGCGGAGGGAGATCATCCATACGATCGGCGCCCCGGCCAACGCCGATGGCCGCGTTGGTGATTTCGCCTTCTCCGACGCCGCGAATGTCTAAAAAAGACGGGGGGCTACCGCCTGGACCCTCCGCTTCAACACCAAGGGCCTCAAGGGCGACCAGGGAGATAAGGGCTGGTCAATCGTGCCCAGCCTCGTCGTGGACGGGGCCAGACGTGTTTTCCAGGTTGCTGACTGGGTAGGCGGCACCGGGACCAAGCCCGCTACCGGCGACTACATCGGCGCGACGGGCCTCACGTCTATCATGGCTGACGCGGTTGACGTGCGCGGCGCCGCTGGCACCGGCACCGGTGACATGGAGAAGGTGGACTACGACACCAACGCTGATGGTAAGGTCACCGCCGCCGATATTGCTGACAGCGCGCCGTGGGCCGGCATCACGGACAAGCCGGTGACGTTCCCACCAGCGGCCCACTCGCACGCTGACGCAACCACTGGAGCTTCCGGCTTCATGTCGGGCGCGGACAAGGCCAAACTCGATGGTGTCGCATCAGGTGCCACCACCAATGCGACTGATGCAGCGCTGCGCGATCGCTCAATCCACACCCGCACCCAGCTGGCCACCACGATCTCGAACGTCTCAACAGCAGCCGACGCGCGCATCAGCGCTGCTGTTGGTGCCTCGGTCCAAGCTTACAACGCAGCTCTGATTGGCACGACCGGCACCTTTACGACCGCCATGAGTGCCAAGCTTGGCTTCATCACGGTTACCGGCAACGTGGACCTGGACGATCTGCGCGCGAAGGTGCTCGGGCTCGATCAGGCGATTATCCTCAAGGGCACCTGGGACGCCTCTGTTGGCAGCTTCCCCGGCGCTGGCGTGGCCCAGGCCGGCTTCACCTACATCGTCTCGACCGGTGGCACCGTCAATGGTCAGACGTTGCCAACGGCGATCGTATCGTCGCCAACGCCGCCAACGCCTCGGCCACGACCTTCGCAGCCAACTGGTTCAAGGAAGACTACACCGACGCCGTGCTGTCGATCGCAGGCCGCACTGGTGCTGTCATTCTGACCGCCGACGATATCAGTGACGGCACGACCAACAAAGCCTAAACGGCGACGGAGAAAACGAAGCTCGCCGGTATTGCGTCGGCCGCGACCGCCAATGCTACCGACGCGAGTTTGCGCGATCGTTCGACCCATACCGGCACCCAGCTGGCCGCCACGATCTCGAACTTTGCCGCCACGGTCATCACCGCGGCCCTGACGGGTCTGTCGACCGCCACGGGAGGCGTGATCACCGCGGCCGACACGGTGCTGTCGGCACTGGGCAAGCTGCAGAAGCAGATCACCGATCTGACGACGACGGTTAGGGGCAAGCTTGGTGCAACCGCTCAGGCCGTTGACAGCGCAAAGCTCGGAGGCGCTTCGATGGATCAGACTGGAACGGCCGGCACGGTCACTCAGCGCGATGGCGCTGGTGATATCACGACGCGTTTGTACCGCTCGACCTACGCCACAGGTGCCGACGCTGTGACGAGCTTCGTCGGTCGCGCGTCGAGTGACGGCACCGGGGACAATTATCGTCCACCGCAGTCCATTGCCCAGACCAAGGCGCTTCTCGGCGTCGGCACGATGGCAAATCGCAGCGTCACGATCTCGGCCGCTGCCCCTTCTGGCGGCGTGGACGGTGATTTCTGGGTGCAGCCGTAATGGCCCTTTACGTCAAAGCCTCCGGGGTCTGGGGGGCGGCCAGCGCCGTCTGGGTGAAAATCTCAAGCCTCTGGACCAAGGCTCGACAGGTCTATGTGCGCAGCTCGGGCGTCTGGGAGAAAATGTTCCCGATAGATCTGGTCTTCAATGGCACTCACGAAGACTCGACTGCCACGACCGTTTACACCCACACCAGCATTCCGCTTGTTGTCGCGCCATACGCTAATCGTCGTGTCATCGTGACAACTGAGACCACTGACACCGAAAGTGCAGTGACCGTCAACAGTATGACGATTGGGGGTGTGGCTGCCACCCTTCTCGCTCAGGTGGAAAGCATCTTCAATTCTGGTGTGGTCTATCTGTCAATGTGGTCAGCCCTCGTGCCAACCGGTACGACGGCAACGATCGTGACCACGTATAGTGAGAGCGTGTTCCGTGACTACATGTCGGTCTATACGACCACCAATTGGGATGGTGTGGTGGGCACTGTTGCCTCTGACAACAATTCAACGGGTGGCCTGACAACGACCGTCAGCATTGGTGCCCTGGGCGCAGCGATCGCAATTGCGGGCAACGCCACCAATGGGGGCATCGGCACTGCGACATGGACCGGGCTGACCCAACAGTTCTCAAACGCACCAGTCACGAATAGAAACCACAGCGGAGCAACGGCCCAAGCTGGCCTCACCGTAACCTGTGCCTACAGCACTACTCCAGCACTTGCCGCACTGCTGGTGGTTCCGCTTAACATGTCCTGACCAGGCCAGGGGTGCGCAACTCCTGACTGGCGACGGCGTCGGCGACATGCCTTACGGACTCGTATTGCCAGAGCTTGTAATCGTCGACAAACCAGCCAAGTCGGCTCTCGATCGCCGTAGCAAGCTCGTTATAGTCGAGGCTGTCGAGGCCGAGATCCCGCATTCGGGTTGTCATCGACACCTCTACTTTTTCGGCAACTAGAGCGTTGAGGGTTTTGAGAACCAGTTGTTCAATTTAATGTCATCACTAATACATGCCTTTTGCTTGCAGATTCAGGTAATGCAACCCTGATCGGGGCGCAACCCCCAAAGCGAGGTGTGCCTTTGAAACATGTTCTTGTCATTGACGATGATGCCGCAATGCGGCGCCTCATCGCCGAGTATCTCACGATGCATGCCCTGAAGGTAA
>NZ_JAMYOY010000038.1:0-12317 GCF_040320115.1 Mesorhizobium sp. M0802
GACACTCTCCAGTTCCGACAGTGGAAGCCCGCCCGCCGAAAGGTTGGGCGGGCTTTTACAGTCAGCGTCCTTCCATCCGCAGCAGACAATCGCGCTTGGCATCAGCGACCTGGCCGAGCAAGCGATGGAAGACCGCGCGGACAAGCTGGGCATATCCTGCGCAGAGGAAGTCGGTAGCGTGTACGCGGCGATTCTCGGTGCTATCGTGCACCGCGATGCCGCTTGGCTGACTGACCGAGGCCGCGCTATATCGCGCCCGGCGGGCGTATTCAGTTCAGCGAGCCTCTGCCGGGGGGAAGCCAAGACCATCTTTCACTTGCTCGACAAGGCCGGACTTGAAGGCAAGGTGTCGAAGCGCAAGGACAGCAAATACCGTCGACCAACTGGCTGAAGGCCAAGTGCTTTGCGAACGACGAGTTCGATCTGCTCGGCGTCGAGCGTGAAGCGGGCAAGCCGGCGTTCGCTGAGGATGACACAAATCGCCGTGCCTAAGAAAGATCAGGAGCGCGCCACCTACGCCTGGATGTACGGCGCCCAAGCGTGCAAGGATGGCAAGGAGCGTGAGGTGCCATTACTGGCAGGAACATGCCGACGGGTGGCTGCAGGGTTTTGACGGTGTGCCGATGCCTGGTTTTGGATAGACCAAGACCGTCAACGACGAGATGGAAGCCGAGGTCGACGAAGCCGCCGTCGAGCGCCCCGACGAATAGCCATTTTGCCATGTGCCGTATGTTCGTTTTTGATTGAAGAAAGGGTTTCGTTGGGCCTATAAAGATTGCGTTTACCATTGCCTTTTTGGGAGGATGCGATGGTTGCAACGCCCATAGATATCGCTCAAGCGGCCACTGCGACTACGGCCACCTTGCTGAAGTGGCAGAAGTCCATGGAGGAACGCGCCACGTTTCGCCAGAACATGGATCAATCGCGCAGGGCGATCCAAGCCTCACGCGATCTGCTGAAGCGCCTTCGTCAACGTCATCGCGACGACGATAGCGCCGCGGATGCGCTAAAGGATTAGCCGCCAGGGCAGATGTGAGACGGAGGTCCGGGAACGGATTGGGGCCACGTGCGGCACCTAATGTCGCGATGGTGATGGCCGATGATGTGCTTGAACAGGAGATTGCCCATCTCCTGCATTGCCGTCATATCCGGGTAAGCCGCTAAAACGGAGCCTTCACCACCGACGCTGCCGAGCAGCGGGATCAACACGAAGCTGTCATCCCGAAACTTGCTTATGGTGGTGATCGTGAAATCGTAGTCGGGATAGGCCTCATCAAGCAGGGCGCTGATCTCGGCGAGGAATTCAGGCGTCTCGAACTGTGCGCCGATCGGCGGCACCACAATCATGTCTTTGCATACTTGCATCTCGCGCCTTCCCAAGCCGTCTCATCGTGAGCGGCTGTTCCGCCAAGGTCAAATCACGTCTTCCCTGCCGATGATCTGGAGTCAGCAAAGTTATTCACACGTCGACAAGATGGTTAGAATTGCCGCGGTTCGGTTAAGACCTCGATCATGAGGCGTGGCGCATCGTGTTGTTGGGTCTACATATTGCCTTCCTGACCCTACCCGGTAGCTCAAGCCCGTTGCCGTAATTGGCAACGGGTTTTTTTACGTCTTCATCTGGCACAGTTGATCTAATTGTATGGAACCGCGACGACAACCAAGTAATTCTGCCTTAAGCGGTCGATTCGTCGGATGTAGCCGTGCCTACGAAAACCCGCTGTTGCGCGCGCGGCGGGGTTTCTTGGCATCAAGACGCTACCCCGCCCTCAGGCCCGTTGCTTAAGCGGCGGCCTTTACAGGTCCGGCGCCGCTATCTACTGCTGAATAGGTGGAGTCACGAGACCCGGAAAGGGCAACACGTTGCCGCCCGTCCCCCGCCGGCGGCGCAGTTCAATCACGCGATAGACGAGGATGCCCATCACCATTTCCGCGCTGGCGATTTCCGATCTCGATGGCAACGACTTGAGCAATTGGTGCAGCTGTCGCGTTTCCATGGTCGCAATGTGGGCGGCAATGGCTTCGATGCTATCGCCCAAATTCGCCAGTAACCCTGCGGACATCTGCATCGCGCTACTCTACAGCCGGGAAAACGTGTTGAGATGCAGACGCGTCCTTTGGCCTTCTGCAAAGGCCAAAGCATAGGATTCGAGCTTGAATGATCGGGTGAGTTCCTGGTCTTCCTCGACCACGCGAACAAACCACTCGCCACAGGCTTCGCCAACTTCGACACAAGGGCGTGCTTTGCGAATTGGAATGATGTCAGCCAGGGCGTTGCCTCCCAGCAATCAGGCCAAACGGGATTGTAACGTCGTAAGCGGTCTTCAACAAGAAGAGTTTGGGCAGCAATACGAAACTGAGGTGTGGGCCACAAATGGCCGGCGCCATGGGTTGGGGAACCTGGGTGGGCACCGGCCAAGAGCGGACAGGTCCGCCGCGATGCATACATCGTCGATTGGTGCCGCGGTGGTAATGGTGTGATCGCGGAAGCTACGCTTTAGCCTTAGCCGCCGGCCTTGCCTTGCCCGTTACAGTTGCCGTGGGCTGCGGTGCCTTCCTACCCAGACCGATCGACTTCGCCATGGCAGACCGTGAGGCCGCATAGTTGTGAGCGACCATCGGATAAGTGGATGGCAAGTTCCACTTTGTTCGATACGCGTCAGGAGTGAGACCGAAATCCACGCGCAGATGTCGCCGAAGGGTTTTGAACCGCTTACCATCTTCAAGACAGATGATGTAATCGGGAAATACTGACTTCTTTGGATTTACCGCAGGCACTGGTTCTTCGGTCGCGGCAGCCACGCGATGGCCAATCCCAGACAGCGACGCGTGCACTGAGGCTATCAGGTCCGCCAAACCCGCGACCGGCACGGGATTGTTGCTGACGTACGCCGATACCACATCCGCCGTGAGTTCTACCAGTTCAGGGGCGTGGTCGGGGGCGTCGGTCATGGTGTGAGTCCTCGAATTTGAGAACGATCTATTATAGCTGCTGCCGCAGCTGCGCAACTCGAGGCCCGATGATGGGCCGCTTCCCTCGTAAGCACCAATCCTGTTGAGCCTGTGTTTGCCGATGGAGGAAAGGACCATCCGAAGCAGTGCCAGACTTATCACAGGTTAAGTCGGTTCCGGTGTTTATGATATAAGGTCGGGCATCATTCGCGTTCTGCTGGCCGCGGGTGACTGAGAGACCATAGCGCTCCCGCCCAAACGGAGAGCCGACATGCTTTATCAAAGCCCATTAACCGCCAAGTTCCATCGTGCCTTCACCCTCACGTCAGGTGAGCGTCAAGCTCTCGACGCGGTAAGAATAAGGATCGTTGCGATTGGCGCAAACCAGAACTTGGTTCGGGAAGGCGACCAGCCGTCCCGGTGCATAATGGTCCTGGCTGGCTTAGCCAGCACCTCGAAGGTAACAGGAGACGGGAAGCGTCAGGTCACTGCTTATCATGTGCCTGGCGACATGCCCGATCTGTTGAGCCTGCACCTCGATCTGTTGGATAGCGACGTTCGAACGGTGAGCGCTTGCAGTGTTGGCTTCATAAATCACTCGGCTATCCGGCTGCTCTGCGAACGCCACCCCAGGCTGGCGGCAAATCTTTGGCGAACGACACTGGTTGATGCATCGATTTTCCGCGAATGGGTGGTCAATGTCGGGAAGCGCCAAGCGCTTGGCCGAGTGGCCCACCTTCTCTGTGAAATCATGCTACGTATGGAAGACGCCGGACTCGCGTCCGATCAAACCTGCGCTTTTGCTGTGACTCAAGCTGACCTTGGCGAGGCGACAGGGCTGTCGGCAGTCCACATCAACCGCACGCTCAAGTCTCTTCGGGAGAAGCGCCTTACATCACTTGTGAATGGCCAATTGACCATCCATGATTGGGAAGGACTGGCCTTTCTTTCTGAGTTCCGGCACGATTACCTGCACTCAGCAAGGACCAATAAAACGGCCGAGTTCATGTCAATGCACTGATTGCTCCAGGGGAAAATCGCCAGAAATGCGGATTGGCTCCAAGGGTAGCCGGACCACTTGTTGGCCTTCGCTGACCATCAGCGGTGCGATCGCCCCCCAAACATGTTTTGCCATGGTGGCGCGGCGGAATGATCAGCAGGTTGATACCAAGCCTGTCTGGCTTGCTTCTTTTTGATGCGGCAGGCGGGGCCGCCTTGCCCCAGGCCAAACGCAGGCCCCAAACGAACCCGGCCTCACTTGGTGCACGCTCCTTTTACCGCGCGGTCAATGCTTTGATGGCGCGTCGAAGCGTTAGCGCAAGGGGTTCACTTGCGCGCAGAGTGCATTCGAATGCTTACCGGCCCACACGGGCGTTGACTATCCGTATGGCCGTCTGGGTCGTGGAGGTTAACTGGGACGGGACACCTGCTCTCCTTGCCAGCCTTCGGGACGTTTCCTCGCAGCGTGCGCAGGAGGAACGTCGACGTCAATCCCAGAAGCTCGGAGCAATTGGCCGCCTCGCAGCCGGCATAGTTCACGATATCAACAATCTGATAGCAGCGTTCGACTCGGGCCTGCGGCTCCTGCAAAAGCAACTCGCCGAAAATCCCGGCGATCCGAAATCAGCCATCCTGATCGACGAACTGCTCAAACGAACACAGAACGGCGGGGCACTTACGCAGCAATTGCTTGCGTCTCTCGGCGCCAGTCGCTTACGCCCGAAAGCATTGATCTGAACGGACGGATCGAACAGCTTTCGATGCTGCTGGAACGAACGCTCGGGAGTGCAATCAAAATTGAACGCAACTTGGACGCGGCGCTTGGCCCTGTTCTGGTCGACCCCAACCAGCTCGATGTCGCCATGCTCAATCTGGCGGTGAACGCCAAGGACGCCATGGCCGGGCGTGGGAACGCTCACAATCGAGACTAGCGATGTCCCGGACGACATCGACGATGTGCATTCACTGGCGGGTTCGTGCGTTCGTATGACCGTGCGCGATGCCGGTTGCGGCATGAACAAGGAGATTCTGGCGCAGGTCTTCGAGCCGTTCTTCACCACCAAACCCGATGGACGCGGGACCAGACTTGGACTTAGCCAGGTTTATGGCTTCGTCAAACAATCCGGTGGGCACATTCGGATCGAGAGCGAAGCTGGTGAAGGAACAAGCGTCCATCTTTTTCTGCCGCGTGTGCAGAAGCAGTAACCAGGCTCTGCCGGTATCGTCTTTGCATTGGGCATCGCGGAAGTGACGGGGCCAGTCCGCCAAAGCAATCCCGTAGAGCGACATAATGGGTTGGTTAGCGGCCGCTTTAGAGATCGGGTGCAGAGGGTACACGGGCTTGTCCCCTTTATCCTTTTTTCTCCCGGCCGCGCCACTGTCTATTAACGGCGGCTAGGCCGCTATCACCTTCTGAGCGGGTTAGCGATGGAGTGCCTTGGACGGTGAAAATGATTCCGGCATCCTCAAACGCTTTGCGGATGGCGGCCATGTTGTGGGGACGCGGTTTCCTGTATCCGTTCTCAAAAGCGCTGATCACCATCTCGCTAAGATTGGCCTTGGCGGCAAGTCGCACACGCGGCCAGTTCAGTAGGGCTCGTGCTGCTCTGACTTGATCTGCTGAGAGTAGGGTTCGGCTGTCCATAGCCAGTCGAACATTTAGTATCGCTAAACTGTTCCTCTTGACCTTCTGCGATTTCTAACGGTGTGAGGCCGGCCTGTCGCAAGCCGTCATCGATTGTAGCTGCAACCTTTCGGACGGTTGTTACCTCGGCTCCAACAAGACGTGCTGCCTGCATTCTTGCTTGGAGATCAGCCAAGCGGGCAACCAGGGCTTGCGTTCTCTCGAGTTCAGGGTTCGTCATGTTCATTTTCCAGCTGAGTGGCAATTTGAATTTGTCCGGCTGAGTAGCGTTTGAATGCACACACTCGCCACCCAAGGGTGGCGAGCGTGGGTTCGTTCGAAATCTCAGTCGTAAACTTTCACGATCTTGCGGGTGCCCGGATCGACCAGGACCGTGCGGTTGTCGACCACCACGTAACGGTATTTGACGTTCGGGACCTCGTGGATCTCCACAGTTTCCGGCAGAGCTGTCCCGACGTTCAATTCCACGCCGGGAAGGTTCACCGAAGCCAAGGGCTGCTTCTTGACATACTCACGGATGACCGTGTCCTGTTCCGGCTGGATGATAATGTCGTCAGCGGCGGCGGAGCCGATCCCCGCCAAGAGCAACATGGCTGCGGCGGTGTTCACAAAGTGCATCTTCATATCTTCTCTCCTGCAAGGACCGGCACACGACGATCATCGTCCCGCACTGCCCGGCAACCAACTTTGAACCGGGGTAAACGTTCCCGCCTACGCACCTTAGTCTAATCCGATTGGTCTAAAGTCCGACCGTACAACGCAATGGTCTTACCTTTGGACTAGGCGGAACGGATTAGGGCTTCAGGTTGTTGGTTCTCCACAACGGGAGAGAACAAATGGATCAAAGTGTTGGCCAGGCGCGATGGTTGCTCGCACCGATTTTTGCAACAGCCGTTACCTTTCTGGTAATGGCGGTCGTCCTTAGCTGACATGTCTTGGATCGGCGCAGCCAGGTCCCTTCCTGCGCTGATAGGATTCGCGAGTTGCTTGAGCGGCTGGCGAATCCTCTATTTTACCGTGCGCTGGGCCTGCTCCTTCAGCAGGCGGGGCGCTTCGTTCAGCTCATGTAACTTGGGAGGTTTACTATGGATCGGCGATCCTTTTTGACAGCGATGTTTGGCGTTGCAGGGGCAGCAGCCTTTGCAAGCGCGGTCCGGCCTATCAACGCATTGGCCGGTGTTCCAGCGGCCAAAAGCGGCATTCTCGAAGAACTCGACGCGCCAGACGCCTTCGACAACGAAGGTACTCACGCGGAAGTGGAGCCGGTCAACCATCGGCGCTACTACGACCAAGATTACGACCCAGACTACGACCCAGATTACTACCACCGGCGCCGCCGCCGGCGGGGCTGGAGAAGAGTCTGCCGTAGTTACTGGCGACACGGGCGCCGTCGGGTCCGGTGCTATCGCCGACGTGGTCCTTCGGTCGTCTTGCGATTTTAGCTAGTCGGCTGCTTCTGCCCATGGCCCGTTCCGGCTGACGTGCTGAGAACGGGCCGGTACGATTCCTTTTTCGTGGCAAACGCAATCCATCTGAGGGCACTCATCAGCAGCGCCGATGGACCTGACTTACAGCTTGGTGGTGTCGCTGTGGTGCGCCAGGAGCGGTCTGACGATCCCTCTGTGCAGCGCTTCGGCTGCCGCCAGCCTGGGAAAGCTTTTCGGAACGTTTGGTTCTGGCCGTTAGGCCACGGGGCCAAGCTCAGCCATCAGGACGCCCCGCAAGCGATGAGCAGCGGGGCCTGGTAAGGCCCGGCGACCTCCTTTTGACATACGGGGAGAAACCAAGAAGGGCGCCGAGCCTTACCGGCGCTGCTTTGAGGGAGACGACGTCGGACGAGATGAGAGTAGGCGATAATGCTAATCTCTGCGAACCATGCGAATGAAGGAAAGCCGTGTGCGATTCTTCGCTATCCAGCCACGAACCTCTGCCTTTCGGACATGGCAGTCCGTCGCTCGATCGATGATGAAGAACGCCTGATGTAGCTGCTCGACTTCGTAGAGCCCGACCCGGATCTCGAACCCTGTCTGGCCGGTGGCATCGAAGTCACCGGGACCGATGACAGAGAAGGCGACGACGATGGCGAAGCGGACGACGAGCGCGAAGCCAACGATGCCGAGTATGGCTTCATAGAGGGAGGGCAAGGCCTATAATTGTCCGGTCGAGAATGAATAGCCCGCTGCCTCACGGTGGCTGGCTTCAGTTTTTGTGGGGCACGATGTAGCGACTGCTCACCGCACCCGCCCCTGTGCCCCGCGTGACGACAATCGTGCTATACCCGGCTGGAACGGAACCTGTAGCGGAGGGGTCGATCGAACTGCATCGCCCGACGATCTCCCCGTTGGGAGCGCCCTCGAGCCTCACGGCTAACGCCAACTGGCATGTGTCAAGGGATCCGAACATGGCCGGTGATGTATCGAGTGGCTTGCAGACTCCCTGGGCGGGACTGCAAGAAAGCAAAATCATCACAGCTGCAGTTGCCGGATCCATTCGTGAAGCTCCGTTGTTCGACGAGCCTCAACGCAGAATAGCGGGCTTTGTTTCGTCGGTGCTAAAATACGAGTTTTCTGGTCTGGCTCACGGTGGCGGGCTTTTCATTGTCACAGCTTTCGCCTCTCAATTGTCCCGATCCCGAACGGTAAAACAGCCATCCGACGAGACACACCGAGGGGATTGCGATGGCCAGAAGGATGCCGCCGGCAATGTTCACCATCAACATGAAATCCATCGGACCTCTCCCTCTTATATGCCGACAGTCGGAAACTCGTGAAATCAACATGGGTGAACAGGTTGCGAACATGCTGCTACGGTTTTTGCAGAGCCACGAGATGAGACGAGACCGACCAGCACGACAGGGACTAGCTCTCGTCGCAACAAATTGACAGACAAGGACTGGACGGAGTCGAACGGCAAGGGCAGGGACGCCATCAAGCGAATTTCAAAACAGATGCCTTGGCCGACGGGTAATCGCTGAAAAGATCAAGGTATGCCCTGAGGTGACGTCACAAGGCAGTGTGCTTGGGTGTCGATCGGGCGGGCGGGTCGGAGAGGAACGGCAAATTCGGTGATGTCGCAATCGTCGGCATCACGAGCCCGCTGTATGGCGCTTAGAGCTTCGAACTCCCGCTTCGGCGCGGTGTCCATTTCGTTGCCGAAGCAAGTTCGTGACCGTGAAATCAGCTAACCGGCGCCGAAGGAGCGGCAGCATGGCGACGCCGCAGGCGAGACGCCGGGCCGCCGCCCCAAACGAGGGTGCCGTTTCAAGGCTGGTGATTTCGCCAGAGCACAGGGTGCGATTCTGACTACGCACAAGCCAGACGCTGTCATGGCGATGCTGGGTTGGCCGGGCGTAGCGGCTTCGAAGCCGCCGATTACAAGTATTCTCGCTCTGTGGCTGCCGATTCTGCGATTAAGGATTCGATGAATAGGCATGGGGGAGAAAGGCCGCTATTCTAAGCCTCATTCCCCCTCGATGCAGGAATAACGAGATCATGGAGTAGGAAAATCTCATGCTATGCGGCGGAGGTGCTTACACGGGCGAGATTCACACCCGCCCAACGACAAGGCGCCCATCCGCTGCCCGATGGACGGTGGATAGAGTTTTGGTGCCATGAGCCAAACCCACACATTACAACCGTCATCTATCCGCTTCCCGGTACAACCACGGCTGGTGCCGGCGATCAAGGCGGCGCGTTATCTCCACCTGACGCTGCGGGAATTCATGGAATTTCTGCCCGCGTTGCAGGATCAAGGCTTTCCCAAGGCCTGCCCAATCACCGGCAACTACGACATGGTTGCGATCGACGCCTGGCTCGATTAACGCTCGGGTCTTGCAGGATCAGGATCCGGCGCGCAGTCTAGCATTGACATTGCAAGAGCGAGGCTGGCGATCCTTGGGTAAGATCAAATTGAAGCACTACGTCATCCGTAAGGGCAAATACGGCTACTGGCTGCCGACGCCGAAGATGGTCGAAGCTGGCTTCAGATGCATTTCCTGTGGAATCGACGGGCCTGAGGCTTGGACGATAGCCCGGGAGTGGGAAGACCGCTGGCAGGAACTCCGCAAGGGCAGGGAGCCGTCGCGCCTGCATGTATGGCCAAAGGATTCCATCGGAGACGCCTTTGCACGCTATCGCCGCATGGATGCATGGAAGCGCAAGCCACCGCGCACCCGCGAGGATCGGGAGCGCGGCTGGACCTTCATCGAGCCGTACTTCGCCGACCTGCCGCCAGCCGACATCACCCTCGAGCTGCTCGACGACTGGTATGGCCGTCTGCTGCGGGTCAAAGGTGTCGACATCGCCTACCGTGCCGTAAAGACGTGGCGTTCGCTCTATAATGTCATGGCCGGCATGAAGCTATGCCCGCCCGGCTCCGACCCATCGCAGGCGATCCGCCGCCAGACGCCACCACCGCGCCACCAGACCTGGACGGCAGGCGAGGCGGTGCGCATGGTCAAGGGCGCCTGGCGCGCCGGCTACCGCGGACTGGCCTGCATCATCGCCGTTGCGTGGGACACGAGCTTCTCACCCGTCGACGTGCGCACGCTCACACCGGCGCAGGCAATGCAGACAGCACAGGAATGGGGTTTTCTGATTGCACGCAGAAGAGTGGCGAGGCGGCTGTCGGCACGCTGTCGTTACGCACGCAGCGCCTGGTGCTGGCCTATGTCGAATCACTAGGCGTCACCCTGCTTGACGATGCGCCGATCTTTCGCTCGCGCGGTTTCGCGCCGGGCCCGAAGGGCGGCCGGCCGCGCGCCGGCGTGCCTTACACGAAGGATTCTCTGGTCGACGACTTTGCCGATCTGCGCACGCTGGTGTTCGGGACATCGGAGAAGCGGCGGCTGATGGACATGCGGCGTTCCGGCGCGGTCGAGGCGAATGCCGGAGGCGCGTCGGTCGAGGCAATCTCGGCCAAGATGGGCGATTCGATCGACGGGAACAAGGGGCTGCAGAAGACCTATATGCCGGTCAATCTGGCCGCCGTCCGCTCAGCCGATGCCAGCCGCCGCAAGGGCAGAAAGCTGCTTGGCCTGGAACGGAACGAATACAGAAAGTTGAAACTCTCCGCAGAATGAGAGTTGAAACTTTTCAAGGGGCGGTAGCTAACCCCTTGAAATGAATGGCGCGAGTGACGGGGCTCGAACCCGCGACCTCCGGCGTGACAGGCCGGCACTCTAACCAACTGAGCTACACCCGCGCATTGGACGAGCACGTGTCAGCCGTGTTCGTCGTTGGGGCGGTGGATAAGGGGTTCGCCACCGGGTGTCAAGCGCAGCTGGACAGCATAAACGCAAACAGGAGAAGGTTTTTTGACGGGCGGCACTTTGCCCGCGAAAACCACTGTGCGGCTAAGCTCGCAGCTGTTCATTTGGCCTTGCGAAGCCGGTTGCGACCGCTTAAAGGTCCGGCCGGAGCGGGCGATTAGCTCAGTTGGTAGAGCGCTTCGTTTACACCGAAGATGTCGGCGGTTCGAGCCCGTCATCGCCCACCACTCAATTTCTTGATAAATCGGTGCTTGCCCGGAGTTACGGTCTCATATCCGGTTGTATGCGTTGTCGGCATTCTGCTTCCTGGCCTTGTCGCGTTCGAAAGGGGTGACGCAGACCAAGTCGCTCTCGAACGCTTCACGCCAGACGTAGCCGTCGCGGCAGGTGCTGTCGCCGTAAGGTCCGCCGGTCGGCGAACGATTGTTGCGGGCATTGGCATTCTGCGCCTGCACCTCGTCGTAGTCGGCAGGACTCACGCACACGCTGTCGCCGAAGATCGCCGATCGCCAGACGAATCCTTCCTTGCACCCTTTGGCCTCGATCGCTGCGGGCTCGATAGGCGACGGCAAAGGGGAGGGCCTCGGCCACAACGCCACCGTTGTCCCGCCGATGCCGAGCGCGATCATCGCGGCCAGCCCGTACAGCAGCCAGAGCCTCGGCCGCCGCGCCGCTGGCTTCGCTATCGCCGACGCAATCGCCGCCATATCGTCGTTGAAGCGCTCGTGGCGGACCTCCATGGCTTGACGCTTGGCCAGGTCCTGCAGATCGGGTGGCAAGGCGCTTTTCTTTGGCATGCTGGCGCCGTTGACGAGCACGGGGATGACGCGCACCCCAGCCTGGAGTGCCGTACGGATCTCCTTGCGCACGAAGTCGTCGGGGGACTCCAGCCGAACCTGGCCCTGCTCATCGGTAAGCGCGGCCCACTGCGGCCCCACGATCGCCAGCATGATTTTGCAACTGGCCAAACTGCGGGCAAGCGCCACCTCAAAGTCATCGCCGGGGTTGAGCTTGTCGACGTCCATGAAGATGGACGCATCAGGAAGCGCGCGGTTCAGATTATCATAGACGCGGCCCGCCACGCCGGAATCGGTCTGCCGTCGGTAGTTGATGAATACGTCGCCAAGCAAGGCCTGCCTCTTCCCACATCAACGAGAAGGCCCCAAAGTAGCATGAGCGGTGACCTCGCAGCTAGTCTGGCGACAGACTGGCCATTACTGCGGATGCAGTCCGTTTCACGTCTCGCCAGAGGACACATGCACCGGCCCTTCGCGGTTGTGTGCGTCAAGTTCTGCAAAATGGGGCGGCCATGATGCTGGTCATGCGGCTTGGCGCAGAGCGAGCTTCTTGACGGCCAACGCCCTGATCAGGCGCAGGCAGCTTTCGGTATTGGGGAAGATGCGCACGACATAGGTGCGCCGGCGGATTTCCTCGTTGAGCCGCTCCAGCATG
>NZ_JAMYOY010000039.1:0-11699 GCF_040320115.1 Mesorhizobium sp. M0802
CGCGGGAATCAGGTGACGTGAACAATCACCAGCCTGCCATGACCGCCCCCTCTCAGCGAATTTGCAGAACTCTCAGCACACTACCCTGGCGATCCCCGCCAAGGGTGCGCCGCACGACCTGCCTGCCATCGAATATGGTGTTCCGGTACTGCACGCCTGCATGGCGAGGACGGCGCGGTGGCTGGTGCGAGTCGGGCGGTCATGATGCAGGGGCAGATTCCTCACAGATATTGTTAGACCTTGTTGGATGCATTATAATGTGGGTATGAAAAACGAACCTATGCGCACCCTCACCATATCCCTCACCGCGCAGCAGATAGCTCGCCTGCAAAGCGCTATCGAAGGTGGCGGTTATGCTTCCAACAGCGAGATTGTCCGCGACGCCCTGCGCTTATGGGAGCAGCGCGAGGAATTGCGCACGCTCGAACTCCAGCACTTGAAGCGGGCCTATGCCGACGGGATGGGCAGCGGCAAGCCAGTGGCTGTCGACCCCACCGAGTTCATCGGCAGCCTGAAGGCAGAACGCCGCGCCCGTGGCTAGCTATAGGCTCACACCGCGCGCTTCGCAGGATTTGCGAGACATCTGGCACACCATCGCCGCCGACAATGAAAAGGCAGCAGACAGACTGTTGATGCGCATTTTCGAAAGACTGGAGCTGGCGGCGCAGCACCCCAAGATGGGCAGCGCACGGCCCGAGTTAAGCGCAACGGCCCGCGTGCTCGTCGAAGGCCGCTATATCATCATCTACGAGCCGCAGCCCGATGGTGTTATCGCTGTGGCGATTGTCCACGGGATGCGCGATCCAGACCATTGGTGTAGGCCGGCAGGCTTACGATCAATATGAAAAGAGCGGCCCATGCCGCCCTTCGCATCTATCAGATGTCCGATCCTACTTCGCGTTCGGGTTCGGCATCCAGGCCGGCATGGCGACATCGGCATGGGCGAATTGCGGCAGCTTGGCCGACAGGTCCTCCATGTTCTTGATGTCCTTGTCGATCAGGTCCTTCTGGGTGATCAGCGTCGGCGGCACGATGACGTTGTGGCCGGGATCTTCACCGGCGAGCAGCTGCGCCAGCGCGCGCACCGAGACCTGGCCGACGACGGCAGGGTTGGTGGCGGCGGTGGCGGCCCAGGCGCTGTCGGTCTCGCGCATGGCCGCGATGTCCGAGGTAGAGATGTCGGCGGAGTAGATCTTGATCTTCTTGTTCAGCCCCGCCTCGTCGACGGCGATCTTCACACCCTTGGCGAACTCGTCATAGGGCGCGAACATCACATTGATGTCGGGATGCGCCTGCAGCACCGAGCGCGCCTGGTTGGCGACCGAGTTGGCGATCGGGTTGTCGAGCGTGCCGAACATCGCGACTTCCTTGATGCCGGCATGTTTCTTCTTCACGTCGACCCAGGTCTCGTTGCGGCGGTCGAGCGGCGCGATGCCGGCGACATAGACATAGCCGGCGTTCCAGCTCTCGCCATTGTCCTTGACCGCCTGCTCGAGCGCCAGGCGCGCAAGGTCCTTGTCGGACTGTTCGATCTGCGGGATCTTGGGGTTTTCGACATTGACGTCGAAGGCGACGACCTTGATGCCGGCATCGACCGCGCGCTGGGCGGCGTCCTTCATCGATTCCGTTAGGCCGTGCTGGATGATGATGCCCTGCACGCCGAGTGCGATGGCCTGGTCGACCATGTCGGATTGAAGGGCGGCGTCCTGGCGGCTGTCGAGCACGCGCAGATCGATGCCGAGCGCCTTGGACTGGGACTCGACGCCCGAGAGATAGGCCTGGAAGAAATCGCCGGTCGAGAGATAGCGCACCAGCGCGATCTTGACGCCGGGCTTGTCGAACGGCGCCGGCTTGTCGGCGGCAAAGGCCGGGACCTGCATCAGCATTGTTGCGCCGGCCAATCCGAGCGCGACCTTCCCCAAAAGTCGTCTTGTGATGTTCACGTTCTTTCCTCCGTTTGTTGAACCCAAAACTGTCCCGGCAGCCATTCTATCTCCTGCCCCGGCCGGAAAGGGCGAAGGTAAAGACAAGGGCGACGACGAGAACCACGCCCTTGACGAAATCCTGCGTGTAGTAAGGCGCGTTCATCATCGTCAGGCCTTGCAGCAGGATGCCGACGAACAGCGCGCCGATGGCGGTGCCGAAGGCGTTCGGCTTGGCGGCGCCGAGCACCGCGTAGCCGATCAGCGCCGCGGCAACCGCATCGAGCAGCAGATTATTACCCGACGCGATGTCACCGCGTCCAAGCCGTGCGGCCAGCAAAATCCCGCCGATCGAGGCAAAAACTCCTGAAATGACGTAGGCCCAGATTTTGTATGCCTTGACAGGCGCGCCGGCGAGTTCGGCGGCCCGTTCATTGCTGCCCACGGCATACATCATGCGGCCGAAGCGTGTGTATTCGAGGAAGAACCAGATCAGCACGGCGAGCACGATCAGCACGACCACCGAGACCGGAATGAGGTTCGGGATGAAGAAGTCGAAGCGGTGGCGGCCGAGCGCCAGGAAGGCGTCGGAGAATTTGCCGTTGGCGACCGAGCCGTCCGGCATTGTCATACCGGTGGCGATGGAGCGTCCTTCAGTCGGGATGCGCTGGAGGCCGACGAGCAGGAACATCATGCCGAGCGTCGCCAGCAGATCGGGCACGCGCATATAGACGATCAGCCAGCCATTGATGAGGCCGACAAGGGCGCCGATGAGCAGGCAGATGAGGACAGCGACGACAACGTTCTGCTCCAGCACCACCATGACATAGGCAGCCGCCATCATGGCCGATGTGGCAACCGAGCCGATCGAGAGATCGAAGCCGCCGACAACCAGTGTGGCGGTGACGCCCAGCGCCAGCACGCCGGTGATGGCGACCGACTGGAAAATGAAGACGGCACTTTGCGGCGAGACGAACCCGTCGGCGGCGATGGCGAAATACGCGATCAGCCCGAACAGAAGCACGATGAACCCGTAGCGGATAGCGTAATCGCGCAGCGTCATTCAGCGCCCGCCGTCAATACCCAACTCAAACCCGTGCACTCCATTCCAACCCTCAGTTCTTCAATCATCGTGGCTCAGGCCGCACTGTGCAACGGCCCGCCCGCGACTTCGGCCAGCAGACGGTCGAGATCGACATCGGCGTTGCGGTGTTCGCCGACGATGGTCTGCTCGGACATCACCAATATGCGATCGGCCGTCTCCAGTGCCTCGTCGAGTTCGGTGACGAACAGCAGCGTGGCGCGGCCATTGGCGCTTGCCCTCAGCTTGGCGGCGATGTCGCGCCTGGCGGAGATATCGACGCCCTGGAACGGTTCGTCGAGAATGAACAATCGGGCGTCCTGCGCCATCCAGCGGGCCACCATCACCTTCTGCTGGTTGCCGCCCGACAGAGTGGTCATCTCGTCCTTCTCCGAGCGGCAGACGATGCCGAGATCCTCGATCTGCCGGCGGGCAATAGTGCGTTCAAGGCCGCGTTTGAGAACTGAAAAGCGCGACATGCGCTTGTGGAAGGGCAGGCTGATGTTTTCCTGGATGTTGAAGCCGCCGACGATGCCGTTTTCGCCACGGTCCTTGGCGACCAGAAACACGCCGGCGGCGATGGCTTCGCCGGTCGACGCGGGCGCATAGGGCTTGCCATATAAAGTCATCGTACCGGACAGCGGCTTGCGCAAGCCGAACAGCGTCTCGGCGAGCGCGGTCTTGCCGACGCCAACGAGGCCGGTGATGGCAACGACCTCGCCGTCGCCGAGCGTCAGCGAGAATGGCCGGGCACCAGGGGCGATGCGCAAGGCATCGACGGTCAGGATCGGCTTGGCAGAACTCCTGGCTTCGATGCGGTCAAGATGGATCTTGCGGCCGAGCATGGCGTTAACGGCGCCCTCATAGTCGAGAGGCTCGCTGTCGAAGACGCCTGAGATGACGCCATCGCGCATCGAGACGATGCGGTCGGCAAGCCGCCTGATATCCGACATGCGGTGCGAGATGTAGAGGATGGCGACGCCTTGCTCGCGCAGCCGGTCGAGCAGGGCGAACAGCCGGTCCGCCTCGGCGCTGGACAGTGAGGAGGTCGGCTCGTCGAGGATCAGCACTTTCGGCTGGTGCGCCATGGCGCGCGCGATGGCCACCATCTGGCGATCGGCCAGCGACAGATCGCTGATGCGGGCCTTGAGGTCGATGGCGAGCCCCATGCGGTCGGCCACCGCTTTGGCTTCGCGGCGCACCCGGCCGGGGTTGAACAGCAGCGGCGCGCCCTTGCCGCTCAACCTATCCAGCGTCAGATTGGTGGCGACATCGAGATCGGCGACGACGCCGTCATTGATGTTTTGATGCACGGTGACGACGCCTGCGCGGATCGCCTCGGCCGGCGTGTTCGGCGCGAAATCATGACCGGCCAGGTGCATGGTGCCGCCGGCATGGTCGTAGACGCCGCTGATAATTTTCACGAGGGTGGACTTACCGGCGCCATTGGCGCCCATCAGCACGGTGATCTCACCGGCATGCAGTTCGAGCGAGACGCCGCCAAGCACCTCGATATGGCCGAAGGACTTCCTCAGCCCGTCCACGCGGAACACGGCATCATTGCCCATTCGTTTCCTCCCTGACCATGACGCTATGGGCTACGTCATCAATTGTCAACTCGATTGACAATTGCCAGTCAGCTTCCTAGCTTGGCCTCACCGCCATCGCTCCACTATGATTGAGCGAGCAAGCGGGAGGGTGAGGAATGACTGCGAAATTGCCGTTCGAAGCACTGTCGGTGGAGACGCTTGCAACGCGCCTCGGCACGAACGAAGCGCTGTGCGCAAAAATCGGCCCCGATACCGGTGCCTGGAAGGTGCGCGAGGTCGGCGACGGCAATCTCAACCTCGTCTTCATCGTCGAGGGCGTGTCGGGTGCGGCCGTGGTCAAGCAGGCCCTGCCCTATGTTCGCCTCGTCGGCGACAGCTGGCCGTTGCCGCTCAAACGCTCCTTCTTCGAGTATCACGCGCTGACGCGGCAAGAGGCGCGCGCGCCGGGTTCGGTGCCGGCGATCCTCCATTTCGACGAAGCCCAGGCGCTGATCATCATGGAATATCTGGCGCCGCCGCACATCATCCTGCGCCGTGCCCTGATCGGCGGCCGCGAGTTGCCAAATATCGCCCGCGACATCGGCCTGTTCATGGCCCGCACTTTGTTCCGCGGCTCCGATCTCTCCATGCCGACCAAGGACCGCAAGGCCGACCTGGCGCTGTTCGCCGACAATGTCGAGCTCTGCGGCATCACCGAAGACCTGGTGTTTTCCGATCCCTATTTCGACGCCAAGCTGAACCGGCACACCTCGCCGCAGCTCGACGGCCTGGTCGCCGAGCTGCGCGCCGACCGCGACCTCAAGGTCGAGGCGCAGCGGCTGAAGCATATCTTCGCCGCCAACGCCGAGACGCTGCTGCATGGCGACCTGCATTCGGGCTCGATCATGGTCACCGACACCGAGACGCGGATGATCGATCCGGAATTCGCCTTCTACGGTCCGATGGCCTTCGACGTCGGCATGCTGCTCGCCAATTTCTGGATGTCCTACTTCTCGCAGCGCGGCCATGAACACAAGGGCAAGCGTGACGCCATGCGTGCCTATCTGCTCGGGGTGACCAATGACACCTGGACGGTGTTCCGCGCCGAGTTCTCGCATCTATGGCGCACCGAGCGCACCGGCATGCTTTACCAGAAGAGCCTGTTCGAGGATCAGGGCGACATTCTCGCCTCGGAGCAGGCGCTCGACCATGTGCTGCACCAGATCTGGACCGACCTCTTGGGCTTTGCCGGCATCGAGGTGCACCGGCGCATCCTCGGCCTCGCCCACAATGCCGATTTCGAGACCATCGAGGACGAGGATCTGCGGGCCTCCTGCGAGGCCAAGGCGCTGAAATTCGGCCGTCACATCGCCGTCAACCGGCGCCAGATTCACGGCATGGACGAGGTTAATAATCTGGCCGCTTTGATCGAACGGGAGAGCAGGATTTGAACGTCGGCGAGCGCCACTACCGCACCATCTGGCTGAGCGACGACCAGCGTTCGGTCGAGATCATCGACCAGCGCTGGCTGCCGCACGAGTTCCGGGTCGAGATGATCGGGAGCGTTGCCGGCATCGCCACCGCGATCCGCGACATGTGGGTTCGTGGCGCGCCGCTGATCGGCGTCACCGCGGCCTACGGCGTCGCCATCCAGATGGCGGACGATCCGTCTGACGAAGCGCTCGACGCGGTCTGGGAGACGCTGCACAAGACGCGGCCGACTGCGATCAATCTACGCTGGGCACTGGACGAGATGCGGCGGTTCCTCAGGCCGATCGTATTGGGACAGCGCGCGGAGGCGGCCTATAAGCGCGCCGCGGAAATCGCCGACGAGGATGTCGATCTCAATCGCGCCATCGGCGAGAACGGGCTTGCCATCATCAAGGAGATCGCGGCACGCAAGAAGCCGGGCGAGCCGGTCAACATCCTCACCCATTGCAACGCCGGTTGGCTGGCGACGGTCGATTACGGCACCGCCACGTCGCCGATCTATCTCGCCGTCGAGGCCGGCATTCCGGTCCATGTCTATGTCGACGAGACGCGCCCGCGCAACCAGGGCGCCCAGCTGACCGCCTGGGAGATGGCCGGCCACGGCGTGCCGCACACGCTGATCGTCGACAATGCCGGCGGCCATCTGATGCAGCGTGGCGCGGTCGACATGGTGATCGTGGGCACCGACCGCACCACGGCCAATGGCGACGTCTGCAACAAGATCGGCACCTATCTCAAGGCGCTCGCCGCCTCCGATAATGAGGTGCCCTTCTACGTCGCTCTGCCCTCGCCGACCATCGACTGGACGGTGGGTGATGGCCTCACCGAAATCCCGATCGAGGAACGCTCCGGTGACGAGGTGTCGCTGGTCTGGGGCAAGACGGCGGACGGCAAGATCGCGCAGGTTCGGGTTTCGCCCGAAGCGACGCCGGCGGCCAATCCGGCGTTCGATGTGACGCCGGCACGGCTGGTGACGGGGCTGATCACCGAGCGCGGTGTGGCAAAGGCTTCGCGCGAAGGGTTGAAGGCGATGTTCCCCGAACGCGGATAATCTCCCCCCTTGAGGGGAGATGTCGCCAAAGGCGACAGAGGGGGTCGGCGCGTCCTGACGCGCCCTCCCAGCAGCGACAGATGATGCTAGCGCTCCAGTCGAACCGACCCCCTCTGGCCTGCCGGCCATCTCCCCCTCAATGGGGGAGATTAGCGCCTCACCGGCTGGCTACCGGATTTCAGCCCTGCAACAAGAATTGCGGCCTCGATGGCCGCTGACGGTTGCGGTTCTGGCGAAATCCGGCCAGAAGCATCTAGGCCGGCAATCGGCCGGCCCGCGACGTTGCGCTTGAAACCAGATACGGGAGACTATTGGGTGGCTCGCATAACACTGAGACAATTGCTCGATCACGCCGCCGAGTACGGCTACGGCGTACCCGCTTTCAACATGAACAATATGGAACAGGGCCTCGCCATCATGGAGGCGGCCGAGGAGACCAAGTCGCCGGTCATCCTGCAGGCAAGCCGCGGCGCCCGCGCCTACGCCAATGATGTGGTGCTGGCCAAGCTGATCGACGCGCTGGTCGAAATCCACCCCGACATCCCGGTCTGCATGCATCTCGACCATGGCAACAACGAAGCCACCTGCGTCACCGCCATCCAGTACGGCTTCACCTCGGTGATGATGGACGGCTCGCTGAAAGAGGACGGCAAGACGCCGGCCGACTATGCCTACAATTCCGGAATCACCCGGCGCGTCGTCGACATGGCGCATTGGGGCGGCGTGTCGGTGGAAGGCGAGATCGGTGTGCTCGGTTCGCTTGAGAGCGGCGGCGGCGAGCAGGAAGACGGCCACGGCGTCGAAGGCGCCATCAGCCACGACCAGCTCTTGACCGACCCAGTGCAGGCGGTCGAATTCGTCAAGGACACCCATGTCGATGCGCTGGCTGTCGCCATGGGCACCAGCCACGGCGCCTACAAATTCTCGCGCAAGCCGGACGGCGCGGTGCTGGCGATGAACGTCATCGAGGAAATCCACCGCCGCCTGCCCAACATGCATCTGGTGATGCACGGCTCGTCCTCGGTGCCCGAGGACTTGCAGGAAATCATCAATAGATATGGCGGCCAGATGAAGCCGACCTGGGGCGTGCCGGTGGAAGAGATCCAGCGCGGCATCAAGCACGGCGTGCGTAAGATCAACATCGACACCGACAACCGCATGGCGCTGACCGGCGCCATCCGCAAGGTGCTTACCGAAAACCCGTCGGAGTTCGATCCGCGCAAATATTTGACGCCGGCCATGGCTGCGATGCGCAAGCTGTGCAAGGAGCGCTTCGAGCAGTTCGGCACCGCCGGCAACGCGCAGAAGATCAAGCCGCTGCCGGTGGCCGAGATGGCCAAGCGCTACAAGTCGGGGAGCCTTGATCCGAAGTTTGGCTAGGGCTCTTAATGGATAAAAAAGGCCGGGCGCGAAAGCGGCCCGGCCAAAAGAAGGTCAAGAACCTTCAGAGGGGAACACCGTCCAGCGGAATGGGAGGAAACCGCCGGACGATAATTCCTATATGCGCGCATTCGCTGCGGTTGGCGACGAACGGCTTTCTAAAACAACGTAGGATTCAGAAATTTCGTGCTCGTCTTCGAAGATTTCAGCCGGCTGAGGCGCCGGTTTCCAGGAGATCGGCGTAGTGCCGGCGCGCCACGTCGGGATGCGAGCGCAGGCGGCTCTTCAGCACATTGGTGCCGACATTGCGAAACAGCGGGTTGTCGGGATCGCTGGCCGGCCCCCGCGCCTCGGCCGCCAGATCCTCGGGCAGGTCGAGCAGCGGAATCGTGGCGTCGAGCCGGGCGCTGAAGAAGAACGGGACCGAGACGCGCTCGACGCCGGCCGGCGGTGTCACCACACGGTGGACTGTCGCCCGGAGATAGCCGTTCGACGCCAGTTCGAGCAGTTCGCCGATGTTGACCACCAGCGTGTCGGGCAGCGGATCGACGTCGACCCAGGCGCCGTCATATTCGACCTGCAGCCCCTTGTTCTCGTCCTGCAGCAGAAGCGTCAGGAAACCGCCATCCTTGTGCGCGCCGACGCCCTGGTTGTCGCCGGTGGCGTCGCGGCCGGGGTAGCGCACGATCTTCATGCGATGGTTGGGCTCGGCCCGGTAGATCGGATCGAAGGCGTCCTCGGCCTGGTCGAGCGACAAAGCGAAGGCCCTAAGCAGCCGGATCGCCACCGCGGTCGCCTTGGCCTGCCATGCGAGCAGCGCCGGCTTCAGCTCGGGCAGCGTGGCCGGCCACTGGTTGGGCCCTTGCAGCCGCGTCCAGGCGGGCACGCCGGGGCCTTGTTCGATGGCCGGGCGTTCGACGCCGATGTCGAGCTGTTCGCGCCAGTCGGCCTTGCCTTTGGTCAGCTCGCCGCCGGCGCGCGTGTAGCCGCGGAACTGCGAGGACTTGACCATTTCAATTGCCAGTTTGTCGGCTTCCGGCAGGGCAAAGAAGCGGCGCGACGCGTCGAGCACTTCTGCGGTATCCGCAGCCGATATGCCGTGGCCGGTCAAATAGAAGAAGCCGACATCGCGCGCGGCCGTGCGCAGGTCGAAGAGAAACGTTCGCCGTTCCGAAGCGCCCTGCTCGAGGCGGCCGAGATCAAGCACGGGTACGATCCTGGGCATGGTCAAGCTCCTTGTTCCGCTGTCACGGTGGCACGCAGGCCGGCCCGATCAAAGCAACGCGCAATCCAATCTCGGCGCCGATAGAGAAAGCCGGCGCTGCGTTTGGCAGCCTGCCGGCAAATAACGTTCGTGGCCGCTCATCCGCGCCGGTCCAGCCTGGCGACCAGCCGGTCGCCGACCCACTGGATGCCGCAAACGAGGATGATCAGCACAAAGACCACGGCGACCATGACGCTGGTCTCAAAACGCTGGTAGCCATAGCGGATGGCGAGGTCGCCGAGCCCGCCGGCACCGATGGCGCCGGCCATGGCCGAAGCACCGATCAGCGTTACCAGCGTCACCGTGAAACCGGCGACGATGCCGGGCAAAGCTTCGGGCACCAGCACCTCGCGGATGATGGTCCAGCGGTTGCCGCCCATGGCGCGCGCCGCCTCGATCAGGCCGCGATCGACCTCGCGCAGCGACACTTCGGCGATGCGGGCATAGTAGGGCGTCGCCGCAATCGACAACGGCACGATTGCCGCCCAGGTGCCGATCGAGGTGCCGACGATCAGCCGCGTCACCGGGATCAGCGCCACCAGAAGGATGATGAAAGGCACCGAGCGGAAGCCGTTGATGACGGCGCCGAGCGCGCGGTTCACCCACAGGCTTTCGGCAATGCCGCCGCGCTCGGTGGCAATCAATGCCAGGCCGAGCGGCAGCCCGAAGACGAGCGAGATGAGGCCCGATGCCGCCGTCATCAGGACCGTCTCCCAGATCGAACGCAGCAGAAGTTCAAACAGAACCGGCGACATGGCCAAGCACCTCCACCCGCGCGTCGCGGGCCTTCAGGAATGCGATCACTTTCGACAGATGTTTCGGATCGTTGCCCGCGACCGCAAGGAACAGCGTGCCGACCGGCTGCTGCTGGACATGGTCGATGCCACCATGGACGAGGCGGAAAGGCCCCGGCACCGCCACCGCAAGATCGGACAGCAGCGGACCGCGCGCGGCCTCACCTGCGACGTCGACCCTGAGGATGAGCTCGGCGCCGCCTCCGGGAGCAAGCCGGTTGGCAATCTCGGCCGGCAGTTGCGGGCGGATGCCGCCGAGCAGGCTCCTGGTGATTTCGGAACGCGGCTCGGCAAAGACCGACCACACCGGGCCTTGTTCGACGATGCGCCCGGCATCGATCACCGCGACGCGGTCGGCGATCGAGCGGATCACCTCCATCTCGTGGGTGATGAGCAGGATGGTGAGGCCGAGCTGCCGGTTGATGTCTTTCAGCAAGGCCAGGATGGAGCGCGTCGTCTCCGGATCGAGCGCTGAGGTCGCCTCGTCGGACAGCAGCAGCGCCGGCCGCGCGGCCAGCGCCCTGGCGATGCCGACGCGCTGCTTCTGGCCGCCCGACAGCGAGGACGGATAGGCCTTCGCCTTCTCCGACAGGCCGACGAGGTCGAGCAATTCGGCGGCGCGCGCCAGCCGTTCGGCCTTTGGGCGGCCCTCGATCTTCAGCGGCAGCGCGACATTGTCCTCCACGGTCTTGGCCGACAGCAGATTGAAGTGCTGGAAGATCATGCCGATGCGACGCCGCAGCGGCTGCAATTCACGCTCGCCGAGCCGGCCGATCTCGCGGCCCTCGATGAAGACGTCGCCGGAGTCCGGCCGCTCCAACCCGTTGAGGCAGCGGATCAGCGTCGACTTGCCGGCGCCGCTGCGGCCGATGATGCCGAGGATCTCGCCCTTGCGCACCGTCAGCGAGACGCCGTCGAGCGCAGGCGTCGCGCCGAAGCGGCGCTTGAGGTCGACCAGGCGTACGACATCTTCCTGCCCGGCCGATATATTGACCGGACCGGATGCTTCGGCCGTGACGTGCTGGTTCATCTCACTGTCCGTTTCGACGCTCGACAAATGCGACGGGGGCCCCCCCCACACCAGGGCCCCGCGTCAGCTCCACCCCCCGCCCAAAAAAAATCGGCGCGCACCGGGGCCGACTTTTCACGTGTGCAAACCGGCAATTGACGGAACGGGTGGTTGGTCG
>NZ_JAMYOY010000040.1:0-10781 GCF_040320115.1 Mesorhizobium sp. M0802
TGGAGGCCAACCGATACATCAACATGGACGACCTGCGCGAGCACAAGAAGCTCGCTCTGCGCCAAGCCGCATGACCAGCATCATGACCAGCATCATGGCCGCCCCTTTTTGCAGAACTTGACGCACACAACCGTCGCGGCAGCGTTACCGGTTAGAGCCGCCGTCCGGCACCAAGCACAAAGCACTGATCAGAAGACTGCCAATATGACCACACATAGTTAGCACTCAGTCGACAAGGACAAATACTCGTAGTCACGATAGACAACCCACCAGCAAATGCCATTTCTCGCCGTCTAAGCCGAGAGATGTATTCTGCCTTTGCAGCGTCTCAGGAAGACGAAGACGTACGAGTGGCAATCCTCACGGGTGCGGGGGACCGGATATTCAGCGGCGGTTGGGACTTGAATGAGGCGAGCAGTCCCGATCTCTATTTTGATCCGGAGGTTGGTGAGGGCCCGGGAGGGTTCGGGTGGCATTACTGAGTTCTGGGGTTTGACGAAGCCGGTAATAGCCGCGGTCAACGGATCCGCGGCCGGTGGAGGCTTCGAGATCGCGCTCGCGTGCGATATGATCGTAGCGGCCGAGCATGCGCGCTTCCTTCTCCCGGAAGCGCGGCTCGGGTTTGCCCACGGCCGGCGGTACGTAGACCTACATCGCCGTATACCATTCAACATCGCAATGCACCTCATGATGACAGGCGAGCCAATCTCAGCGTCTGAGGCCGCCAGATGGGGCCTTGTGAATGAGGTTGCCCCTCGGGGAGAGGCACTGGCAGCCGCCTTCCGTCATGCCAACAAAATCTGTGAATCTGCCCCGCTCGCTGTCGAAGGCCTCAAAGAAGTCATGCGCTACATATCGCACCTGTCTGCAAAGGACGGGTTTGCGGCGATCAGAAATCCGCCGGGTGAACTAAGAAAATCCAAGGCTTTAGAGGATTCGGAGGACAGCCGCGAAGGGGCTCGGGCCTTTATGGAAAAACGTAAGCCGCGGTGGAAGGGCAGGTAATTTACAAACCGTATGCCGTGCGGTGTACAGCAACTGTCGAGCGAATTGAGGAGCGGTGGACGCGTAACCCAGACGAAACGAGCGCAGCTCCCAGCGAAAGGTTCATGTGCGGATTCCGACGGTGCCGCCCAGTTGGTCTCTTTTCCTGGGCGACATTTGAAGCATGCGATTCGCTCGCGAGCCAAATTCGTTGTGCAGTGCATGCTGTGCAAAGCCTAGTGCCCGTCCCGCAATCGAAGCCCTCAGCGGACGATCTCCACCAATCCGCTATTAAGCCGATTGACGCGCACGAACCGTCCAACGCTCCTCGGTTCCTGTCGCAAAAGATTGCCAATCGCGCGACGCGGTCCTCTTTGGCCAGCACCACCGTATCCCCGTATCCTCGAGATCGCCGATGAGGACGCTGACGCCGCGCCGTCTGCTTATCTGGCCCCCCGAACATCTGTGGACACTCCCGTAAGTGCAAGAGGATTTTCCAGGTACGGTACTTTGCGCGTAGTTGGGTGCTGACATCTGTCCGGCCTCTGTTGCGATCATCTGATGCCCGACCCTCCTACACCTTCGACGCCTCGTGTTTGCGGTCGGTTTATCCGGCCGCTACCGGAGCGCCATGGACCCCGCCTTTCGGCAACAGCGCCGAAACGATGCGCGCCAGCTTGTTGGAAAGGGCGACGATCACAGTAATAAGCGACGCGCAAAGGGCACCTTGCAATAGTCCGATGAAGATGGGCGTTTTCCACCCATGACATTGGAATCTACAGAGGGCGATCTGGTCGGCAAATTGAGCGCTAGCGCGCCGGCCGCCGATGATGCAACGGAGTCCGGGCATTCGCGACAACGCAAGCTGTGGAGTTGCGCCGAGCAGTGGGCGTTGGTGGATTTGGCGAGCGCAGCGGGGTCGTAGGTGACCGAGGTCGCGAAAGCGTTCGGCGTAGCTCCATCACAGCTCTATGCCTGGCGCAAGCAGATGACCGGCGGCGAGCTCGAGGCCGATCAGGCCATCGCGACCTTCGCGCGGATCGAGGTGAAGGATCTGCCGGTGTCGAACGCGCCGCGGTCGATTGCCCGAACCCGGCCGGCAGGATCGTCGTGGCCTTTCCGAGCGGCGCGCGATTGCGCATCGACGGGACACTCGATCCGCCGGGGCTGCGTATCCTACTGGCGGAGTTGACCAGCCAACGAGATAGGTGACGCGTTTGGTTGTGAAGCGTGCATTCCGCTGGTCACGGCGCGTCACCGAGCCCGGACGATATCCCTGATCGATGAGAATCTCGGCGATTTCGGAAAAAATATGATTGTCGAGGATGTCATCGATCAGTTCGATGATATTGGGGTTCGTCTTGATCTGCTGGCTGGGGGATTTTGGGGTCACGGTGACGAGCGTCTGGGTTTTACCGCCCTTGAAGCGACTGAACCGTGGTTGTGCCTCTCTTCGGTGGTTTGAGGAGAGTGACGTCCTCAATGATGTGGGCAAGCAGGTGCTTTCGTTCGCGGTTCGGGGTGTCTGGATTGGTCCAGAGTTTTTTGAAGTCCGCCTGGACCGGGACAAAACACGATTGAATAGAACCGCACCACCCCTGACAGCTTCGCTTCGCAAGGTCGATCGCAAGGATACGCACCTGCGTCATCTGCCTTTCCTCCGTAAGCGCCACCATGGCGCGAAGCAGACATTACACCAACGCCAGCCGAAGGGGCATCCACCACCGCATCAGTTGACGTACTGGAGGTTTGGTTCATCACAATTTACCTTTATTGGCGCTTTTGTTGGAGCCAGCGTGGTGCTTGGCAGGTTCGGTTTCACGTCAGAATGTCTCTTCGATCCATATTGAGATCACTCTTAAGAACTGGTCTCGGCGGCATTAACCGTGACCTTTTAAAGGGGGGCTCGTCGATGAATTGCACATAATCACGAGTGGCGGCCTGCTCACTGACTTTGCCCGCTTTCACGTCGGCAATGATTGACGCGACCAATCGCTCTGCGGGCGCGCCATATCCGCCGGCACCCGGAGTTTCTATCACCGCGCTTGAACCCGCATTCAGCTGGATTTTACTTGCCTTCGAGTCGAGCTTTTCGCGAGCGCCATCGGGCCCCACGATGAAGAACGCGCCAGCCGCCCCTGAGGATCCTCCGAATACACCCCACGGTTGATGGCGAAATCTCTCTCCGACACCATTAAACTCGCAGTCGTGGCCGACAGGTTTTATAATGCGCCGGATGCCCATACCGCCCCTTTGGCGACCCGCGCCCCCCGTGTCCGCGAGTAAAGAATATTCCTCGACCCGCAGCGGATACTCGAGCTCAATGGCTTCAACGGGCAGATTCGACGTGTTGGTTATGTGGACTTGGACTCCATCTTTGCCGTCTCGCGTCGCTCGGGCACCCATTCCCCCACCTAACGTTTCGAGGTAGACATACATTTTTCCGGTGCGAGGATCAGTTCCTGTAAATACAGCAGACGTGTTTGCCCCATTTGCGGCACCAATGACCTTTTCCGGCACCACAGGAGCTAACGCCCCGAGCACACAATCGACGACACGCTGGCAGGAGTTCGCTCGCATTGCGACCGCTGCGGGGGCAACGCAGTTAACAAAACTTCCTTCAGGCGCAACGATGTCAATAGCATCAAAGATGCCCTGATTTGTCGGCACCTCACTGTCTAGCAGTGCCTTCAAAGAGTAACAGATTGCAGACTGCGTTGCGTTATATGTGAGATTGAAATTTCCTTTGACCTGGGGATCGGTTCCCGTGAAATCGAATTTTATCCGCTCACCGAATTTCTCGACCGTCAGCACGATCTTGATGTCTTTGGTAGCAATTCCATCGTCGTCCATAAAATCAGTGAAGCTGTATGAACCATCGGGAAGGGCGGCAATCGCTCTGCGCATGCGAAGCTGGGTGCGTGATACGATCGCGTCAAATATCTGACGAAGCTTCTCGCTGCCGATATCGGTGACCAAGTCAAGCAGACGCCGTTCGCCAAGCCGGCAAGCGGAAATTTGCGCATTAAGATCACCGCGACGTTCGTCGGGCAACCGCATGTTTAGGAGGAGAAGACGCATCACATCATCGACCCGCTCTCCACGGCGGTAAAGACGTACTACCGGAATACGCAGTCCTTCCTTGTAAATTTCGTCGAGACCACCCGACATTGAGCCGACGGCTGCCCCTCCGACATCAGCATGGTGAATGATATTGGCAACAAATCCAATGAGGTGGTTGCCGTCGTAAACAGGCGCGGCCATATTGATATCTGGAAGGTGCGTGCCGCCTGCCACATGGGGATCATTCGCGATGAAAAGGTCTCCTGGCGCGATATCATCGCCGTACAGCGCCATGATTTCCTTCATCATCCCCCCCATCGAAGCAAGATGGACCGGAAGCGACATTTCAGCTTGGACAATCAACCGACCTTTTGCATCAGCAATCGCCGTTGAATGGTCGTGGCGTTCCTTAACGTTGGAGGAGAACGCGCTGCGCATGATGGTGATGAAGCATTCATCAGCAATCGATTTCAGCCCGTTCCATGTTATCTCGAGCGTAATGGGGTCGATCTTAAAGTCAGACATCTGAAAGTTCCATGATGAGATTCAAAGCTTCGTCGACGCGGATGCTCGCGTCGGGCGGGACGACTGTTGTAGTATCAAGCTGTGTGATTATGGCGGGCCCGGCTACCACTGTGCCGACCGGCATTGTATTGCGGTTGTACAACGGCGTGCGTTCGGGGTTTTGTGGCGAGAACCAGACATCAACATGCTGGAAGGGCAAGGGCTCCTCGCTAGGCGGCACGGCAGTAGTGTCAGCTTGACTCAGGCGTGCCAAGGCTCGCAGCCGTACATTGATCATTTCGATCGGGGCATCTTTGTCACAATGTCCATAATTGCGAAGATACTCTTCGAAAAAAGCAGCTCGTAGGACCTCTGTATCGGGGCAGGTCGGTTCTTGCGCGCCGTTGTAAACCTCCACTGAGAGTTCATAGTTTTGACCTAGATAACGCATGTCAAAGGTCAGGATTACCTGGCGTGCCTCCGCACCAGCCGCCTCTGTCCTAAACCATTTGCCCGCCGCTAAATTGAGATCGTTGACGATACTTTGGACAAAAGTGAGATCGCTTCCGACTGCGGCTCTACAATTGGCAACAAAGTCCTCTTGCAAATCCGCGACAATCAGTCCTTCGGCGCAGAGGATTCCGGGAGCTCGTGGCACGATAATCGTTTTCATGCCGAGAGCACGGGCGACGTCCGCGGCATGCAAACCACCAGCGCCACCGAAAGGCATGAGAGCAAAGCGACGAGGATCGTAACCTTTTTCAACGGAAACTACGCGGATTGCCCGGGTCATGTTTGCGGTTGCAATACCGATAATGCCCATCGCAGCCTTTTCCAGGCTCACGCCAAGGGCGTCTGCTATCGGTTTGATCGCGGCCTGAGCGCGGTCTTTGTCAATGGTTAGGCCGCCGCCTGCCAGTTCCTTCGGCAACCGACCGAGAAGTACATTCGCGTCGGAAACGGTAGGCAAAGTGCCCCCTCGCCCATAGCACGCCGGACCTGGCACTGCCCCCGCACTCTCGGGACCTACTTTCATCAGGCCATCCGGGCCAATCTGAGCAATAGATCCGCCCCCAGCTCCAACGGTGTGAATATCAACCATGGGCAGGCGGATACGGAACCCGGAAATATCCCGCGTGTTAGCAAGGGCTGTCTTCCCGTCTCGGATCAGGCAAACGTCAGTGCTTGTGCCGCCAATGTCCAGCGTTATAACATCGGTAATGGAAGACAGGGCGCCCGCGCCCGAAGCTCCGACGGCACCGGCAGCAGGGCCAGACAGGGCTGTGCGAACCGGAAGCTGTGCGGCACGTTCCACCGACATCAGCCCCCCACTTGACTGGAATATTCCAAATTCAGCGTTGGGCGCTACGGTCCGTACCTCTGATTGAAGCCGCTCCATGTAGCGAGAGACTTCTGGCTGTAGAAAAGCGTTGATGAGGGTCGTCGAGAACCTTTCATACTCGCGAAATTCAGGCTGAACCTCAGCGGAAACCGATACGAAGATGTTTGGAAACGCATTTCGCAGAGTTGCGGCAAGTCTAAGCTCATGCTCGTTATTCAAGAACGAAAAGATGAGGCAGACGGCGATTGCCTCGATGTCCTTTTCAGCACCAATTTGGTGGACCAATTTGTCGATAGCGGCATCTGTCAGCGGCGTAATAATTTGTCCCGTCGCTCCGATGCGCTCGTCGACCTCGAAACGAAGATGTCGTTCTGCCAGTGCTGGAGGAGCGTCGACCTGAAGGTCGTAGATAAGCGGACGTGTCTGACGTCCAATCTCCAGCAGATCTCGAAAACCGCGAGTGGTGACTACGGCAACACGAGCACCCTTCCGTTGTAGAAGCGCGTTGGTTGCCACCGTGGTGCCGTGAGCGAAACGGCTGATCTGATTGGGTGAGATCCCATGCCTCTCAGTAAGCTCCTTAAGACCATGCAGGACGGCGCGAGACGGATCGTCTGGCGTTGACGCTCGCTTATGAATCACCGTTCGTCCGCTTGAGACATCTTTCGCGCTGAAGTCGGTGAACGTCCCACCGACATCGCAGCCCACAATCCAATTTTCCATTGCTTCTACATAACCGGGGTTGAACCGAAACTTTGGGCATTAAGTATCCAAACTGGATACGTTGCAAGAGAAACTTTTCTGTTCGTCCGAATTGAAACGCCGCTAGTCTGACCGCGCTTAAAAAGTGGGTGCGCGCGTCTTTCGGAGGGTTTTGGAAAGGCTGTCAGTGAATCTGCAAGTTAATCGGATGCTGACGGCCACGTTGGCGGGGAGGATCAGGCCTTAAGTGATCAGCATTGGTCGAGATGGCTTCGCTCCCAAAAGCGGCGCACCAGCGCCAGTTCGAAGAGCAGCCCGATCACACAGACGACTGCCCGGCAAAGACCGCCGCGAGAAAGAAGCTGTCGGTAAGGGTCTGGAAGGTGAGCGCGAATAGGCCCCCAGTATGAAGCGAGCCGTGGCTGGAATTGACGAAGTCCAGGACGCCGAAGATCAACGTCAGGCCGGTGGCGACTAGGAAGAGCAGTACGCCCAGATGTTTGATCCCGGGCTTTGATGGAGCATCCTTGAGTTCCGAATCAAGGGAGGCACTATGGGCCAAGTTCTCCATGGGAGCGCCACGACGACAGAGGCGGTCCGTCGAGCGATACAGCATAGTCAAGAGAGCCTGAGAGCGCTGGCCAAGCGCTATGGGATCAATCAGAAGACAGTCGCGAAGTGGGAGACGCGAATCTCGGTCACCGATCTGCCGACCGGCCCGAGGGACCCGCGATCGACCGTGCTCTCCGTCGAGGAGGAGGCGGTCCCTTCCGACGCTACACGCTGCTGCCGCTTGATGACTGCCTCTATGCGCTGCAGCCGATGATCCCGCATCTGACGCGATCTTCATTGCATCGCTGCTTGCAGCGCCATGGCATCGGTCTCCTGCCGGATGTTGAAGGCGACAAGCCGGAAAAGAGGAGGTTCAAGAGCTACCCGATCGGCTACTTCCACATCGACATTGCCGAAGTGCGAACCGAACAGGGCAAGCTCCACATGTTCGTCGCTATCGACCGCACGTCCAAGTTCGCCTCGTCGCACTGCATGAAAAGGCCACTACCGCCGTATCGAGAGAGTTCCTGCTGCGGCTGATCGCAGCCGTCCCCTACAGAATCCACACCGTGCTCACCGACAACGGCATCTAGTTCACCAAGCCGGGCGCCGGCGGCTCGGCTGTGCCGCTCATCAGGGAGGCCATCGCCAACGGAGAACTCTTCCGCGCCCATGCCTTCGAATACGCCTGCGCCAGAAACGACATCGAGCACCGAACTACCAAGGCCAGGCACCCCTGGACCAACGGTCAGGTCGAAAGAATGAACCGGACTATCAAGGATGCCACCGTCAAGCGCTTCTACTACGAGAGCCATGACCAATTCCGCAGGCACCTTGCTGACTTCGTCGCAGCCTACAACTTTGCCCGCAGGCTCAAGACCCTTAAGGGCTCACGCCCTACGAGTTCATCTGCAAGGCATGGGCATCACAGCCCGAGCGGTTTAGCGTCGATCCGCTCCATCAAATCCCGGGACCAAACATCTAGCGGGAGGTCGTTCAAGCACCTGCTCGAAGACGAGAGCGGTCATCGGTTGTCCTTCATGGCGACGTTGGAGACGGAGGGGCGGCCGCTCTCACGAACTGTCCGGTGGCGCAGGCAATCATCCTGCCGTCCTGGAAGGCGGAGCCGGTACAGGTCGCCATTATGCGCCCGGCCTTGACGCTCTGCGCGACAACATAGACCGGGGATTTCGCATTGCCGGCCGCGAGGAACTTCACATCGAGCGCGCTGGTCACGGCTTCCGCAGCGAACGCCGCCTTCGCGGCCTCGTAGAGCGCGACATCGAACAGCGCCGCCGTCGCACCGCCATGGACGAAGCCGCCGGGATTGACGGCGGTCGGGCCGCTGTCCAGCCGAAGGACGAGACCGGTTTCGTTCGAGGCGACGCAGACCGTACCGAGCGATGTCAGAAGAGCATCATCCTCGCGAAACGGGCGGAAGCACAGTTGCGTGAAATCCGGCGCCTGCATTATATGGCCGTCTCAGTCTTCACCACCAACTTGCCGGTGACTTTGCAGTTGGGGATATCTTGAAGACCGTGGATGAGCCCGTCGAAGGGCAGGACCGCGGCGACATTGGCCCCGCTGCGCATCCGCTTTAGTGCCCATCGAAATAGATGTTGAGCGGCGCACCCATTACGGTCAGGTTCTCGTAGAACCGATGGTTGGCCTGGCGGCTGGGATGTCGCCCGAGGCGAAGCAGACCATGACGAGCTTGCCCGCAAAGCCGAGCCCGCGCGGTCAAGCCCCCGAAACATCGCGCTGCGCACCATGTCGATGACGACATACGCCCCGCGGTCGCCGCCGCCCCAGGCGCGGCGCACCTGCGCTTGGGAAGCGTCCATCTTTGATCCGTCATGCGCGGCAATGACGATCGCCTTCCCATCAGAGCAGGGCACCAGTTCCTCCTTCTCCTCAGAGGAGACCATGTCGACCGCATGGGCGCCGAGATTGGCGCAAGCTCCACCGCCGCGGCGCCGACGCTGCCGGTCGCGCCCTTGGCCACCACCCGGTGGCCCGCCTTGACGTCCGACCGGATCGAGACCGCGACGAAGACGGCGTTGAATACTGTAGCACCGGCCGCAGCGTCGACCTGATCCGCGAAGTCGCCGGAAAACACCTGGGCGAGAACCGGATCGCCGACCTTGAAGTCCACACGCCCTCGCCGACGGCGAGCATTGTGCCGGCGCGGTCACGGCCGGGAACGAAGGGCGGCTCGGCCGCTTCTGGTATTTTCCCGGCACCATCACCGCATCGGGGTAGTTGAAGCCGAAGGCATCGTTGGCGACGGCCATCGCATCTGAGGCTCTCTCAGCCCAATAGCGCAATGCGTCGATGAGGCTGTCGTATTGGTGTGACTCAAAAGCCGATGGCACTTCCGCGCGTTGTTTCAGCGTTCGGCCCCTTGTCATTATTTGCAGCATCGGCATCGCGGGAGGCCTTGCTGTTGCTGTTGGCGAATGCAGCCAACCGCCGGGGCGCACCACGCGGGCTGCTGGAGCTGCATGAAATGGTTGGTCGCCGGACAGACAATCACGGAGAAGCCGAAGCACTGCCATCGACCGGCCGAAGGCGGCGAGCAGCGGCAGGTCGAGCACGGGCGCTCATCGCCGAGGATGATCTGGACGGGCACGTCGACACGGGCGAAGTCGGCCCAGTGCCGGACGAGTTCCACGGCCGTAAGGAAATTCGACGCCTCGACTTCGACGGCGCAGGCGCGTTGCCAATCGGCATCGGCTGGCCGCAGCGTCGCGGGGGCAAGCTGGAGGATCGCGTCGGGGGGTGATCCCGTTGAAGTTGGGGGCGCGGCCGAAAGAGCACGCAAGTCCTCCAGACAGGAACTCCGGCCGGCACGTAAGGGAGCGCACTACAAGCTCCTCCTGCATGACGTTGACTTTTTCGACCAGGTCGGGCGCAGAGGGCGGCTCGAAAAGGCTAAGCGATGCTCGAAGGCGCGCGATTCCGGATCGGCGATAGTACCGACCGCAACGCCCTGATGCCGGCTGCGATCAGGGCGCGAATCAAATTGGTGGCATCGCCAGGTGCACCGCCATCGGGATTGTCGGTGTAGTCGCCGATGGCGCTGGGTTCGTTTGCCGCCGGTGCGGTGGTGGATGAATTCGGCGCCCGCAACGGGTTCTGGGTCTCGGTGGCGGCCGGCGTCATCGCATTGGTCACGGTGTTGCTGGGCCAGCGCAGCCTGGCCACCCACACATGCGAGCTGGACGGATGCGACGCGGCCGCCGTTCCCGCGGAGTAAGGACGCGGCCTGACGTTGGCTTTGGAGACCACCGCAAACGTTCGGAATTAGGTTGAGGCCTCTGGCGTCGTCATCACGGAGCGACGCGAAGCGAAGCGCAGACCCGAGGACCCATTCCGTTACCTTGACCGAAGGGTGCAGCGGAGCAGAATTCTGCACCGTTGCAACGCGTCGAAGTCGCGGCATGGGTCCTATGTCTGCGCCGCGTCGCTTCGCTCCTTGCTTCGCCATAGGATGACGACCGCGGAAAGGCTTCGGCCAATCACAAACGCATGTGACCTGCCCGCGCAATCAGCAACGGACCCGAGCCGGATGGAGCGGCCTCGCGGGCGATGCTGATGGTCTCGTCCATGGGGAGTAGCCGGACCGTTTCGC
>NZ_JAMYOY010000041.1:0-10317 GCF_040320115.1 Mesorhizobium sp. M0802
GCGGGAATCAGGTGACGTGAACAATCACCAGCCTGCCATGACCGCCCCCTCTCAGCGAATTTGCAGAACTCTCAGCACACTACCATCAAAAGGCGCACAGCATGGTACTCAGATTCTTTCCGGCCACTCATGGAATAGGTTCCAGGCTCGGCCATACGACCGGAACTCGAGTGTACCGAATCCACCATGCCCCGTTCGCACCACGACGCGCGTGCTCGTTAGCGAGCTCATAGAAGTGTTACTTGAAAACTGATGCCGGCGCCCCGAGTGCGGCGACGTCCGGCTCCACGCCAAGCCCCGGCGCTGTCGGCGGCGCAGCAAAACCATTGACATTCCTTGCTCCCTGGCCCGGAACGGGATCGGCAGCAAGGTGATGATGGCATAGCCAGCTGGCCAACCTATTGGCGACAGGAGTCGATGATGCGAGATGGACTGCCGCAGTATCTGCCAAGGCCGAACCTCCGACATCCTCAATGTGCATCTGCCAACCCACGGAGACACCGAAGTCCCGAACCTGCCTAGCCTTGGTTAGACCGCCTACTCTATTGGGCTTGACCTTGGCGCCCTGAAAGGAATCTAAGCGCCAAGCCTGCAGGTGGTCCTCAAAAGAATGAAGGCACTCATCAAGCATGATCGGCTGTTTTACCCGTCGGGCAACCTGAGCGCATTGCTGTACCGTCTCGCAAGGCTGTTCTATCCAGCCGCGTAGGGACACGTTGTTCAGTACCTGGAGTGCAACCGCCGGGAACCAGGCGCGGTTCACGTCGTAGGTAACCTTCTCGTCCGGTTTCAGCGCCGCTTCAATCGCCTGAATACGCGCAATATCCGCGACGGGATCGCTACCTCCTATCTTGGCAGAGTGTGTACGATACCCCTCTGAATACGCATCCCTTATGAGTTTGATCATCTCGTCGGTAGTGCCGGTGGAAATCGAAGAGTTAACTGCGACCGGATCTGCGGTAGTTCCACCGAGCAATCGCCATAGCGGCATCCCGGTGACTTTTCCCAAGATGTCCCAGCAGGCCAGATCGATGGCCGACTTCACATACAGATGACCGGGGAGCGCCATATCCATTGTCCGGTTGATCGCTTCAAGCGACCTCGGGTCCTGTCCCAGCAATGAGGGCGCTAGTGTGGCGATACCCGCCCTGATCCCGGGACCATGGGCGGGTAGATAGGTGCTGCCCCAAGGGCAGCCTTCCCCCCAACCAGACACATCCGCATCGGTATCAACCCTCACAAAGGTGCTGTCGAGTTTTTCGAACTTCAGGCGGCCACCGGATAACCAATAGGGCTTTGTCAGTGACAGATCGAGTTGCCACATCGTAATGCCAATGATCTTCATAGAATACTTCGCTCCTCTAGAACTTTCCTGGCAGACCCGAAGCACTCCAAAGCTTGCGGGACACCGCAGAAAATACCGACCATTTGTATTACCGCTCAGTCCAGAACGACGGCGCAAGGCCACCATCAAAGCCGATCTCGTCGTTATCATATCCAATATTGACAGTCGTATCGCGCGCAAATTGGCTGTAAGCGATTTGCGCGCCACTGGTGATATCGCCAGCCAGAATGACCATTCCTGTATTCACCAATACTTCACAAGACACGCTCGCCCTGGGATCGATGCTGAGGATTGGTATCCGAGATTTTGTCGGCCATCTTATCCGGGTGTCCCGCGCCGACAGATTCGGAAGAGAACACGAACTGCCTGGGCATGGAATGTCCTCGCTGCAGGTGTTGGAGTTAGGTTGGGGCCTGGATCAGCCGGCCTCACCGGTCGGTGAGTCCAGGGATCAGAGGCGATGAGCTTGAGGGGCGTCCCCTCCTGCCGCTCCTGTCTCAGAAGCAGCTCGTGAACGCGGCAATCAGCCGCGGCCAAGGAAGACCGCCCCTAGGTGTCGGGCTGCGCGATGGAGGTCGGCGGAGTTGTCCATGGTAGCTTCGCGCTCCAATTGGATCGATCTATTTCACGGCTAAGCATGCGGTCCCCTTCGGCCGCGTGTATCGTGCCGCTTCGAACCGCTGCAGGTCCTGTTTATGATAGCCGTCGCCATAGGGCAGGAGATCGACCAATAATTGGATCACCCCGCCGTCGTTGCATCCTGCTTTGACATGGTACGAGCGCCACCGTGGTTGTTTGTTCCAGCAAAAGTCGGGTCTGGCGAGCAGCCGGACGTGTCGCACAACCCGCTCGCGACGCAGACCCAGAATCTCCGCTAGCTTCGCAGACAATTAGGTCCGCAGGCACGCAAAGGCCCATCAAAATGCCCTGCCGTGCGTAGGCGACTGACCAGTGTCATCATGGGTCAGCATCAAGCTGGATACCCGTCCCACCGACTTTGTCATTGGGCGTCTCCGCAGGTTCGAACGAAATTTTCGTTGTAGGGATCCCGGCGACCAGCCTCTGGCGGCAGTCGTTAGGTAAACATGTGTTTGCTTTGGGCTGATCGTCGCCGTGTCCCGAACAACCCAGATCAGCGCTCTTGCCATTGCCTTTAAGCACCACGTTTCTGGTCTACTGACCTCAGATGAGGTAAGCGTACCATTCACGGCGGTTTGGATTTGCTAAGAGTCTATGAATTTCTTTGAAGGAGGCGTTACAACGGCTCCACGCGAATTAGCAAGGAGCTGATCACGCGGCGAGACTTGCGAACCTGGTTGGCCAGATAGGGTTCGGATTAAACCGGCGGCGAGCAGACCGTCCGTAGAAAACACCTCTTCGGATCACGGCCGGCAAGCAGCCGGTCCAGAAGTTCTATCTCGATAGACATCTGATGATTCTCTCGTTTCCATCATCATGACGTCGGCCACTGGTAGTCCTAGTGCCGAGGCTTCGAGCAGTTCTTCAGCTTCGAGTTCTCGTCTTTGCAGGCTTCAGGCGTTCGCGGGACGACTTTCTCGGCCTCGTCCCGTAGCTTGTTAACGAGTGAGGCGGAACTCAAGGAGATTATCTCAATCGCCGAAAGAGTTGTCGAAACGGCATCCTGTGCCGGCCTTCAGCCTTGACGCGACCCGCCTGTCGCGCCGTGCCGCGGCAACGGCGAGCGCGAGGCGCTGCCGACAGGCGCCGGTCCATTTTTCGTCGCGGCGGACAACCGCGCATCTAGCACGGCGATGGCCGCGCCGGTGGCAAGGGCAGCATCCTCAACGGTTTGCGCCGCCTCGATCGCCTTGCGCAGCCAACTCGGCACGGCCACGATCGGAGCGGCCGGGGCGCCGCAGAGCAGCGTGACGCTTCGTCAATGACCATCCGGAACATGCGAATGGCAGGCGCGTCAAGCGGCAGCGGCAGTCCGATCGACGAGCGCGCCGTCTCGTAAATATCCATCGGAATTTGTTGCTGACCTTGCGGCCGACGACATCCCACGATGCTGTCACAAACTCCTCTTTCGTCTGCGCCGTGATGCTTGCTGGCGTCGGAAAGGCATGGAGAAGGCGAAGAACGCTGCGGCTGTTTCCCGGAAGCGATCGATCTCGGGAAAATACAGCGGCAGGTAGTGCGTACGACCGGTGCGCGCCTGCAGCGAAAAGCGGCGGGCACCGCTGTCTCGGCTCCCATCGCTCCTTCATTCCGTAGGTGCTACGGCATCCAGGTCACCACCCCCGGCACCGGCGGCTCGGCCGTGCCATTGATCAAGGAGGCCATCGCAATTGGCGAACTCTTCCGCCAATGCTTTCGAATACGCATGCGCCAGGAACGACATCGAACAGCGGACGACCGAGACAAGGCACCCGTGGACTAACGGCCAGGTCGAGAGGATGAACCGGACCATCAAGGATGCGACCGTCAGGCGCTTCTACTATGAGAGCCACGTTCAACTCCGCCAGCACCTTGCCGACTTCGCCTCGGCCTACAACTTCTGCCGCAGGCTCAAGACCCTCAAAGGTCTCACGCCCTATGAGTTCACCTGCAACGGCTTGGGCCACGCGGCCTGAACGCTTCTCAGTCCGCTCCAGCAACTGCCGGGACTAGACTCCTACGGTTGAATCCGAAGTAGCTGACGAGCTTTTCCGGCGATGAGAACCGCTCAGTGTCGTGACGGCTGCCACGATACTCATGCCACCGTGACATCCACGCCGGTGATCGTCATCAAACGCTTGGCTCGTCGCTCCTGGAGTGCCGTCTGTGGGAGGCTTTTGTCCACACCTGTGTAAGTTCTCCGCCAAGGCGTTCGAGTTCGCCGTCATGGCGAAAGACGACTCGCCGCTGATCCTCGGCGAGCGGCTGAGCCATTAGCTGACCTTGCCGCGTTTTGAGAACGGTGAGCCTTTGTAGGGTGGATCAGATTCCTGCAGAACCGAATGGATTCGGTTTTTGAGAGGCGTCATCTGGGAGGCGAGCTGCGTTCACCTACCACGCGACGACGTGTCTCGGTTTCCTCGTCCGGCATCCACACTTCGGGTAGAAATCCTCTCGCATGAACCTTCGCCAGCACTGCCGCGTCGATCTTGTCAGTCTCGACCTTGGCCCAGGCGATGTCCCGGACCGGATCGGATTGGCTATGACCACACCCGACCCACAAAGGCGACAATAATCGCACGGTCGCACTTGTATTGCCTGTCGCCTCGATGACGATCTCGTCATCCGGCTTGAGCTTCATGGCGAACTGCAACAGGCGGCTGCCTTCGAGATCGATCCTCCCCGCATTCCGGATTTTGCCTTTCTCCAAAGATTGCCATTTGGGCGAATGATCGGTGGACATCAAGGGCAATGATTCTCATTCCCGGCTCCTTTCCAGGTTCAGCAACCTTGGGAGCCGGCGGGCTACACGACAACTACGGATCCGCGCTCGAAGCGCAACCAGGCAAGGGGGCGGCCAGATAACAACTCGAACAGTTCATCAGATACTTCGGCCTGCCCGCCATGCGTGCTCTCGACACCCCAATCCCGGTAGGTGGATGGTAGTCAATCCATCCGTGTAAGGAAATACGGATTGGCGCCTCGCGCCTATTTATGCCTGATAACAATCTCATTGAGCAGGATCGTCGACGGATCAAGTGCCGCGTCAGCTCCATGCTCGGCTTCAAGGCGAAGGCGACCGCCGAAATTATCCTGTCTGGCATCGAGATGATCCACATGATGCAAACGGCAGGCGAGGTATGCCTACAATCCCAGCCCCTCAATCGCCGAGCAGTTAGCCATCCTCACGGCATAGAACGCCGACCCCCCGATTCCTGCCATCTTTTGTCCCCGTTTCGATCTTTGCGACAGCACCTTTTCGAGGTGTCGAACAAATCCTTCAAGTAACTTTACAACATCTTTGCGACCGCAAATCGCTGACAATGGTACGTTCACGACAAGGTCCGAGATCAGGCACGGCTGAAAAAGCTTTTGGCGAAGCAGGCTCGGGCCGCCGCACCCCACGCAACGTCGGAGTCAACGGCAACGGCAACGGCAATGGCAATGGCAATGGCAAGAAGAGCGCTGATCCTGGTTTAAGGCTCAAGGTATAAGGGTCCGCTATACGCAAGAAGCTCTGCAACTTAGTCTTCATTCAATTGTCCTGTCGCCTAATCCAGCTCAGTACGATTATGTTGCGGCCGAGGGAATTGAGGCAGTCCGTGTCGAGACAGCCGATCTCGATGCGCTGATCCGCGAATGGCAGGGCCGGCGTGGCGTGGTCCGTCGAGTGAGGAGGAAGTAGCGTTGATCGACCAACCAGCTAAACCGTCTTGATTGCTTTGAAATACAAGAAAAGCGATACTGTCAGGAGATCTGAATGCCGAAAAAGTTCGAGACCGCACCCAACGCTACTCTGCTTGGCCCACAATCAAACAAATTGTTTGCTCGAGGTCGCTCGGTTTTTCCGGGTGGCATTACCCGTGCTACGGTTGAACGCGATCCGACGCCGCGCTACATCCTGAAAGGTGACGGCGCTTATCTGATTGACGTTGACGGACAACGTTTTCTGGATCTCAACAACAATTTCACTACGCTGATCCATGGGCATGGTTTTCTTCCTGCGCTTGATGCTGTGGCGCGTCTCCTTCGCGACGGCACCTGCTTTTCCAATCCGACCGCTCATGAGATCGACCTGGCAGAACTGCTGGTTGACCGCATTCCGGTGGTTGAACAAATTCGCTTCGTCAACACCGGCACTGAGGCGGTGATGTTCGCCGTCAAGGCGGCGCGCGCATTCACCGGACGCCCGGCCATTGCCAAAACCGAAGGCGCTTATCACGGCTCCTATGACTGGGCCGAGGCGGACCTGGGAGGTACGCCCGCAACATGGGGATCGCCGGATGCGCCTATCGCCGTGCCGGCCTATGCAGGCACACCGACATCGGTCGCCGACGAGGTTCTCATTCTTCGGTTCAATGATGCCGACGGTGCGCGTCGCAGGATCGCAGCTGCCGCGGATCGCCTAGCCTGTATCCTGCTCGATCCAATGCCGAGCGGCGGTGGCCTTATCCCGGCTGATCCTGACTTCATTGCTGCTATCGTCGAAACCGCGCGCCAACATGGCATTCTCGTCGTTTGCGACGAAGTGCTCAATCTTCGCCAAGGCTATCGTGGCGCCTCCGCACGTTACGGTATCAAGCCCGATCTGATCGCCGCCGGCAAGATCATCGGTGGAGGATTCCCGATCGGTGCCATTGGCGGATCGAGCCGCGTGATGAGCGTCTTCGACGGATCGGCCGGACGGGCCAAAGTGGCGCAGGCTGGCACCTTCTCGGCAAATCCTATCTCAATGGTCGCCGGTCGCGTCAGTATGGAAGCCTTGACCGAAGTAGCATTCGCCCGCCTGGAGGAAATGGGGAAACGGCTCCGCACTGCACTCGCCGCCGCCATCAGCCGCCATCAGGCTCCCTATGTCATCAGCGGCGCAGCGTCGCTCTTTCGCATCCACCCCAAACAAGCGCTTCCGCGCGACTATCGCGAAGCCTACCCGTCGACGGATGAGGCAGGCACGTTGAAAGCAATAAGCCGTTTTTTCCGCAGTGAGGGTATCCTTCTTCATGCCAACACTTCGGCCTCGCTATCGACGGCAATGTCTGATGCCGAAATCGACAAGATAGCCGATGTCTTCGAAAGGTTCCTGGCGACAACACCAGCTTCGCGAGTAGGCCTGCTGAGGGACTGTGAGGACCAGGATTGAAGCCGATGGCGGGCTGGCTTCCGAGTAGGACTCTCGGACTTCCGACTGTGATCAGCGCGTTCGCAATAGCCGGGCGCACCAGCCAAAAGAGGAGCCGCAGCCTCCCCTTGTGCAAAGTTGGCACGACTTTGAAGGGACACATTGGCTACGTAGCGGGGGTTGCCGATGATGAACAAACGTAAATTATATTATGGTCAGTTTGACGGAGAGTGCTGTGAAGAAGCAGAGATTTCGTAATCTTGCAAGCCTTATTGAGAAGTCCAGATCAGATTTCGACTATGCGTACTCCAAAGGAATAATGACACTATATGCCCGCTCGCTTGAGCAGCGACACGTGGAGCTCGAGCCAGGACGATCGGTTATAGAATTCGCAAGAGGCAGCTATCTCGGGCTTGATAACCATCCGATGATCGTGGATGCTGCGATAGCAGCATTAGCGTCATATCGCTCGATACAGTGGTCAGGTGCCCGCACGAGATTGAATTTCTCGCTAACCCGAGATCTCGAATACAGCTTATCTGAACTTTTCGATGCTCGGGTTGTCGTATACTCGTTGGTTCTAACGGCGAACATGAGCGCGCTTCCGTTACTCGCATGCGGGGCTTTCACCCGAGGACGCAAGCCGGTACTGGTGTTCGACCGATTTGCTCATGCCACTTTGGCATACCACAAGGCTGTTATGGCCGAAGATGCCGAGGTTCTGCAAATTAGGCACAACGACATTGAGGAACTGGAGGGTATTTGTCGGGAACACACGTGCGTCGCCTACATATGCGATGGTGTGTATTCAATGGGCGGAAATGCCCCCATCGGTGAGCTTTTGCGCCTCCAAGAACGTTATGGGCTATTCATCTACATCGACGATGCGCATGGCATCTCAATCCGGGGAAGGCATGGCCAAGGATATGCCAAATCCCAAATCACAGATCTAGGCGAAAACACAATCATCGCGGCTTCTTTGAGCAAAGGCTTCGGAGTGACTGGCGGTGTTCTCATGCTTGGGACGGAAGAGCAGGAGAAACTCCTTAGACGTTACGCCGTCCCGCATGCATTCTCGATGGGACCAGACTTGGCCGGAATTGCAGGTGCCTTAGCATCAGCAGAAATTCATCGTTCTGCGGAGCTGGGTGAGCGCCAGGCCCGCCTGAGTAGGGTTGTTCAAGCTTTTGACGATAAAATGCCGACGCAATCGTCAGGTGACGGAATGCCAATCCGGATGGTCCCGATTGGTGAGTCTCGGGCAGCGGTGGATACGGCAGCAGAGCTATTGCGGCGCGGCTTTTATGTGGCCGCAGCATTTTATCCGACGGTGCCCCGGCACAAGGCTGCTTTGCGCGTATGCCTGACTGCGGACCACAGTCTGGAAGAGGTCACCCAGCTTTGTGCTTCAATCCGAGACATAGCTAGTGCCCGTCCATAGTGTGCTGCAGAAAGCAGAAGCCGCGGACATGATCTGGGGCAGGTAGGCATCCGGAAGATGGAGCGCAAGCAAACCCTTCGATGACGCGTCGTTGCGGAACTGCAGAAACCAGCTTTCTGATGCCGAGGGAGAAGCACAAGCGGAACACCACCGTGCGGCGAGAGTACCGATGGGAAGTTGGGGTGGATCGACCCGTATTCGTGACGAAGGTCCTGTAATGGGGCGGGAGCGAAGGGGCGGATGGGCGTTATCGATTCAACTCGCGTTCAGGGAATTGCGGCGGGAAAAGATGGCGCTTGATGGTCGCGGTGTTCATGCCATCGGTCTATGCCGCAAATCCCTGAACGCGAGTTAAATTGATAACGCCCGATATGAAATAGGGGAGGCGCCCTTCTCGCCAACGAAAATCGTTCTGGCGAGAGCCTTCCAAATTGGGTTCTATCCACTCCCGTGGGGTGCGCGCCGTGAAAGAGTGTGCATTAAAAAGAGTGCGCATTAAACTATCCTACCCCCTTCAATGTCTTGGTCAACCCGACCTATGGATTCAACAGTTTATTTGATCGATCAACGCGAAGAGCGTGCAGCATGACTGAATCTCCAAAAGCCAAGCCAGACCGAATTATGCGGCCGATCGAACCAGCCCTGATGCACGATAGGGTTTACGCGTCGTTGTCGACTGCCGTGATGGCAGGACGGTTCATTCCAGGTCAAAGTGTCATCATCCGGGAGGTCGCCGCCCAGTTCGAGACTAGTCCGATGCCTGTTCGGGAAGCAGTTCGTCGCCTAGTCGCGCTTAGAGCCTTTATCTCGTTGCCGAACCGGGCTGTACAGGTGCCGGAATTTTCTCCGGAGACGGTACGAGATCTTTGTCGAGTGCGACTGGGGATCGAAGGACTGGCCACATTATGGGCAGCGGAAAATGCAACGCCAAAGCTTGTAAAGCTCCTCCGGAAGTTGCTGCGTCGGGAGATCGAATGTGCAGGTAAGTCGGATTTCAGCGGTGTGCTCGGCGCTAATCGAGCATTCCATTTTGCGATATATGAGGCGGCTGGATCCGAGACGCTGCTGCCCTGCATAGAAATGCTTTGGTTGCAGATAGGCCCCTATTTTGGGGTCCTTAATGGGCATCCGAGTCTCGGCCGTTACCTCTATGAACATGAGCGTATAATCGAACGGCTAGAAGAACAGGACGGACCCGGCGCCAAGGCTGCCATTTCACGCCATATTACCACGGCTGCGGAAGACATAATCGCGTCATGGCCAAAGCATGCTTCCGCGACGCATAGCGGCGCGCAGCAGAGCAATGAACCCGCGTCGAGCGATATAGATGGTTTTGTTGCAACAGCTAAATCGGGGCGCAGAGAGGCCTGATGCGAAGTCTACCAGGTGGCAGGATTTCGAACTGCTCGGCCAGGGATGGATTCGGACTGAACGCGCATCTCGCTTGTCGCTTGCGCATGATGTGAACCATTTCGATGCCGCAAAGGAAGTTCTGTCGCAAAGATCGAAACGGAACAAAGGGTGGCAGGAATCGGGGTCGGCGTTCTATGCCGTGAGGATGGCTAACTGCTCGGCGATTGAGGGGCTAGGATTGTAGGCATACCTCGCCTGCCGTTTGCATCATGTGGATCATCTCGATGCCAGACAGGATAATTTTGGCGGTCGCCTTCGCCTTGAAGCCGAGCATGGAGCTGACGCGGCACTTGATTCGTCGACGATCCTGCTCAATGAGATTGTTATCAGGCATAAATAGGCGCGAGGCGCCAATCCGTATTTCCTTACACGGATGGATTG
>NZ_JAMYOY010000042.1:0-9843 GCF_040320115.1 Mesorhizobium sp. M0802
AACTCACTAGTGGCAAAAGTACAGACAACATTGATCGGCACCCGGAGATTCCAGACTCGCTTCAATTACAGGGGCGATACGTCCCCGGAGGCGGAAATCATTGCCGACTGTGCGCCGGTACTTTACGTTCGGGCGCCAGTTGATCTATTTATCGCGACCCGATCAGATCCCGATCGCCTCATAGGCTTCGGCGATCTGCCGGATTGAGGCAACATAGGCGGCGGTTCGGTAATCACCGAGCTCCGGTTGTTCTTCCATCAGGTCGGCGATGCGGCCCCAGGTGCTGCGCATGACGTCCTCCAGTCCGGAACGAACGAGATCGATTTCAGCGCCCCCTTCGAGGAACTCGTCGCGGATATCGGCGGGGAACTCCTTGCCGGTCATGCGTTCAAGTGCTGCGGCGATCGTTTGGTTGCGTCGCTCGCGCCGCCTCCGTTCCATCAAGCCAAAGGGAATATGCGTCAGGTTCTTCACCCACTCGAAGTAGCTGACGACTACGCCGCCGGCATTGACGTAAAGATCGGAAAGAATAGTGACCCCACGGGTACGGAGAACTTTGTCGGCCTCGAAAGTCACCGGGCCGTTGGCAGCTTCAACGACGAGGTTTGCCTTGATGCGATCCGCATTGCCTGCATGGATCGCATTTTCCATCGCCGCCGGAATAAGTACGTCGCAGGGCTGCTCGATGCCTATCACATCACCGGGAAATGATGCGCCGCCTACAAAGCCGAGGATGCTGCCGGTTTTGATCTGATGCTGCTTCAGTGCCTCGATCGCCAGACCATCGGGATTGGCGACATAGCCATCGTGTTCCGCAACGATCGTCGCCAGCGCGCCGTCGTCTTCAGAGAGGAACTTTGCCGTATGGTAACCGACATTGCCGAAGCCTTGAACGATGACTGCAGCACCCTTCAGATCACACTTGCCGTTCAACCCTGCGGTGCGAGCGTCGCGGAGATAGCTGTGGATCGCGAACTGGACGCCCCTGCCGGTTGCTTCGGTCCGGCCGGCAATGCCCCCCTTCGACAGCGGCTTGCCGGTCACGCAGGCGCGCGCATTGATGACATCGGTCGGATTGGCGCGGCGGAACTCGTCCATCATCCAGGCCATTTCCCGCTCACCCGTGCCTATGTCGGGAGCCGGAACGTTGACGCCGGGGCCGATCAAGCCACGTTTGTTGAGCTCCTGAGTGAAGCGGCGGGTGATGCGCTCGAGCTCCTGCGGCATCCATTCGCGCGGATCGATCTTGAGAGCGCCTTTCGAGCCGCCGAACTGTACATCGACCAGCGAGCATTTGAGCGTCATCAGCGCTGCCAGCGCTTCGACCTCTTCGGCATCAGCATTCGACGCATAGCGTATGCCGCCCTTCACCGGCTCGCAATGCTCGCTATGGACCGATCGCCAGCCGATGAAGCTGTACATGCGGCCGCGCAGCCGGACGCCGAATCGTACCGTATAGGTCGAGTTGCACTGCATGATCCGCTCTGACAGACCTTCCGGTAGATCGAGGAAGGTCATCGCATGGCGGAAGTTCTTGTCAACGCTTCCAGAAAGCCCGCGGAGCTCGTCTGTCCGAGGTGCACTTCGCGTTGTGGTACTGCATTCAATGAAGGTTCTCCTTATTCGAGTAGTTCGGGCGCCGTGCTGCCTCAGCTCAACAAAATTCGTTGGTCCGCATTACGAACGCACAGGGCATAGATCAGCGTGAACAGCCGGCGCGCAGCGTTGTCGATATTCACTTTTGTAGACAACCGGGCCCTCAAAAGTTCGGCAGCCTCGTTATGAACACCACGCCGGCCCATATCAATCGCCTCAAGCCGTTCAGGGCCTGGGTGGCGGATGGCGTCGTAGTAGCTCTCGCAGATGCGGGTGCAGTCCTTGACAGTCGCCGGAAAGGGTGAGCGACAGCTTAGTCCTGACGACATGCACCCCACTGTCTTCGGCAACGTGCAGTGCCAACCGTCCGTCGGCCGCCTCGATATTAGGACGATAGGGGCGCCGTCATGGCCGATCGGTGCGAATGTGTTAGCTTCCAGAAGATCGATGATTGCCTGTTCACGCTCGACGCGCGCGTCCCGTGTTTTGAACGAGCAGTCGAGTGCGACATCGCACAGACGGAACTCGGCACCGGTCATGACATTGCCTTCCCTCACATCGCTTCCAGGCACATCGCGACACCCATTCCGCCGCCTATGCACAGGGTGGCAAGACCCTTCTTGGCGCCACGGCGCTTCATCTCGAACAGCAGAGTATTGAGGATGCGGGCGCCGGATGCGCCGATCGGATGGCCGATCGCGATGGCGCCGCCATTGACATTGACGATCTCAGGGTTCCAGTCGAGATCCTTGTTGACGGCGCAGGCCTGCGCGGCGAAAGCCTCGTTGGCTTCGACAAGTTCGAGGTCGCCGATCGCCCAGCCGGATTTCGCCAGCGCTTTGCGCGAGGCTGGGATCGGGCCGGTACCCATGACCTGCGGATCGACGCCGGCTGTTGCCCAGGAAACGATCCGGGCAAGCGGCTGGATACCACGCTTGGAGGCCTGCCCTTCGGTCATCAGCAGAGTGGCAGCGGCGCCATCGTTGAGGCCCGATGCGTTGCCGGCGGTGACCTTGCCTTCCTTGTCGAAGGCCGGCCGCAGCTTGGTCATCGATTCCAGCGTAGCACCATGGCGGATATATTCGTCCTGATCGACCGTGACGTGGCCCTTGCGCCCCTTGACGACGAAGGGAATGATTTCGTCGGCGAAGCGGCCGGCCTTCTGCGCCGCTTCTGCCTTGTTCTGCGAGGCAAGCGCGAACTGATCCTGATCATCGCGCGAGAGCTGCCACTGCTTGGCGATGTTTTCCGCCGTCATGCCCATGTGGTAGCCATAAAAGGCGTCGGTCAGGCCGTCCTTGATCATCGTATCGACCATCTTGAAGTCGCCCATCTTCACGCCACTGCGAAGATGCGCGCAATGCGGCGCCATCGACATCGACTCCATTCCGCCGGCAACGATGATGTCCGCATCACCGGTGGCAATCTGCTGCATGCCGAGCGCAACCGCCCGCAGGCCGGAACCGCAGAGCTGGTTCATGCCCCAGGCGGTCTTTTCCTGAGGGATGCCTGCCTTCATCGCCGCCTGACGCGCCGGGTTCTGGCCCTCGCCCGCCTGCAGGACCTGACCGAGGATGACCTCGTCGACCTCGCCCGTGTCGACGCCGGCGCGCTCAAGTACCCCTTTGATGACGGCAGCGCCAAGCTCATGCGCCGGCGTGTTGCCAAATGCACAGTTGAAGGATCCGACTGCGGTACGGGCGGCGCTGGCGATGACGATCGATGGGGTGCTCATGGTGGTCTCCTCATTTGGTTTTGCGAAGCCGGCAGGGGCCGGCTTCAGTTTCTCGGCAATACCGCCAGGCTTAGTTGACGATGGTCGCCTCGGTGGCGCTGCGGATCCGGCCGTCGGTAACGCCTTCGGCAAGCTCGACCAGCTTCAGTCCGCCATCGACGATGTCGAGCACACCAAGATTGGTGATGATCCGATCGACGACGCTTTGTCCCGTGAGCGGCAGGGTGCAGGCCTTCAGCACCTTGGATTCGCCGGCCTTGTTGGTGTGGTCCATGACGACCACCACCCGCTTGACGCCCGCCACCAGATCCATCGCTCCGCCCATGCCTTTGACGAGCTTGCCGGGGATCATCCAGTTGGCGAGGTCGCCGTTCTCCGCTACTTCCATGGCGCCGAGGATTGCCATGGCGACCTTGCCGCCGCGGATCATCGCGAAGCTCTGCGCCGAGTCGAAGAAAGCCGAATGAGGGAGCGCCGTCACCGTCTGCTTGCCGGCATTGATCAGATCGGCATCGATCTGATCTTCGGCCGGAAACGGGCCGATGCCAAGCAACCCATTCTCAGACTGCAGCGTCACACGGACGCCTTCGGGAATATAATTGGCGACCAGGGTAGGAATGCCGATGCCGAGATTGACGTAGGTGCCGTTTTCGAGTTCGCGGGCAGCACGGGCCGCCATTTGGTTTCTGTCCCAGGCCATGTCTCTCCCCTGCCCTCAAGCCGCTTCGCGCGTGGTGCGCTGTTCGATGCGTTTCTCGTGCTGACCCTGAATCAAGCGATGCACATAGATCCCCGGCACATGGATATGGTCGGGATCGAGGCTACCGACCGGCACGATCTCCTCGACTTCGGCGACGCAAATCTTGCCGCAGGTGGCGGCCGGCGGATTGAAGTTGCGGGCCGTCTTGCGGAAGATGAGATTACCCGACGTGTCGGCTTTCCAGGCCTTGACGATCGACAGGTCCGCGACGATCCCGGTCTCGAGAACGTAGGTCTCGCCGTTGAATGTTTTATGCTCCTTGTCTTCGGCCACGACCGTGCCAACTCCGGTCTTGGTATAGAAGCCGGCAATACCGGCGCCCCCTGCCCGCATCCGCTCGGCAAGCGTCCCTTGCGGGTTGAACTCGAGTTCCAGTTCCCCGCTCAAGTATTGGCGCATGAATTCTGCATTCTCTCCGACGTAAGACGAGATCATCTTCTTGATCTGCTTCGTCTTTAACAGCACGCCGAGGCCGAAGTCGTCGACACCGCAATTGTTCGACGCGATCGTCAGGTCCTTGGTGCCCGCCTCGCGGATCGCATCGATCAACAGTTCCGGAATGCCGCAAAGGCCGAAACCGCCGGCGGCAATGAACATGCCGTCGAACAAAAGCCCTTCAAAGGCCATCGCTGCTTTGGAAAAGACTTTCTTCACGTAAATTCTCCAGTCTGAAAACACTGCCGGCCACGCCGCGCCATGACAGGCAAGGCCGCTTGTTCTGTGCCTGAGAGTGCTACCAAATCGAGGTGACCGTATTGGTGTTGTTTCCCTAATGACATGCGAACTCGCGGCGTGGCCTAATCCCGCTGTCACAGATTACAGCGGCGCACGACATGTTTAGTTTCATCACGCCTCATCTAAAATTAACTCGGCCCAGCGATCGAGGAAGGCTTCAAAAGTAGAGACCGCGTAGGCAAGATCGTCCGTCCCGATGGGCAAAGACAAAGCAATGAAACCGCGACGAGCGATGTAGATCCCATTCAGAAGAAAATCGAGATGAAGCAGGGATTTAAGCGCGCTTCTGGTCTTGGCTAAATCTGTGGGCGTGGCAATTGGTGGTCGAGCGAAATGGATGTTCATCAGTGATCCGATTCCAGTCACAGTCACCGGTAAGTTTCGTTTGCTGGCTGCGTCGTTCAGCATCGCGCGTAGCCTGTCACCTGACTCGTTCAGGGTAACGGCCGCCTCAGGCGTGAAAATCTCGGTCAAGCCAAGCGTGCCGGCTGCCATGGTGAGAACATTGTTGTTGAACGTGCCGGCGTGGATCCAGTGGTCTGGGCGTCGCGGATCGTAACGCTCCATGAGGTCTCTGCGGCCACCAAAGGCCCCGAAGTTCATCCCTCCGCCGATATATTTTCCAAGTGTCGTCAGGTCGGGCTGAATCCCGAGCCTACCCTGCATACCACTTGGACCAAGACGCGAGGTCATAACTTCGTCGTAAATCAGCACTATGCTGTTGCGATTGCACGAATGCCTCAACATTGTCAGGAACTCTTGCGCCGGCGGCAAGCAGCCCGCACCGCCCATCATTGGCTCAACAATCACCGCAGCTAAATCAGCGGCGTTCCGCTCAAGCAGATCGTGGGTTTGGCTGACGTCATTGAACGACGCAAGAACCGTCGGAATTGGCACATTCAGTGGCCCAGGGCCATTGGGGAAAGTCAGGAGACCGCCATGATATCCACCGGAGAATGCCATGATTTTTGAACGTCCGGTAAAGGCACGGGCGGTTGAGAGGGCAAACAAATTGGCTTCTGTTCCAGAGTTGCAGAACCGAACTTGTTCCATGGACGGAAAACGATTGCATACAACTTCCGCCAGCCTGGCCTCGTACTGGTTGGGGCCCCCAAGATTCAGACCTTCGCGCCCCACCTTCTGCAATATGTCGAGGATCCTCGGGTCTGAATGGCCAAAGATCGCTGCACTCTGCTCGCCAACCAAATCTAAGTAATCATGACCATCGACATCCCAAAGGCGGCAGCCTTCCCCATGGGCGAATGCAATAGGAAATGGCGTGTAGTAGAGTAACGTTCTCGTATTTCCTCCTGGCATATGCGCTTCCGCTCGCAGTTGTCTTAGAGAACTTTTGGGATTCATTGCAGTCAATCGCGAGGATAACTCCCCAAGAGCGTCTTCAATGGTAAAGTTGCGTTGCGTTGCTGACTGGCTCATTGGACACCCACCTTCACTTTCAATCGGAGAATTGCAGTTCAGTACGTCTATCACACCGTATAACTTTGATCAATGATCTAAAGCGCATTAGGATAGGTCTCCCGTCGGTCAGCGAGCAAAGAGGTCTAATTTTGAGCAAGGAAAGTATGGTCACCTACGTCGGCGTGCCGGTGATGACGTATGGTTGTCCTAGCGAGTTAAAGGACCGATCTAAGGAAGTCGATTGTCTCAGGTTTTTGTGGGTTTCCGATTACCTGCTCAGCGGGCCCGATCTCGTGGATCAAGCCCTTATGGAAGTAAGCAACGCGGTCGGACACATCACGCGCGAAGCGAATTTCGTGGGTCACGAGGATCATTGTCATGCCCTCTTCTGAGAGCATCTTTAGGGTGTCCAGCACCTCGCCAACGAGTTGCGGATCGAGGGCCGAGGTGACCTCGTCAAAGAGCATGTAATTCGGCGACATAGCGAGGGCGCGTGCAATGGCCATCCGCTGCTGCTGACCACCGGAGAGCTTGGACGGAAAAGCCTTTAGTTTCTCCCCTAGGCCGACGTGAGTGAGCTGCTTGACCGCGATTTCCTCCGCTTCCTTCTTGCTCTTGCCTAGAACTTTGCGGGGCGCAAGCATCACGTTCTCGAGAACTGTCAGGTGGGGGAAAGCATTCCACTGCTGGAACACAATGCCGATCTTCTGCCGCAGCCTGTTGAGGTCTGTACTGCGGGCATGCACATCCGTGCCGTCAACGAGAATCTGCCCGCTCTGGATTGGCTCCAGGCCATTGATGCACATGAGCATCGTGGATTTGCCCGACCCCGACCCGCCTACTATCGAGAGCACCTCGCCCTTCTGAACTGTGAGGCTCACGCCTTTAAGTACCTCGAACTGCCCAAAGGACTTACGAATGTCTTTCAACTCAATCATTTTCGTGCCACCGCTTTTCAATTCGTGCCCCAATCCTTGCGATCGGGAAGCTCATCAGGAAGTAGATCAGACCTGCAATCGAGAGAATGAAGAGCGGCTCCTGGAGGCGGGTCACGATAATCTGCGACGCCCGCAGCAGCTCGATAATGTCGATCCAGAGGACGAGCGCCGAGTCCTTCATGACGCCAAGCGTGAGACCAATCCAGCTGGGCAGCGCCACGCGCAAGGCAATCGGGAAAACAATGTTGGTCAAGTCCTGGGTGTAGGTCATGCCGAGCGAAAGCGCGGCGCGGCGCGTGGTTGGCGGAACGGCCAGGATGCCGCCGCGCACGATCTCGGCACAATAGGCTGCCGTACAGAGTGCGAGTACAACGCAGCCTACCGCAAAGGCGGACACTTGGAGCTTGAGGATAGACTTGAACGAGCTTGCGAGCACTAATGGGATCAGGAGCGGCACCGATCGCAAGATATCCAGCACGAAGCCGACGGAAGCGTTGAGCCACCAGGGTGCCGAAGCACGGATGAGCCCAAAGAGCATTCCCAAGATTGTGCCGCCGAGCACGGCCCAGGCCGTTATCGCCAGAGTTGTTCCTGCACCCTGAAGAAGGAACAGGACGTCGTTCCAGGTGAGACTTGTCTCGAACACCACCATCTCCTCAATACCGGAATAGACGCCAGGCGAAGAGGCGTGATGAGAGGGTGATGAGCTTGGCCATCAGGTAGTAGATGACGCCAGCTATGGCGAATGAATTCGAATGTGCGGAAGGTGCGCACGTTGAGCTCCTGCGTGACGCCGGTAAGATCCGTATTGAGGCCGACCGTGACGCCAAGTGAGGTCATTAGCAGCGCCCAGACCATCTGGTTGGTCATGGGATAGAATACGATGCGGAACATCCGCGGCAGCACGATGAGGCGAAACGCTTGCGGGGCACTCATGCCGAGCGAGCGAGTAGCCCGCGTCTGGGTTTGAGGAATGGCTCGGAGACCGCCGCGGAAGGTTTCAGCGAGATAGCCTGCATTGTTAAACGTAATGGCCACGACAAGCGCTACGTAGGAATCGAGGTGGATACCGAAGGAGCCGAGGCCGAAGTAGGTCATATAGATCTGAAACAGCGCCGGCGTGTTGCGGGCAAGCTCGACCCATGAGGTTGAGAAGCCAAAGAAGATCTTGTCGGTTGATTGGCGACCGAGCGCCAGAACACGCCCAGGACGACGCCGATCATCATCGACAGCACGGCAATTTCAAGTGAGACCAGAGCGCCCCGCAGCATTTCTGGAAGAGCGTTCAGGGCCGGGCGCCAGTGGAATGTGTAATTCAGCATAAAGGGCGTATCCGCGAGCGGTGTGGATCAAAATAGCCGAGGGCGCATGATCTCACCCTCGGCCCCAAGTGTTTCGTTTAGCGGTAGACGCCCTTGACGGTCAGGTCGGGAGCCTCACCGCCGACCCACTTGTCGAACAGTTCCTTGTAGCGGCCTGTCCGAACCTGGCGGTTCACGAACAAGTCAAGGTAGTTGATGAGACCCTGCTCCTGCCGCAGCGCGATGAGGGACACATAATCCGTGACATAAGGTGCCTCGCCCCTAATCGCGAAGCCTTTGTACACGCCGGACGGCCTGGGCCGCGATATTCCCGATGACTGTTGCGTCAATCTGGCCCTGGGAAAGCGCCAGGAACACGTCAGCTTGGGTTGGGTACGAACGGAAGAAACCGCCGCCCCACGCCTTCACGTCTTTCTCGAGGGTGATTGCCTCGAAGGTGCCGGAAGTGACCCCGGCCTTTTTGCCCTTGAGACTCTCATACGTGGAGATACCAGAATCCTCCTTCGTCAGGATGACAGTCTTAAAGGCGAAGTAGGGAATCGAGAATCCGAAGGTCTTAGCGCGTTCCAGCGTGTCTGAGGTTACTGCCACACCCACATCCGCACGGTCCGAGACGAGCGCCCGGATTCGGTCTGGGAACGGGGTCTCGACGATCTCTGCCTTGACGCCGAGTGCCATGGCGAGGTCGTTGCAGGTGTCCACGTCAAAGCCTATCGGTTGGTTGTTCTCGTCGCGCGAGCCCATCGGCGGGAAGTCGAGCACGACAGCGCAGCGCAGGGTGCCGGAGTCAATGATGTCGTCGAGCTTGTCCGCTTTGGCAGGCATGGCGGCCAACATGCCGGCGAAAAGACCGACCGCTGTCATTTTCAAGTTCATGGCTTCCTCTGGTTGACTTGGTTCTAGGATCAGCGCGCGGGACGCGCTTGGCAAACTTCGGCCATGGGGGTGCTCGTCACATTGCCTTGCTATCGGCTCTGGTGACCCCCGTATAGGAAACATACTTGTCATAAAGGAGATTGAGATGAATTGCCCACTTGCCATGTGACACCCCACGGCATGGCAGCTTGGTTGCGGGTGCGACCAAATCTTCCATCGAGGGGTGACCAAAATTTGATCAAAGATCAATAAGGGCTTCTAGAATTCCACGGCTTTCAGCGATGTTTCTGCACAGTTCTATTCTCAGGTTCGAAGTTCCTATTGGGCCTTTAACACCGCGACAGATCTCCGACGCATTGATCGATGCAGCCGACGTGGGTGCAGCAATCGTGCATATCCAAGTACGCACCCCAAAACCGGTAAGCCGCGCGCGATGTGCATCTGGCTGATGCATGTCACGAA
>NZ_JAMYOY010000043.1:0-9319 GCF_040320115.1 Mesorhizobium sp. M0802
TGTAGCGCGCAAAATCGGTTGGCACCTCCGCGCAACTTCATTTGGCACCAACTTTTGGTCCTAAAACGGTCTTAAAACGGGGCTTATTGCAGCCCGCCAGCTAACAGCTTTTCGATCTCGAACAGCATGTGCTGGTGAAGGCCGTTGTGGAAGATCGACCAGTCATTGAGGATTGCGGCCAGATCGTTCGACGCCTGGTCCGGTCGCTGCCACGTTTTAGCCCGTTCCATGAGCTTCTGCACCAGCGTGTTGTTCGCCGCTGTCTGGACCTCAAACAGGGCTTCATAGCGCAACAGGACGGTGCGACGCTCGCCATCCGTCAACTGGTCGATATCGATCTTTGTTACACCCATTTGCCCGGCTCCCGGTTTAGAGGGGCAGTCACCCGCGCCGGGACAGCGCGGCGCGGGTGACCATCGCGGGGAAACCTGCGGCCGATCCTTGCCAGAATTGCCACCGGTTTACCCCTCGCGATTTCTTACTGCTGCACCCACTGGGTGACGATGGGCTTGGCCGTGCCAGCCCATTCGTTTGTGATCGCCACTGGCACGGTTTCGATCACCTCAACCCGCATGCCGTTGTTGAGCAGCCGCATGGCCGCCCCTTCGAGGTTGGGCGAACACACCAGCGTGTCGGCCTTGATGCCCAACGGCCGACCCTGGTCACCTGTCAGGCTCGCCATTGCCTTGCGCGCATCTTCATAGTTGCTCGCCGTCAAATCCTCCTTAGAGGCATAGGCAAGCTGCCAAAGGCCATAGCCGGCGTTGCAGCGGCCGTCGCTGCCGTAGATGTATTCCTTGCTCCAGAACACGTTCTCGTCGTTCTCCTGGTTCTTGCTGACCAGCTTCCCGAGTGGCATGCGCTCCTGATAGATCAGGGGCTTGATCGACTTGCTGGTGTCGAGCAGGAACCAGGGCTCACCAGCTCCACCTTGGAAGTTCGACGTTGACACTACCGGGACAGCGCCTTCGCTCCCGACAGGATGGTCAGTGTCGAAGAAATTCTGGCCGTCGTAACAGAGCTTGGTGAAGCCGTTGGCAAGCAGACCAAGAACCAGCTCATCGGGCATTTCAGCTGCCGCGCGCCCCATGTCAGCAACGAAAGGCGACATCAGCCCATACTGATCGTCCTGGATGTCGTTGCGCGGCACGCTGATCGTCTGCTCGAAGTCCTTGTTGATGATGGTGTAGTCGTGCGCGGCCAGATTGGTGATGATGCGGTCGCCGATCCACTCGCGCATCTTCGCGACTTGGCCAATCCATCCGTAATGTTCCTGCCGTGCCGTCGAAGGAACCACCATGGCAATCTGCTTGTAGACGCTGGGCGCACTCTCAAAGCCTCTGTTGAAAGCCGCTTTGAAGCCGTCGAAAACGATGCTCAAATTTGCCTGATTGATCAGCATTTACTTGGTTCCCTCGTTGGCGCCGCGCGCCTTGATTAATTCTTCCGCCGTGATGCCCATCTGCGAGCAAACGGCGAGTTCAGTTTCGGTCAGGTTTTCGTTTGCCGAGCCGCCCGCCGACCGTCGCCGGTCGCCTAGCTGCGGCGTGATGATGCGCACAACGCTGGGGCCGACAGCGGCAACGAAGCTGTCGAACGATTGCTTGTTGACGGTGCAGAGGCTGACAGCCCATTCCTTCATGAAAGGGGCTATGTGACCGCTGGCGATATGCGTGGCAACGTGGGCTTCAGCATCGGCTTTGGTGATGCCCTGGCGGAGCTGGTTGGCCTCCGCCACGGCCTGTTGGAACGCGCCGATCGGCACGAACTGCGCCGGATCGGGATTGGCCGCATTCGCTGCGGTCGAAAGTAGCGTTTCGACCTTTGCGTTGACCGCCACCAGGTCGGCCGTGGCATCGAGGCCAAGCAGTGTCTTCAGCTGTTCAAGCTGCTTTTCCATGTCCTGATTTTCCTGTGCGTTGGCGACCGCTGTGAGCTGGTCGAAGTTGGGAGTGTTCACGAGGCCGGCATGAACGATCTTGGTCACATCCCCGCCGTCGTTCGGGTCTCTTTTCGTGGTGGTGAACGCCGGGGACAGATACCGATACTCGCGGTTGGCGATATGAGCGGCGGCGGCGGGCGTCCACTCGACCAATGCCCAAATCCCGTTGTCACGCGCCTGCATGCCCGTAATCCAGCCGGCGGCCGGTGCGGGCTTGCCATTCGTCTTTGCGTTGACCAGCTGGTGTTCATAATCGATCGGGATTTGGTTGAGCCCGGCAAAGCGGCGTGAGGCCTCAATGACCGCTTCCGGCTTCCGCAACGTCCAGGGACCTCGCCTATCTTTGCCGTAAAACGTGCCCGAAGGCATAAGATGGACCCACTGCTTGCGACCGTCGTCGGACGCTTCCGCCGTGAGTGCTAGCGTGATTGTCTCGTGGTTCATGCTCTGTCCGCCAACCGCTTTTCGGCCTTTTCGGCCCGCTGTTGCGCCCGGCGAGCATTGAGCAGCGGCACGACTTCACCGGCATCCGCGAAGGGGTTGATCGGCTTGCCGACCTCGTCGGGCCAGACGCGCAACGTCTCGGTCAAAGCCCCCGTCTCGGTGATGGTTGTGAGCTGGCAATGGCCGCCTATCGTGTACTCCAGCTTGCCGCCGTAAATGTTGAGTTCTGGCGGGGCACGGCGCATCAGCTCGAACAGATCGGCTCCGCATTTTTCCATGAACTGCGGATTGCCTGGGACGAAGCCAGAGCGGCGGTAGAGGGCAAACAACTGGTCATCGGTCGGCTGCGGGCCGCCAAGCGCGATATCGCCCATATCGTGCAATTCGTAGGGCGGGAAACCGGGGCTGATTTCCAAGGTCGAAAGCGAATATTGCTTTGGCCCTTCGGTCTCCGACCAGCCCACAATCAGAAGATCGAAGGGAGCCGGCTTGCGGCCAGCGTGACGGCCGCCATGATCGCCATCGTTCTTGAGCTTTCGCCCGATCGCGCTGGCGCGCAGCAAGGCCATGTCAACACCATGCTCGTCGGCGAACCTTGCCAGATCGCGAGCCACCATGTCGACCGCGCCCGACTTGCCGCGCCCGGTGACCATGAACGGTGCTTCGGAGCTGCATACCGCCTTGTTCTTGATCTCGCCGACCGTGCCGGTTTCGTAGTCGTAGGCGGTGCCGTCCGTCAGGACGCGAATGGCGTCCGGATACTTCATGCCTAGAAACGCGCTCATTGAAATTCCTCCATGGTGAACGCCTTCAGAGGCGCGGAAACGGGCAGGTCGATCGCCAGCTTCGCGAAGTCCTTGCCGGCCTGCCTGAGAACGTTGCCGACGCTCTTGGTGCCGTCGAGCGCGTCAACGAAATTGTCGACGCTGTTGTTGGCCACGTCGAAAACCGACTGCCACGTGTCCTTCATGTGCTCGAGCTGGACGTTCGCCCGGATGGCTGCGGCTTCGACCGAATTGAGATCATCGGGCAGGCCGGCCGACACGAGCCGGGAAGCGATTTGCTGATCGTCGTCGCTGCGGAACATCTGGCGGCGCTCAAATTGCAAATCGGCCTGCAAGTTGGCCTTTGCGTAGGCCTCTGCGAGCGAGGACAATTCGGAGGTTTGAGCGCGGATAAGCTCGGCTTCCTTGCCGTAAAGCGGAATGCCGAGTTGCCGAATTTGCTGCTCTGCTTTCAGCGCCTCGATCATCCGATCGTGCGCAAGCGCGCCCTGGCCAACCAGTGCAACTTCTGCACGTTGCAAGGTCAGGTCTTGTTCCTGACCCCGGATGATCCCTTTGGCCTCCTGCAACGCCCGCAGCCGGCCGTATTCCTCTGCCTTCTGGTGAATGCGCAGGATCTCGGCCTGGTCGACCGCGACATGGTTGCGCGCAGCCTCGTCCTGGACTTGGGCGAGCAACTGGTTTTCGAGGCGAAGGCCTTCGGTCGCGGCCGTCGTCTTGCCGATTAGATCGACGTCCTGGCGCGCCGAAAGCAAGGTCTGGTCGAGTGCCTTGGAGCGCTGTCGTTGTGCTTCGGTGAGTTGGTTCTGTGCCTGTACCAGGGCAAGGGCGCCAGCCGCCTCTATGCGGTATTGACGAACTGCCGCACTCTCGCCGTTGGCCGAAGGCTTGGCCGCCTCGGAGGCGCGCGCCGCGTCCGCCAGCTCCTGCGGCGAGCGCGCGCCGATCCGTCCTACAGCCGCCGCGTTCTGGCGCTGAAGCCAGGTGAGGTTGGCGGCGTTCTGATCGCCGTAATCCAGCCGGCCTTGCTCGTCGGCGACGGTGGGGCGGCCTCTGGCAAGAAGCCTTTCCAACGCCGCTTGCGCGCCGGGCAATGCCAACGCTGCCTTAGCCGCCTCATCGGTCAGTAGATGAAGCGCCTGAGCTTGCTTCAACAGCTCTTGGTTAGTCGGGTCCAGCTCCCACTTTTCGGTGACCATCTTGCGGAAACCAAGGATGTCCGGCGCGCCCCTGGCTGTGGTTGACCGCAGATATTCGATGGCGTCGCCGAAGTCTTTGAATTGCGAAAGTACGGTCGGGCCGAACTGCGAGCCGCCCGCCTGGCTGTTGTCGTTGGTGAGAACGCCTTTAGCTGCCTCTTGCGCTGCGGCGGCAAGGGACAACTTCAGATCGCCAACGGTGCTGGCGATCGGCAAGGCAATGCCGGAGCGGCCTTCGTTCGCTGCCGCCTTGGCATAGGCGATGCTGGCGTCTGCCGCTTCGCCATAAGCTTCCTTCAGGCCTTTGATGTTGGCCTGGTGGTCTTTCAGGATATCGTCCAAAGGCCGGATGTTCTGGCGCGTGGCGGCGGAGTAGCCAAGCAGCGCAGCGGTGCCGGCGATGATGCCGGCAGACACCAGGCCGATCGGATTTGAGAAACTCAGGAACGAGGCCGCCGCGCTGGCGATGCTGACGACCATCGATTTTGCGCCGGACGCGATTGCCGTCAGCGAGCCGCGCAGACCTTTCGGGCCGCTTTCGAGCGCGTCATAGACTTGGCCTGCCTGTGAGGCAAAGACCTGCATGACCGGCGCGCCCAGGGCGAGCATGGTCACAACGTCGTTGCCCTGCCGCGACAGATTGAGCATCTGCGCGGAGGTGAGCCGGGCCGCGTTGCCGACTGAGGTAAGGCCGGCAGTCGATTGCGCCGACTGCCGGGCAATCGATGCCGCCGTGCGGTCGTTGGCCGCTGCCATCGCCGCCGAAGTGCGGGTTGCTTCCTCGCCCAGCGCATGGACGCTGGTTTTCGTTTCATCGACTGCCTGGCGCGCGCCTTTGGCATCGCCAGTCAAAACGAGGGCGAGGTTGAGCGACATGCTGCTTTAGGCCTCAGGCGCCAGCGAGCGGCCATAGGCCTTGTAGACACCACGGCTGAACCACGAGAATTGCAACGCCAGCGCCAGCGCTTCTTTGGTGAAGGCGACGGGCTCGCCATCCTCGCCGATGACGCCGCGCCAGTCGACGCACACCGCCTTCAGCTCGTCGTGCTGGTGAGCGGCCTGCTGCTCAACCGGCAACGCCTGGATCGCCGCCAACATGGCCGTGCCTTCGTCGGCGCTGATCGGCGCGAACTGCATCTCGAACGACTGCTTGGCGACCTTGCCGGGCTTGTCCGCGTCGGGCAACATCACGTCGACGGGCCACCAATATTTGTAGCTCTGCGGCAGGTGGAATTTCATGGGTGCTGTCTCCGTTTGAAAAAATCGCAGGGAAGCCCGCCAGCGCGCAGCGGCGGGTTCGCAAGGTCCGGGTGCAGCGCGGTTGCCCGCCGCGCGCGTCCTAGGGCCTTCAAAACCGATTTTAAGGGCTGTTGAACGGTCATTCGTCGCCCGCAGCGCGGATTGGGCGACGTTTTGGCGGCCGGTCATCGTTCGCTGCGTCGTGATGACGGAAGCTGTTGTTGTTTGCTGCCTGGCGCTCCTGCGCTGTCAGCTTCATGCGCCGGAAAAGCTTATCGACGCTCGTTTCCACGATGCCGAGCCGAACCGCGATTTTGGGATTTGAAAGACCCTGCGCCCGGTAATGAGCGGCTCGAAGCTCGCGCGCCATGGGCACTCTTAGGAACGCTCCCGCATAGCGATCGATCAGCTTTTGAGCAGCGTCCTCGCCTATGGCCTCAGCCAACAGGGTGCTCTTCTTCTCGCTTTGTTCCTCGTGACCGGCAGCAAGGTTCACCTTCCGGCAGGCGCTGGCATATATTTGCCGCACGGCGTCCGCCCCTGGGTCACCACCGTCGCCAGTCGTTGTGAGAAGAAGTTGCGACGCGAGGCGAGAATAGGGCACGGGTTGGTCGGCTTGCCGAGCGTCGAAAACTTTCCGCTCCAAATCGTCAAGAACCACGAGATGGTCTGCCGTCACATCCTTCTCAACCAAGGGGCTTGTTGGCATTGTTGTGCGGCGTGGAACGTAGCAACGGCAGCCGGCGAAGTTCTCAACGAAGCGGATGAAATCCGCTTCGCCCAGCAACTCCAGAAGGTCGTTTGAAAGAGCCTCGCCAGTCATCGCGCCACTCGGTTTTAGATTTCCGGTGACACAATCCCGCCTGCCCGCCATGACGGCCATGCCCGACATGGCGGGCGGTGAGTGAATGAAGGGGGGATTTGACTAGATTTATACAGTTTTGGGGAAATGGAAATGCCCGGCATGGCGGGGGGACTAGGCAATCCAGACCGCCTAGTCCCGCGCCCGTTCAGCGAACGATCTTCTCTGCCAGCCCAAGATCGATCAGGACCGTAGCGGCTTCGTTGACGCTCGGCAGCACCGTCCCAGTGGGCAGATGACCGGGCAGGGCGCGCCATGCTTCCGAGAGGCTTCCGTGCGCCTCGCCACGCATGAGGCGCATAAGTGGAAGCACCCAAGCCGGTGCCGTGTTCGGCGTCGCCACACCCTGGGCAGGGACGGTCAGCGCGGCGACACCCGGCAAAGGCTCATACTCCTCAACCGGCAGATCAAGGATGCGCGCGATCAGCGCATCGAATGAGCGGCTTGGCAGGCAAGTGACGTGGTAGAGCACGTGCTTGCCGACGCGGCGGCGCGGCCATCGAGCGACCTTGGCGCGCGCCGTGACGCCCTCACGTGAGAACGGCAAGCCGGGCAACCGCAACGCAGCCAGATCGCTCGCGCTGAACCACTCCTGTGCCTGGCCAAGATCGCGCACCATGTGGAGCAGCATCGTTTCGAGATAGGTGAGCCGGCGCTGGCAATAGGCCCATTCGTCGGCCGGCACTTCCACTGTTAAATTCAGTTCGGGATTACTCATCACAAAACCCCTGTTTTTCGGGTTGAACGCTGGATAGAGCAAAGGCGCGGTTTTGGAACCGCGCCTTTGATTTTTTCAGTGCTTCGTGCTTCGTAGCCAGCCCCACAGGCGACGTAGAAAGAAGCCCGCTTGAGGTTCTCGCGGATCGTGGTCGATCAGCGCGTTTTTCAGGGCCGCGCGTTGCGCGCGGGCGATCAGCCATAGTTTCATGATCGCCCCCTATTCGTTGACGGCTTTGCCGCCGCTGCTGCGCGGCGAGCGTCTGTCCGTTCCAAGCAGCTGGCCGACAAGCTTGGCGACCGCTGCCTCTTTCATGTTGAGGGCTTCGGCGATCGCCGGGACGCTGACGCCGCGCCGGGCGTGATCGGCGATGAATTGCTCGCGCATCTCGTCGGGGCTTTGCGTCGTCTCGTGGCCGGCCAGTTCCGCGTCGAGCTTTGCCGACTGACGGTCGCGCGCTGCCTGTTCGGTATCCTCCTGCATGAGCTGCCGGCCGGCCCGATCCGACAGTGAGTTTTTGATCTCGGCCATCCGGTCGGTCGCTGTCTGCTTTTCGGCGGCGGCGAGCTGCTGCACGATCGCCTCGTAAAGATCGGCTTGCGTCTCCAACAGCGTGTGAATGCCGTCGCGTTCCTTGGTGAGGCTGTCACCCTGAAGATGGGTGCAGAAAAGCATCCAGTTCAGCGCCCGGCTGGCCTGAATGGTCTGCTCGAATTGGTCGAGAATTTTAGTTGTCTGCGTCATTGGTTGCGGTCTCCAGATCGCTTGCTAGGCGAGCTCCGCCGACCATCGGCGGAGCCGGGAGTAGCAACCGTCTGGGACGGCACCACGGTCTTTAGGCTTTCGCCCTGGACATACACCGTGATCTCCCGGCCGCATTGATATGCGTTGCGACCGCTCCCGGAAGTGTCGAGTTCGACACACCGGGCATAAAAAAAGCGCCGTTCAGGCGCGGGCTTTCGAATTGAGTGCAAACTTTGCACTAATTTCCGGTCCGGCCTCGGTGGCGCGTACCACCCAGATAAGAGTTGCTAGCTCTGCCGCAGATATAGACCCGTTCGCGAATGAGTGCAATGTTTGCACTCAATCCCGAAATCGGCGGTCGTTGAAAATCTTGGGGACTATTTTTTAGTTGTTTGGATCGAGCTCGTCAGCGATCTGGTTGAGCCGCGTAGCTGATTGTCTGAGTTCGGTGGCCTGGCTGCGCATGGCCTGCTTGTCGACCGGCAGGCCTGGTAAGGAAATCGTCGGGCGACGCGTGTCGCCTCTGCGAATTTGCAGTACCCATCTGTTGAACGTGCTGGGGGCAACTCGTGGCAGGCCGACCTTTTCGAAGGCGGCATTAAGCTCTGCCAACATTTGGAGCTGCGTGAACCTCTTGGCCTTTACCTGATCGTACGCGCGTTGCAGCGCCGGCAACCCTTCGTCGGGCGTTTGGTCAATCTTCGTTCTCACGTCATTGATTGGTGTTCTATCCATGCCCGGATGATCCCATGCGCTCGCACCACCAATCATGCCCGCCAAAGCGGACGGCTGTAGCAGCTTCTGTTGCACTGATTGTTCCTGTGGATAGCCGACACGGCGGGCATGATTTGCCTATCCGGCCTGTGCTTGCGGCCCTACGGTGATTTGCTGAAAAGGGGTCGCTAACGCGGCCTCTTTTCCGTGCCGGCAACGTTCGGAGTTCGCGTCAGAGTTCCAGCCGCTGGTTTTTCTCCATCCGTCAGGATGGAAACCGTAACGATTTCATACGCTTGCCGGTTGCCATCGGTGGGCGTATTTGTGTTCCTGCGAACTCTGACGCGAAGTCAGAGTTCAGTTCGGAGTTCGGCGGCCGGTTTAGGCCGCTTTTCCGATCTCTTCGCGCTCTCGCTGCGCCAAAATTGCTCTTTCTCCAACGGCACTTAGCGGGTTGCTGGCGGTTTCCCGCGCTGCCAATGCGATCTTGCGCCTGATTTGGGCGCTACGGCCGATTTGGTGCCAACTGATCTTGCGCGGCGCTTCCCCACCATCTGCTTCCGCGCCGCTCCCTTAAGCTATTGTTTTCTCTACCTGACCCTTGGTATTTGGCGGCTTCTGGCGGGGTCTCTCACCTTTTGCCAGAGATGCCATCCGATCTTGCGCGTTACA
>NZ_JAMYOY010000044.1:0-9086 GCF_040320115.1 Mesorhizobium sp. M0802
GCCGCCAAACCGGATACTTCCTCCCGTCACTGCGGCACTGCCGCGTCAATGGCTTAGCCATTGTTCAGGGCCGACTCGTTAGTTGAGTCATTTCTCCTCGTCGGATGCACTAATTTAGCGGTCACAGATCCCAAAGCTCCAGCAGCAGGCTTGGGACGATCGCCGACTGGTGATGACTACGGGCTATGATGCTGTCACGGCCCGCTGGTTTGATCCTTTGATCCCGTCGATATCATCCTAGTCTAGTTGGCGACAACGTCGGCAATGTCTGCCTCGGCTTTGACAACCCACTACCGGTCAGCATGGCGATGTGTCAGGTGACAGGCTACGTGCGATGCTGAACGATGCAGCCAGCAAACAAAACTTGCTGCCACGCCCGCAGATTTAGCCAAGACCAGAGGCGCGCTTAAATCCCTGCTTCATCTCGATTTTCTTTTGAATGGGATAAACATTGCTCGTCCCGGTTTCATCGCTTTGTCTTTGCCCATCGGCACGGACGATCTTGCCTACGCGGTCTCGACTTTTGAAGCCTTCCTCGATCGCTGGGCCGAGTTAATTTTAGATGAGATTTGATGAAACTACATGTTCTACGCCGTCGTGCCGTGAGGCAGCGGGCTTAGGCCATGCCGCGAGTATGTCTTCCGCAGCCATGGTAATATGCCGCGAGATGGCAGCCTGAGCGCCGGGTCCATCCTGTTCTTCTAGCCGTTCGATGATACGCTCATGTTCGTCGTGGTAACGGCCGAGACTCGGATGCCCATTAAGGACCCCAAAATACGGGCCTATCTGCAACCAGAGCATTTCTATGCAGGGCAGCAGCTTCTCGGATCCAGCCGCCTGATATATCGTAAAATGGAATGCTCGATTAGCGTCGAGCATACCGCTGAAATCTGACTTACCTGCACATTCGATCTCCCGGCGCAGCAACTTCCGGAGGAGCTTTACAAGCTTTGGCGTTGCATTTTCCGCTGCCCATAATGTGGCCAGTCCTTCGATCCCCAGTCGCACTCGACAAAGATCTCGTACCGTCTCCGGAGAAAATTCCGGCACTTGTACAGCCCGGTTCGGCAACGAGATAAAGGCTCTAAGCGCGACTAGGCGACGAACTGCTTCCCGAACAGGCATCGGACTAGTCTCGAACTGGGCGGCGACCTCCCGGATGATGACACTTTGACCTGGAATGAACCGTCCTGCCATCACGGCAGCCGACAACGATGCGTAAACCCGATCGTGCATCAGGGCTGGCTCGATCGGCTGCATAATTCGATCTGGCTTGGCCTTTGGAGATTCGGTCATGATATGCGCCCTTCTTTCACTTGATCAACGATCAATTAAATTGAATGTTTGACTCATACGTCAGGTTGATGAAGACATGAAGGGGGTAGGACAGTTTTAATGCACATTCTTTCACGGCGCGGACACTCATAAGAGCGAATAGAACCCAATTTGGAAGACTTTCGCAAAAACGATTTGTCGCTTCCCGAGGGCGCCTCCCATATTTCGTATGGCGTGCCACGCAGGCACTGCACGGCACACAGGTGCGCGCCCATCATTTGTACCATGTCGAGAATGGTCTCGGTAATCAACGAGCGTTTCCAACCTCGGACAAATGGAGCGTGATATCATAGAAATGTGCCTATCACTTCTTGGGGGAATCCGGGGTCAAGTAAGAAGGTACCTTACCCGCGTCAACGATGTCGACTTCTTCCTCGGCCTAACGCCCTACCAGCGTTGACGGGTTGACCAGTTGATCCCCTCGAACGTCGTATTGTCCTGAACACGGCAACAAGGGCCTTTCGAAGGCACGACAGTCGTTCGCTTAGGTGTCGGCTCTTGCGCCGAGACCGGTAGAATCGTCGGAACGTCCTCTGTCGCCCAGCTTAACATCGGACAAGTCGTACCCAATTCACAGCAGCATCGACTTGAACAAAGCCTCTCGGCGAGGCAGGCTCGCGCTTCGCAGAGCAGGAACCACACAAAGGGCCTTATCGATCGGCTCCCAGTCAATCACTGGCAAGCGCATTCAAAGACGAATGCTTGACTGCGATCAACAGCTAAACCAAGCTTTGCAGACCAATGCGCCGGTGAGGCAGGATCCCTTAATCCACTGTACTCATTGAGGGAACCACAGATCAACACTTCAGTCCAGACACCACGCGACCAGGTCGCCTAGCGTGGCGCCATCGCCCGTCATCTGCATCTCAATGATCCGCTGCTCTCTGAGCGAGCCTAACCTGTTTCATCCCACCAGCGTCCATGTTGAAGTCGGCAGCTGGCGGCCTTGGGGGGTGGCTGTAGCCGGAGCGCGCACATGACAGGCCACGACGCGGCCGTCTGCCATTGGCACCAGGGGCGGCACTTCGAATCGACAACGCTCGACCGCGAGCGGACAGCGCGGGTGGAACGCGCACCCTGTCGGCGGGTTGATCGGGCTCGGCACCTCGCCCTCGACGGGCGGCTCCAGCCGGACTCGGGTGGGATCCGGCACCGGGGCCGCCGCGATCAGCGCCTCGGTATAGGGATGCACCGGTTTCGCAAAGAGCACCTCGCTCGGGGCGAGTTCCACGATCCGCCCCAGATACATGACGGCGACGCGATGCGCGATATGCTCGACGACGCCAAGGTCATGCGAGATGAAGACGAAGGCGATACCCATCTGCTGCTGGAGATCCAAAAGCAGATTTAAGATCTGGGCCTGCACGGAGACGTCCAGGGCTGACACCGCCTCGTCGGCGATGATGAGCGAGGGGTTGAGCGACAGCGCACGCGCAATGCCGAGCCGTTGCCGTTGGCCGCCCGACAGTTCGGATGGTAGCCTGTGCATCATCTCGGGCGCCATTCCAACCTTCTGAAGAAGGTCCGCCGCAAGGGCGTTGCGTTGCTTTCGGCTGAGGCGCTCGAAATTCTCGACGGGCTCGGTGATAATCTGTCCAGCGGTGAGACGCGGGTTCAGTGATGAGTAAGGATCCTGAAACACCATCTGCATCCTACGGCGATGCGCGCGAAGCTCGTGCTTCTTGAGGCCCGCAATATCGGTCCCATCGATCATGACGCGTCCGCCTGTCGGATCGGTGAGTCGCATCAATAGCCGCGCGACAGTGGACTTGCCGCAACCGGATTCGCCGACGATGCAGAGCGTCTCACCTGCCTCGACGGAAAAAGACACTCCCTCCACTGCCCGCACCACCGGAATGGTCTTCTTGAAAAATCCCCCGCCGAGCGGATAATGCTTGGTCAGATTCTCGACTTTCAGCAATGGACCGCTCATGCGCATACAAGCTCGTCTGAGCGCCAGCAGGCTGCGGCGTGACCCGATTCAATGTCACGCAGGACGGGCGTCTTCTCGCGGCAAAGATCGATCGCGAACGGGCAGCGCGGTGCAAAGTTGCACCCGATAATCGGTTCACGGAGGTTTGGTACAATGCCGGGAATTTCCGGCAGACGGCGCTGACGGCCGCGCCGCCGGTCAGGCACGGAGCGCATGAGAGCCTGAGTATAAGGATGCATGGGACGTGCGAACAGATCAGTTACGGTCGCTTGCTCGACGATCCGGCCAGCATACATGACGATGACGCGCTGGCATGTCTCGGCCACAACGCCCAGATCATGCGTGATAAACATCACGGCTGTTCCCATACGCTCTTTCAAATCGACGATCAGCCGCAGGATCTGCGCCTGGATCGTAACGTCGAGCGCCGTCGTCGGCTCGTCGGCGATCAACAGTTCTGGACAGCAGGCAAGCGCCATGGCGATCATGACGCGCTGGCGCATACCGCCGGACAGCTCATGGGGATAGTTGTTGACGCGACGCTCGGGATCTGCGATGCGGACGAAGCGGAGCATTTCTTCGGCCTTGGCCATCGCAATTGAACGGGAGGCTCCCGTGTGGATCTGCACCGCTTCAGCGATCTGCTGACCGACCGTGCAGACCGGGTTCAGACTCGTCATCGGATCCTGGAAGATCATGGCGATCTTACCACCGCGGATCTTGCGCATCTCCCGTTCAGACAGATTTAGGAGATCCCGTCCACCGAAGCGGACTTCGCCGCCAACGGTCTTGGCGGTCAGCTTCGGTAGCAGACGAAGAATGGAAAGGGCGGTGACACTCTTCCCGCACCCGGATTCGCCGACGACACCGAGAGTTTCCCCCTTCATTATCTGGAAACTGATGCCGCCCAGCGCGTGGGTAACGCTTTCCTCGCCGTAAAAGTGCGTCTCAAGGTCTCGAACGTCAAGAAGCAAGTCATGGTTAATCGTATTGTGCATTTGCATGTCAGCGCCTCCGCTTGGTGCGGGGATCGAACATATCACGCAGACCATCGCCAAGCAGGTTCACCGCAAGAACCGTGACAGCGAGACATATTCCCGGGGCGAAGATGGTCAGTGGGGCGATTGCGAGAAACAAGCGCGAACTAGCGATCATGTTGCCCCAGCTGGGGATTTCGGGCGGCACACCCACCCCGAGGAAACTCAGCCCAGCTTCGGTTAGAATTGCACTCGCGCTCACTGTGGCGCTTTGCACCATGAGTGCCGGAATGGTGCTCGGGAGGATATGCCGCAAGAGCACCTTCGGCAGCCGCGCACCGCCGCAGAGCGCCGCCTCCACGTACGGACGTTCGCGAACGCTGAGGACCACCGAGCGGACCAATCGGGCGACCGCCGGCGTCTCGGGAATAGCAATGGCGACGATGAGGATGCCAATCCCGGGACCCGTCAGAGAGATGAGCGCAATGGCCAGCAGAATCGTCGGGATCGACATCAGGCCGTCCATGATCCGCATGGCGATATTGTCAAACGTGCGGTTGTAGCCGGCGAGAATCCCGATGAGGAGCCCAAGCAGAGCCGCGCACGCCGCCGACATCAATCCGACCATAAGGGAGATCCGGGCGCCGAAGATCGTTCGCGCGAACACGTCCCGACCAAGATTATCGCTTCCAAACCACATTTTGCCCGAAGGCGGCTGGAGACGTTTGAACGGATCCATGTTCCCCGGATCGCCGGCGTAAAGCGGGGCGGCGAGTGCCAGAACAATCAGGAGCGCCAACAGGCCGCCGCCGATCAAGACCAGCGGATGACGCCGTGCCAGACGGGGAAAATCAGATATTCGCAGGCGACCCGTAGGAACGTATTCAACTGGTGCGGAAAAAATCGTCATATCAGTACCTGATGCGCGGATCGATCAGCGTATAAGCAAGATCGACCGTGAGATTGATAAGGACGTACAGACCCGAAGTCAGCATGAGCACGCTCTGAATAATCGGATAATCGCGGTTGCTTAACGCACTCACCACCAGCCGACCGGTACCGGGTATGTTGAACACCGTTTCCGTTAGAACCACTCCGCCGATCATGTAGGCGAAGCTTATGCCGATGACGGTCAGGATCGGTACGCCGGCATTCTTCAAGGCATGGTGGAAAAGCATAGCATAAGAGGAAGCGCCCTTGGCTGCGGCTGTTCGCATATAGTCTTCCGACAGGACTTCTAGCATGCTGGCCCGGGTAACCCGGGCGATGAAAGCGATGTAGCCAAGACTAAGGGTCACGGTGGGCAGGATCAGGTGCACGAACCAAGGCCAAAGACCACCCTCGATCGGCGCATATCCCTGGACCGGCAACCAATGTGTTTGTATGGCGAAAAAGTAGATCAGGAAGAAGCCGATGACGAATACCGGGACTGAATAACCAAATGCAGAAAAGGCCGTGAGGAGGCGGTCGACGAGACCGCCAGATCGCCACGCGGCAAGGATGCCGAAGGAGACCCCGACCGTCACTGCGAGAATCATCGTCAGGATTGAGAGGGAAAGAGTCGCTTCAAGCCTCTGCGAGACGAGCTCGAGAACCGGTCGTCCGGTCAAGATCGAGGTGCCAAAATTGCCGCTGAGCATGTCGCGCACCCAACGGATGAACTGAACCGGCATAGGATCGTTCAAGCCCAGCTGCTCACGAATGCCGGCAATTACTTCAGCCGTGGCCGACCGGCCGGCGATCATGGCAGCCGGGTCGCCCGGCGCCAGCCTGAGAAGCAGGAAGACGAAAATCCCGACCATCGCCATGACAGCGATGGCCGAAACAACTCTGCGGAAGATGTAGACTGTCATCAGGCCGAGACTTTCTCCATGTTCCACATCGGGCACCGTCCCAAGTCATTGCTTATGACGCCGGTGAGCGTCTTGCGGCGTGCAGAGGGCTCGACCGCCTGACCCAGGAAAACCGCTCCGACAAAGTCCCACCACAGGTGTTGCATCTTGCGGGCCAGAGCCTTGCGCTCATCCAGCGTTCTGACAACCGCCCATTTGCTCCGTAGCGCCTCATATTCGTCATTCTTCGGCCAGCCGTACCAAGCGTTTTCGCCATTCGCCTGGAGGAGAGCGGCCCCGATTGGATCGGAGAGAGCGAGATTGGGCCAATTCGATATGTGAATGTTCCAGCCGTCTCCCTCAACGGGGCCTTTGTTCGCTCGGCGCGCGGTTATGCCGGCCCAGTCGCTCGGCGCCAGCTCGGCATTGACGCCGATCTTCTTTAACTCTGACGCCAGCAACTGGGCGCAATTGTCGCCTTGTGGCCAGTCTGTAGAGTCGAGAATGACGACCTTCTCGCCGGCATATCCGGCCTCCTTGAAGAGCTGCTTGGCCCGCTCTGGGTCGCCGCCCTTCTTATACCATCCCGTATTTTCGTCATTTGAGTATGGAGATCCAGTACCGAATATAGAGGTTAAACTCTGGGCAAACCTAGGATCGGGAGCCGTGACCCTCAGGAATGCCTCCTGGTCTACCAAATGCAAAAGCGCTTGACGCGCCTTGGCGTTGTCGAACGGCGGCTGGAGAAAATTAACCCGCGCAAAATAGTCTTGCCCTCCCCCCAGAACGACCTGCAATTGGAGATCGGGATCGCTCTCGACTGTAGAATAGAAGTCGGCGGGGCAAGTAAGCAGGAAATCAATCTCCCCCGCCTGCAACGCGGCCAACGCCGTCTGTTGATCTGAGATATTCTCCCAAATGGCTCTGTCAACTTTTACAATTTTCCCCCCAGCCAACCCGTCGGGCGCCTCCTTCCGGGGCACATATTTTTCATAGCGGTCGTAGCTGAAGTTCGCGCCAGGCTTGGCGAGAGCACGATTGAACTTGAACGGCCCCGATCCGATATTGTCTGTTACCTGCTCTGTTGGGGAAAAATTCGCGTCCTTCTGTCTCATTACAGCTAGAAACTGTGTTGGCGAGGCCAGCGTGTCGATCAGAAGCTCGAATGGCTCCCTCAGTGAAATCGTGAAGGTTCTCTCATCCTTCTTCGAGACATCCTTTGCCTTTTCCATTAGCATTTTTCCACCCGGGGCCGCCGCACCCCAACGGCGGATCGAGGCCACACAGTCAGCAGCGGTGACAGGGGATCCATCGTGAAAGCCCAAGCCGTCCCTAAGTGCGAATGTATAGGTCAACCTGTCTTCGGACACGCCCCAATTGTCGATCATTTGTGGACGTGCCGCCCGCTTGGAGTCGAACGCAAAGAGCGTATCATAAATAGCTAAGCCATGGTCTTGAGTATCGCCGCTTGTCGTAAAGAGCGGATCAAAACTCGCGGGAAGAGTGCCCCCGAGCACCAGGCGCAGCACCCGCGTGTCAGTTGAAGCAGCCTGAGCCCGCACAATAGACGGTGCCGACCAGGCGGTTCCTGCAGCTACGCTCAACTTGATGAGATCGCGTCGAGAAATTTCCATGTTTTTACTCCCTGTTTTGAGCAGTCCCATTGCCGCTTGCTTTGCGGATTGCTTCCCCCCGGCAAAGCCTTGCGAGCGGTCCAGCTCGCCATTCGGCTAATTGCCCGATTCACGATCCACGATAACTGGATCGGACCTCGCCCTCCGAGCGCGCTGTCGACCGTCGTGCGTTCTGCACTCACTGAAGTCGCGAGGATCGCTTCATGGCGATTCCCAGGTCTTTCGTGCCTTTCGCAAACCCAGCTTCACAGTTTCTCGTACATGGCGCCACAATTGATCCGCACGCATACACTATCAAATCTTTGATCAAAGATCAATAGCAATTATGCTTGCGTCCACGCTTGTAGCGCCTTTCGCGCTTACCGCACCGGCTTCGAGGCGTGCAACGAACCGATCTCCGCCCTTCGACATCACCGCTCGTCTTGGTCCCCCCGGTTTGCGGCCGACGTGGTTGCATTTATAGCCTCTCCATTCTCGGCATGTTAGAACGCCCGGATCTTGAGCGGGTCGCCTTGCAATACTTTCAGCACACGAAGGACCACCTGCCGTCAATCAGATGCATGGCGCGGGTTAAACTATCACCTGAAGATAGCCTGCCTTCCCAAGCGGTAATGGGCCGTGAGTCCCATCCTTTATCTGCGGCGGCAGGCCCACTGGTCAACGCCACGCCCCGAAAGCGCATCGCGATCAAGCGCTCAGTCTCAACCAGCCGAGCCGTCTCAACTCAAGTCCAGCGGCCAGATCGGCCGCCTGAGTTTTTTCCAAGGAAACTGCTTGAAGTTGAGCGAGCAGAGGCCGCCGGCATCGACATAGATGAGTCTCCGCCCAATCGGCTCGAAATCGGCACGGAAGTGGTTCATCGCCTTGCAGGCGAGGATATTCACGCGCTCCGGCTCGATGCCGTACATACGGAACTGCTCGCGCTCGTAGATCGGCGTGGCGTAGGTGGCGACAATAATCTGCATGCCGTCGAGATCGAGGCGGAAGCTCGGGCCCATATTAGCCCTGGTGCCATTCGCAACCTTGCCCTTGCGGACATAGATCCCGTCGGAGACGGCGCCCACCGTTCCGATCAGTCGGATCGGCGTGCCGCTGAAGCGCGGATCCTTCTTGCCACCGAGGTCTACCGTAACCGTCGCGCCGATTCCCGCTTTGAGCCCGGCCGCGGCGGCGTCCGAATCGGCGATGGCGCCGACCGCAACGCCCTTGATGCCGGCTGCGATCAGGGCGCGAATCAAATTGGTGGCATCGCCAGGTGCACCGCCATCGGGATTGTCGGTGTAGTCGCCGATCAGCAACGGACCCGAGCCGGATGGAGCGGCCTCGCGGGCGATGCTGATGGTCTCGTCCATGGGGAGTAGCCGGACCGTTTCGC
>NZ_JAMYOY010000045.1:0-8499 GCF_040320115.1 Mesorhizobium sp. M0802
GCCGGTCGTAGAGCCAGCGCAGTTCCTGCAGACAATCGTCGCCGTGCTTCCTCGGCAGATGATCGAGCGCGTTCCTGAGGAAGTGCACGTAGCAGCGTTGCCAGTCGGCTTCGGGGATCACCTCGCCGATCGCTGCCACCAGGCCGGCGTGATCGTCGGACACAACCAACTCGACGCCCTTGCTTTGACCGCAGCGCTGGCGGTCTTAACTTCAGTCTTGGTCATGGTGGCGTTCCTTCGCGGCAATCGGTGACGTGAACAATCACCAGCCTGCCATGACCGCCCCCTCTCAGCGAATTTGCAGAACTCTCAGCACACTACCCCGACGTACTCACCCGGATAGTCCCGGCGATCCAGACGACCTGCTGCTGCCGTGCCGGAGCGGATCAGCTCGACGAACTCGTCGCGGTAGGGGTCGACGCAAAACGAATACGACAGCGTCATCGACACTTCGCGCCCAGCGGCATGCGCCAGCCGCGCGGTCTGCCGGATCGCTTGCTTGGCGCGCGGCGGGTCCCCCAGATAGCCCTCGAAATAAGTGACCTTGGTGCCCGAAGCCTTGTCCGGTTCGACATCGTCGGGCCGAGTTCGAAGCAGGCGCCGAGATAAGCGCTCGCCATCGGGCGTTACGAAGTTCATCGAGCATGCCGTCGGTGGTTGTCCCACTAGCGGTTCGGTGTCGAAGCGACGCCCTGGGCGTGGATGTCGTGGGCGTAGATCTCGCCGAGCGCGTCGTTCGTCACCTGCCGAAGAAGGCGGCGCGCCCGCCGAAGCTGCCTACGCCGGCGGCGGTGTTGCCGGCGCTGCATTGCCGATGCAAAGAACGTCATAGTCCGGCGTCAATGTCTCCGCTTGGGAACCCGCCGGCCTTCTTACCACGCCGGCCGGGCGCGGGTTTGGCAAGTGGGCTTTCCTTTTGCCAATGCGTTCGTTCCCGGCCCTCACGGGGCGGCGAGTCCCTGCCACCTGAGGCTACATGGCGGCCGTGGAGATTACCTCAGCAGCGGCGCCCGATCGGAAACCTTAGCACCTCCGCGCTTTGGCGTGGCTGCTTGAACTCTTCGACGGCAACCGCCTCAATTAGCAGATCCAAGGCTTCGCGGCCCCTTTGACTCATCGGGTCATCCCCACAAAGGTAGTCATACGCTCGATCTAAATGCCCTCGGGCGGCGGAAAAATCGCTTGTCATATCATAGAACCCTCTCCATCCGCCCGCATTGCCGTTTACGAGGTGAAGGTGGTGCAATCGTCAATATATACAGACAAATTTGAATTAAATCGGTGATGAGCGTAGCCGAGTGATGAGCGCACAGGAGAAGTCTGGCGTGAATGGGGCGATGATTGTCAAGCTTTGCTTTTCGTCAACCATCTTGCATGACCGATTGGCGACCATCTCCTCGTCCCGACCTTATATTACCCGTCGCCTGTCGCCGCCAGCGCGCAGTGACTTGTCAAGGATGGAGGCCCGCAGACCCCATCGCGCGGCGACTTGTCCTTGACGGTCACGAGCACGGCGGCAGGTTTGCCGTGGTCGGGGAGCCCTTCCTTGGGCGGAAGCCGACGACAGTGTTCGAGGGGAACTCGCCATGAGCCGGGTGCGCAGAGATCGTCCGACGCTCTTGATTTGCTGGATCCCAGCCGGCTCCGCCTCCGATTGCCTCGGTAGCTCGGTAGCCTGAGCGCGTCGGCGGCATCATGCCATTATCATCCTACGAATTGCATGCTCCATCGTCCTGGACGAGACCGGTTTGGCTAGCCAAAGGACGAAGGTCTGATTACCAGATGTGATCGGCATGGGGTCGCTTCCACCAACGACGATGATGGGCACCGTCATCAGGGTGGTACGTACGGCTTCGGGCTGTCCTGGCCCGAGGAAAGTCGCTTGATCGAAAATGAGGAGGTCGGCTGCCTTCCCGCTCTCGATCCAGTCGCAAAGACTTTCGAAGGTCGCGAAGCCGACAGGCTTATAACCAAGCGCGGCGATCTTATCGTTGTAGATCTCCAACGCTGCTGGATCGGGCTCCACGACTGCAATGATTTCTCCATTGCCAAGTGATCCATCGTATGGACCGGAAGCGCTATCAGCTCTGACCTGCTCCTCAGCGCAGGCCGGTAAGTAGAGATCGAAGCGTGTACCTCGGCCAACAGCCGAGGTGACGTCAAGGCATCCTGCGAGCGCGCTCACATGGCGGTCCACTGCAGCAAGACCCAGTCCGGTCCCGCCGACGCGAGAGCGCGTGGTAAAAAAGGGCTCGAAGATGTGCGGAAGCACCGAACTTGCGATTCCTTGGCCATCGTCGCTGATGGAGAGGAGAACGTAATCTCCCGGTTTCAAGGTGCCCTTAGCCACGGGCTTCGTTTGACAGACGTGAGCGCGAGAAACGCTAATCTGGACACGGCCCTCATTCAAGAGAGCCTCCGACGCGTTCTTGCATAGATTCATAAGGATTTGCTGTAACTCGGTCGGGCTGCCCTCGATCACCGTTTGCCACTCGTTGATCTTGAAGTTCAACTGAACATCCGCACGAACTGTAACCCGCAGCAATGGCGCGAGATCCATTACACTCTCCGAGACGTCGAAAGGCATCGTCACGCGCTTCCGAGTTCGGCTTAGTGACAAAATTTGATCAATAATCAGCTTGGCTCGGTTGCTGGCCAAGATAATTTGGCCGATGTGGCCCCGAATTCTCGAGGGGCGGCGCACAAGACCTTTAGCCATCTCTGCGTAGCCGACTATTGCTCCTAGAACATTATTGAATTCATGTGTAACGCCGCTTGCGATTGTGCCGACAGCCGTCAGCCTTTCCGCATGCTCCCATCGACTCTCAAAAAGGTTACGTTCCGTGTGTACACGTTGCATTTCAAGATGGTTGCCTAAACGCACAGTAGCGCTCGCCAGAACCAGGAGGTCGTCTGTGGAGGGTGGTGAGCGATCTCCTTCAAAAACAAGGATACAAACCGCAGCCTGCTGATCGGAGGCCCTGCAACCAACAATTTGACAAACACCGGTAGTGCCTACGGCAGTCCGAACCACTTCCGACGCCGGAACGACGCGAAACACTGGCTGTTCCGGGTGTACAAGTGAGACGACTTCATGGATTAGCGCGGCGTTCCAGACGCGCATGCGCTTGTTCGCGACAAAGTACTCGGTATTCCTGCTGATACTCGGATCCACCAGAGCAAGCGCGCATTGATCCGCATCGAAAACGCATTGAATGAGTCTAAGCGCTGCTTCGGTGGAGAAGCGCCGCGAAGCCTTCGTTGCTTGACTGTCGATGAAACAAGCTTCGATCTCACTCATCGCCGCTTCAAGCTCTAACCGCCTTTCCAACCGGTTCGTCCGCACATGCTGCGTGGAGGCTCGAATGGTCGCAAACAAGCAGAGGCATATGGACACCAAGCCAAAGAAAAGTCGTGTACGCTGCGCTTGCGCGCTGGCGAAGCTGTAGGCTTTCAGATGTTCTCGCTCCAATTCGGCAGCCTTGGCGAACGTGTCGAAGGATGGGATCCGATTGACAGCGCGGTCCAACCTCAACATTGAGGACAGGATAGCGCGGCCCTCGCGGGCAACATCCTCCGTGACTTGGTCCTGGCTAGGAGGAAGTCGGCGGAGAGACTGATCGATTTGTAATGCGAGGCTGAATCCCGGTCTGGCCGAAAATTGAAGGATCAGATTGGAAAATTCAGGCCTGTTCGACACTCCCCCCCGAAGGCGATTAGCCGAGCGAGCAAAGCGTACGAGAGAGCTTTGCAGAAGCTCATTTTGCGCGGCCGAGGCCGAGATGGCAGCTTCTGTGTTTTCGAGGGACTTTTTGAGCTGTGCAACCAACCTGGAGTGCACCCCGGAGCTCTCATTGGGCGAAATCTCAACAAGGCGTTGGTAGTGTTGAAGGTTCCTTTTTAATGCTTGCCCGGTAGAAGCAACGGAACGGAAGTCCAATACCATGTCGGCGCGGGCGACGTCTCGCTGGAGCAATGCGTAGTTGATCTGAATCGTCCGCAGTTCGCTTAGGACCGCCTCGTTGATCTGGGGGTCTTGCCACTGTATCGCGACCAAGAGCGCAACCGAGGCCACTAGGGCCATCACAGAAGCTTTGTCGGTACTGAGCCATTTTTCCCAAACGAACGGCGTTTGAGCCGCGGTGCGTGCCTTGCGAAGGTCCGATTTGAATTCTAGCTCCCCATCGCGTCGGTGTGCGGCCGGATGCTGCTGGAACAGGAAAGCCAAGTGTACCTCTCCCCCTCAAATAGGCGGTGTAGACACCGTTGCACTCTGCCCCCATGGCCCGCTGACCTTCCATTGAATCGCGGGCGTTTCGACCTCGACGGCGAGGCGCCAGCACAAGGCGGGCAACTGATCGCAGTTTTCGGAACTGGTCTTCCGAGAGATCATCGAAGGGGCATACAAGCGCACGCCTGCAGCAGCCGAGGATGATACCGGCCGGTCAAACGCAACTGGCGAGGGCCGGATCTGCTGTTGGCTGGCAGCTAACACTGGCGGGGCGGCGGCCTCGGCGTGCCTAGAGCCGGCTGCTGCGAAAGCGTCCGACACGCTTCCCTTGGGGTCATCCCGTCCAGCGGGCATCCTTGGATCGCTGAAAAAAGACGAGGCGGCTTGATGATCCTGCCCTCGCTGAAGCACCTCGCGAAACCCCTGTTCCAGTCGCAGAAGCTCCTCTGGACCGGTAGGCGGCTCGTCAGCTCGACCATCGAACAGCGGCCGGAGCGCCTCGGACACGTGCTGCTCAAAGCCCACTCGCCGGGCCTGGACCGCTTGCCCGTCTTCCAAGCCGGCGTCCTGCACCTGCGACAAAGCTGTTACACGGGATGGATTACTATTTCGCGGGTTCATACTAGCCTCACATCAAACTGTATCGTCAAAGTCCTGCGCCAATTCACACAGCGGGTCACCGAGTTGAGATTCTGCGGAGAGCGCCTCCTCTGCTCCCGTCAAGGGCGCCGGCTCCGGGAGGGCGCCTGTCTGGCTTTCAAAGATGCGTTTCAGAATGCGATCCGAAAAATATCGCACCTTCCTCAATTTTAATGGTGGCAGACCTTGATGAGAACAATCTCGTACTCGTCATCGAGCAGCCGAACCTGTTCGGGACGCAACAGCGGTGCACCTTGATGTGAATTCTGAATGTTCCAGTCGAACGTTCGCGCCTGGCTGTAGGAAATCGATTGGGCTTGAAATGTGAATCCACCGATAGCTTTGGAAATGTAGTTCGGAGTCTCGTCATCTACCTCGATGTTCCTAGAAGCGCGCCGGCAGCCCGGGCGGGGGGCTTGGGGTTAGACTGCCAGCGCACGCCACTCATAAAGAGCGGCCTCTTTTCGCGGTTCGGACACCCATAGTCAACCCGGCAACGTCTGGATGCCCGCTGTGCTTTTTGCAGAGCGGCGATGCCGGGCATATCGGCCGATCCTGTCTAGGATGGTGTGGCCACTCTCGTCGGCCGAGTTGATGCTCCAGCCACTATCGCCTTGCCGACCAGCACGAGTTCGTCGCGTCGGTTTGGCGATTTGACGACATAGGCTTGTCGGTCGGGGTTGTCACGTTGTCTGAAATTGGCCGGCCGAGGGCTGCTGCTGCTGAATTCATGCGGGCGTTCCAGTCACGGCCTTCGATTCGGCGATGGCTTGCAAGCATGAACATGTATGGCGAGAGCAGAACGTTTGGGGCGGGGCGGGACGAAGAGGTTGCGGAGGGCTGACAAGGTCGAGACGAAGCGTTGCAGGCCTCCCGGCGATCGGACCCCTGCATCATCCGCTCCCGTTTTCGCGGCGGCACATGGGAATTCTCCGCTCTGTTGTTCAACCCCTTGTGCGACCGGTGCTCGACGTCCGGCATCATCTGTCGCTTTGCCGCTCCATACGAGCGAAGCTAGTCGGTGATCATGCGCTTCGGCGCGAGCCCCTGCTTCTTCCACAGCCGCGTCAGCAAGCGCAACCTCTCGCAGGGTGCGCTCTCAGAATTCGTTCCTGCGCAGCGGCGTTGTTATCTCGATACTGGATAAGCGTTGACGAACCTACGCGTCAGCGGACGCGAAATCCTCACCATCCTTCTGCATCGCGCTATTTGGCCTGCCGAAAACCCAATTTCGCCGGCACGCTGCCGCTGAATACGATGATCATCTCGCATTCTTGCTATGGAGGCTGTCGTCCTTCCTGGGCACGCGGCTGACGGCGACGAAAGCGGGTTTATTCATGCAACACCCCTTTTTGGCAGGCAAGCTGGAGGACTTCGGGATGTCGGGGGCGAATATAGCGAAGACTCCCGCCGCTCGCCGATGCATTCTGGACGCAACCGCATCGAGCCGATGTGTGTTCGAGACGCTTCGCGGCTGCAGTCGCCGAACGATGGCGTGGTTATGCGACCTGTTCTGCACGCCTACCCCCGTCCAGTCAGGCGTTCACGAAGGTGTTTGTCGAGAATTCGTGGAGAAAGTCCGCCACTTATCGTTGGCGAGGGCTTTGCTCCGGAGTGGCGATCGGTGCTGATCGACAGGCAGGCTCTGGCCAAAATCGAATCCCATATCGCAGATGCCGTCGCGAAAGGCCGCAGAATTCGATGCGGGGGCAAACGCATCGCGCGAATGGCACGTCGAACTATCGGTCCTGTCTCCAGCGAGATGACCATCGCGCAAGAAAGAGACATTCGGGCGGTTGGCGCCTGTGATTGCTTCGACGATGCGGATAGGTCGTGCATGAGGCCAACGACACGATCTACGGCCTTGCCGCCCACATTTGTGCCTCAAACGGAAGCGTGTTTGGCGTGTGGCCGAGGCCTTGGAATATGGCATGGTGGTATGAACACGGGACGCATGTCGTCGGAAGCCGCGCCTTTCGGCCGAGTGAAGCAGTCCGGCATCGGGCGGGAGGGTTCCCGCCATTGCCTCGAGGACTACCTCGAAATGAAATACCTCTGCAGGGCGGCATGCTGAAGCATGGGCTTGCAGGGCTCGCAGACCGGTAAACCAGCGAGCCATCTCCAAATATGTGAATTGAGGATTGCTCCTCGACGGGAGCTGAGGGGCGGCTCCGCAAGCCTTACGACGCTCTTTGCGAGCCGTAGCTGCCGAGCTGGCAAAAGGCCGGGCTACGTCGCGCCAGCGCAATCGGCGCGCAGAAAATTAGGCCTACCCGCTCCGGGACCGCGGACCTCGTCAGCTTCTCGTAAGTATGCCCGAGTAGGTTGCTCAGCTGATCTGTGGACGTGAGGCTAGCGTGAACCGGCACAAATTTGACCTATCCAATGTAACAGGTTGGCGGCAGGTGCAGCCCCCGGCATCTCAAGAGCAAGCGGCACAGGCCGGGCAAGAGGGCTTTGAGCAGCGCTCGGGCGAGGCGCGCCAAGCCGCTGCCCAAATTCCCGCCCCCGGCGTTCCGGCTCTGCCAGACCCGTTCCATCCTCATCCGTCTCAGGGAGACCTGAACCTCATCGAAGGCGCGGCCCCATGGGAAGCGCAGCCCATGATGCAAGGGATCGGACAAGAACACGCCGCGGCGCCGTACGCCGGAGGCAGTGGGTCGATGCTGGGTGCCTCGGTGCTGCAGCGGGGTCACTCAACGGCGCGCCATCATCATGCGCCGGATTCGTCAGTGGTTGATCTGAATCCCCCCGCACGGGTCGAGTTGCGTGACCATGCTCGTTCTCTGCCGGCGGCGGTGCAGCCAGATCCTCCAGTAGTGGTCTCCGGTCGCGACAAGCGTCCTCTTTATTCCAACGATGCGACCGTTGTCGAAGGGCTGAGGTCAGCACTCTATGCCGGTAAGGTCGGGGAGCGCACGGTCACGGACCATGTAAATTCTCTTCTCGGCTTTGGTCGTTGGCTCTTTGATAATAACAAGCCGGGATTTGCTGCTCGGCTTGACGATCCGTTGCTGGATCAGGATCTCAAGGAGTACCAGCGCGAGAGTGGCTCCTCGAACGTGGCTAGAGCACTGGGTCGTCTCAAAGAGTCGGCGCGCGGAGCGCCAATGGTGGGCCGCGCTGCCCTGAATCCCGACCCTGTCGACGCCGAGCTCATCAGAGATTACAAAGCGGCTCTGGTCAAAAAGTACGAGGCAGCGCCTGCGACCGGGCCGAATCCCAAAACCATTCAGGACTATGCGGCTACTCTTAGACGTTTCAGTCATTACCTGCATGAAAACAACAGGCCGGGGATTGCGGCTCGGCTTTACGAGGGGTCGCTGGATGAAGATGCCAGGCGCTATTTGGACTCCAGTGGTAACCGGTGGATCAGTGCACTAGCTCATCTCCGGAAGTTCCCGCCGTACGCCGCACTCGGGCGCGAAATTGCCCTTGCTGCTCGTCCGGAAGACGCAGTCGACATGGAGGCTCGTGCCATTGGGGACGCCGCTGCGCAGCACAGCGGGCCGCAGGAGGAATACAGTTGGCCAGAGTATCTCCCCCCTGGGAAAGCTAATGAAGACGACGCTGTTCTGGCATCGTCTTTCGTGCCTACTGGGCCCCATCACCAAGCCTCGGATCCCGCA
>NZ_JAMYOY010000046.1:0-7765 GCF_040320115.1 Mesorhizobium sp. M0802
TCGACGCCTCGCTCAAGGTGAAGGTCAGGTGCGCGACATCGCCGATCTTCAGGGCGCTGTCGTCGGTGCCGATCACGACCGTCGGGTTGGCGGTATCCACAATGACCGTGTCGGAGCCCGCCGCGCCGAGGTTGCCGGCAAGGTCGGTGTAGCTGTTTGCCGTCACAGACACCGAGCCGGTGCCGGCGAAGCCGTCATTTGCTATAAACTTCGCCGTATAATGCGAAGCATCAATCTTCACAAAATCAGTCAGCGTGCCATTCATTGCCGTAACATCGGCAGAATCGAAGCCCGTCACGGGACCAAGAAAAGTGAAGGTCACGACCGAGTTGTTGTCACCATCATTTAAGGAAGGGTCGACAATATTTACGGAGACAGGAACTTGCCCGGCGCTATCGAGAACGACGACCCGCTCGATCGCGGAGACCTTGAGGTTGATCGTGGCGAAGGTAAATTCTGCCTGACCTGCTTGGCCGGTATTCGTGTTCGAGTTCGCGGCAATGAAGGCACGAAACTGAGCAAGTTCGGTGTTAAACGCGGTCATGAATGACGTGTTGGCTAGTTGATCATTGCTTAGATAGATAGCGAGCGTATCGATCTCGGCAGTGCCTTTCGCAGCATTGCCGTTACCGCCGTCGTAGGTGTCGTAGCCGGAAAAGGCTGTTTGTCCGACGGTTGTCCCTGTGCCGTAGACTTGGCTACCAAACTTGTACTGATTTTCCCACGCGCGATAGATGAGCGTGTCCGCTCCCGATCCGCCCAGGACCGTGTCGAAACCACTGCCTCCATCGAGCGTATCGGCGCCTGAACCGCCATTCAGGCGATCGCTTCCGGCACCGCCCAAAAGCACGTCGTCTCCACTACCGCCGACCAGATTGTCGTTGCCGCTTGTACCAGTTGCCGTTGCCATACCCCGTCCCCTATCTCGCTAGTTGTTCTTGTCGATCGAGAAGTGCCGACATTGACCTGCCGCTTGCAGCGGCGTCGCTCAAAAATTGTGAACCTATGAGGGCAAGTTCGCCTTCGCCAACAAACGGCTTGATCCTGGGCGAGAGCGCCGGACCAAATGAGTTCGCATCCAGACCAATGGCATGTGTACCAATGCCAAACGCCCACGCTCGCGAGTCCGGCAAACACAGCTTGATGCCTGCTGAATCTGCGCAGGCAACAGCGGGCTTCTTCGGATCGGTCGAGGCGGAAAACTCATCATTCGGAGAGCAAAGTGTGATTTCGGCCAGATCGCTACTCGACCCATCGAGAGATATAATGGTCAGAACGGTGGAAATGGGGACGGGCGCATTTTCGGCTAAGCGGTAGGTATAGTCTCCGCCCTGTGGCGTATCGGGAAGCAACGTCGACATTCCGTCGGCGTTTATGATTTGAGAAGCAGCCATTATAACCCCCTTACTCATACACAGATGCCCCCACATCCGTTTACCGACCGCACTGAAAAGACAAAGCACTCGCTATCAAAACTCATAGACTTCGTCAGCCCACCAAACCGCCGCTATGTTACGCCTTGCGAACGGCTGACTCAGCAGTACCGTTTACGGATGGCGGCTCGATGTTGATGATGATGATGATGTTGCGACGAGATTGGTCGTCGCGCTGCGTCTCCCCATTGCGTCGGCAAACTCGTCGGCTGCCGATCATGTTTTTAAGAAAATGCTTATATTAAGCGATTATTAACTCTTCCGAGGGGGAGTCGTCAACATTCGACTAGCGTGACAGTTAACAGTCAAAATAAAACGTGCACGGAACCGGCTGCGGACCGCCTTCCAGAAACGCATGCCTCAGCGAGGGGAATGTGTAGCAGCAACCGCCGATCTCATGGACAATTGCGTTTCACTGTGTCGGTTGCTGTAACCTGAGAAGGTCCCAAAAGTCCGAATTTCCGCACCTTGGCCTTGTCTTTCGATCAGGAAGGGCAGGGATGGTCTGATTTCGATGCATCGTCTCCGGTAGGAGAGGTAATTAGGCGCGAGCAATATCCGGTTTCGATCATTCTCAGGCCGGCTCGAATTGTCCTGGAAGTCTTAATTGGCATCGAGAAGGTGATGAGGCTGCCCGTCAAGGATCTGCTCCAAGCAGTTATCCAAAACCTCACGAATCTTTTGGAAAACGCGGCGGCTGAAAAGGCGGGAGCAATCCAAAATGGCCGGCACACTGATCTCCTTCAAAATTGCCGATATTGCGCGCGGATCAAGAGCGCACGCTAAGGCAACATGGAGCCTGGCAGGGTAGAAATAGATCCGGCGACGGGCAAGATCGTGGTCATCGCCGCTACACATACGAGCGAACCGGAAAACCCCGTCGACCAGTATATAAAAAATCATGCGCGTTCGTCTTAAGGGGCTGAACAGCCGCGCCAAACAACTCGCCGACGGCAGCCTCGTCACCTACTAGTGGGCTTGGAAGGGCGGGCCACCTTGCCTGGCAAGCCTGGAGATCCCGAATTCATCGCAGCCTACAAAGCTGCCGCCGCGACCAAGGCCAAGCCGCGCCAGGGCGTGCTGCTGTCCGTGCTGAATGAATTTCAGGCCAGCTCGGATTTGGATGACCTGGCGCCGCGCACGCAAGCCGACTATGTCAAGCTGATCAAGGTTATCGGAAAGAAATTCGGTGACTTCCCGCTGTCGGGCATGAGCGACCGCCGCACGCGCGGCATCTTCATGGAGTGGCGCGACGAGCGCGCCAAGGCATCGCGCCAACAGGCAGACTATGGCTGGCAGGTGCTGGCGAGGATCCTGTCCTGGGGACACGGTCGCGGCCTTGTGTCAGCCAATCCTTGCGAGAAGGGCGGGCGCCTCTATCGCGGCACCAGGGTGGCTAACGTCTGGACTGCCGCCTACGAGGCCGCATTCTATGCCAGCGCTCCCGCGCACCTGCATCTGCCGCTCACACTGGCCTTGTGGACCGGCCGGCGCCAGGGCGACCTGCTGCGGCTCACTTGACAGCAGTATGACGGCAAGGTGATCCGCCTGCAGCAATCCAAGACCGGAACTCGTGTGGTCATTCCCGTCGGAGGGCCGCTCAAGGCTGCGCTCGAGGCGTTGCGCGACAAGGTCGGGCAGATACTTTTGAACAGCGACGGCGTGCCATGGACCTCAGATGGCTTTCGATCATCGTGGCGCAAGGCCTGCGCCTCGGCCGGGGTGGTCGGAGTGACCCTCAATACATTCGCGGGACTGCTGTAACGCGCCTGGCGCTCGTCGAGGCCTGGGTGCCGGAAATCGCAACGATCACCGGCCACAGCCTTCCTCAACCGAGATCCGGCGCTCGGCGAAAGCGCCATCCGCAAGCTCGAAACGGGAACAAAAATTACCGACCGTGCGTCCGACTGACACGAAATGTTCTAATGATCAAACGGAAAAATCGCTTTCTGGGGAACCTGGATTCGAATCATAGCTGCAGGTCACGTCGCACCTTTACCGGATAGCCGTCGGCATCCTTGCGCTTGTCGAACTGCTTGGCGCGGCGATTGCAGCCGGCATCGAAGTAGTCTGCCGGCCAGCGAACTTCACCGGAGGGCAGGGTGCGCTTGCGGACTTTAGCCATTCCTATTCCTCGCGGTACTTTGGATTAGGTTGCGTGGTGTGGGAGCGAGCTTGCCAGACCGGATAGCGTTCCGCCTCTTTCGCCAACTCTCTATCATTTCTTTCCGCGACGCTCCGATGGCCTCGAAAACCTCTTGGCCGATGGGGACGTCTCCGGAGGCGTATTCATTCGCAAGCTTGATTGCTTCGCCTAACTTTGGATTGTTGGCGAATGGCGCAAGTTCAACGAAAAGATTGAACAGGTTATCCAGACCGGAACAGTGCCGACTAACGGTTAATGTCGGCAGTGTCCCGAATCATGATTGGCTGGGGCGATGGCGGTACTGGCGTTCGATCTTGTCTATTTTTCCGGCCTGACCCTAGGCGACCTGCTGGGCAGCGTCATTTCGTTGCTGGCGTGTTTGGTGCTCTACAACGTTTTGGCTACGGACCGCCCGAACCGATAGGTCGGGTCTAACCCGCGTTCGCCATTCCAAAGCCAAGGCCCAGGCCGATTGCGACGCCAAGGAACAGCTTGCCGGCCATGTCGATGCGCGAAGGCGCATACAGGGCGCCATGCGTCTGTGCGGGCGCTCTGAGGCCGTTGCCGACGTCATCGAAGATCGTTTCCATCGGTCGAGTCTCCGAATCTGTGAATCCTCTGTTTGATCCGTCAAAGTCTAACGATCAGGGAAGCGCCATGAAAGCACGTGCAGTAACGGTTGATTCAACCATTGCTGGTATAAGTGTGGGTGGGTGGCGGCTCCGACAGCTCGGGGGTGGAACTGAGTGCCGAAGCCGCCTGCGCAGCCAAGGTTGGGGTTTGACCGCGCCGTCCTATTCTGGGACAGCGCGGTCAACGATTCGTTAAAATTTTCCGGACCTAATTAAGTCGGTGCTAATTGCGCCCTTTGGCCTTTTTGGGTCAGCCGGGAACATCCCCGCTCCGAGGCTGTTCGGTCACACCCGGCTCGTTCTCAGCGGTCCCTGCCGGTGACCAAGATGGCCCCTCACTCATCATGGTCGGCCCGCGCTCGGAAGCAGGCGCGGGCCATCCCTGCACAAACCCGGCGTCTCCAGATGTCAGCGCCCTGGCGCGAGCCGGACTGCATAACGATTGCGGATGTGCCTGTTAAAATAGACGCCCTTAGCAAAGGCAGCTTTGAACGCAGCAACGGCCTCAGCAGGTACGTCCAAAAACTCGTAATGCTTCCCGCTTGCCACAAACCAGACGGAGAGAACCCTGGTGTTCGGGTCATAGTCGAACTTGCGTATCGAGGTCGACGGCATGGTATGCCATTCAAAAACTCAGCTAGCCGAGTTGGCTGAAACTGTATTCGAATTGTGGCCGCGCTTTTCGTCGGCAACCCTGATCCAGATGGGCTCGCTGGTGCGCAGAGTGATGTCGCGCTCTGTCGCTTCCCGCGCCGCCCTGATCGGCGTTGTCGCGTGGACGATGTGGGTAGCCGTCACGGTATCGCCGTCCATTTCCTCAACGTGGTATTTCGGCACTTTTGGTCCTAAGCGTCCAGTTCGAGCGGCTCGTGCTCCGGATCGGCATGATAAGTGACCTGGCGAAAATCGCGCATATCGATCTGTTGACCGCAAACAGGCAAGGAAGGAAATGCGCGAGTTCGCTCGCGGGCGGGCCTTCATGTCGGTGGCCGATCAGTGGTCTGCCGAGATCAGATAGCCTGGTCATTGTTTCCGCAGCGCCTTGGCTACCCGCTCCAAAGTCTCGCGTTGGTTGCCGTGCTTCGCGATCAGCTCTTTGACCTGCTGGGGTGTGATGCCGGTCTTTGTTGCGAAATATTCAACTTCATAATCCTCATCGGCCGTGACACGGTCCCGATCACGAAAATCCCGCTTGCTCTTGTCGTCGGCCATATCGATTCATCCTTCGCTCATCCCGCAACGTCGAGTTGACGTGTTTGTTGCACCAAAAGGCTGATTTCCGGCTTCGGAACCATTTTTACTTGGTCTTATTGAATCGCCGGAGGGTGGGTCAGTGCATGCGTTTGAAGTTCATCGAGCCGTTGATGCCGACCCTTGTGGAGAAGCCTCCCGAGGGTGAAGGCTGGACCCAGGAGGTCAAGTTCGACGGCTACCGATCGCAGATGATCATTGATGAAGTCGGCACACGCATTTATACGCGCAATGGCCACGCCTGGACGGCGAAATATCGCGACCTGGTGAGAGAGGCAAAGCGCCTTGGTGCCGAAGCGCCATTGTCGAGGGCGAGATCGTCGTTCTGAATGACAGCAGCACGACTTGTATTTTGTTGCCTTTGATCTGCTTCATCTTAACGGCCACGATCTGCGCGATAAGGCGCTAGAGGAGCGGCGCGAGATCCTGGCCAGCATGATCGAGCCCGGCGGGCGTATTCAGTTCAGCGAGCCCCTGCCGGGGGAAGCCAAGGCCATCTTTCACTTGCTCGACAAGGCCGGACTTGAAGGCATGGTCTCGAAGCGGAAGGACAGCAAATACCGACGCGGTCCGTCGACCAACTGGCTGAAGGCCAAGTGCTATGCGATCGACGATTCGATCTGCTCGGCGTCGAGCGTGAAGCGGGCAAGCCGGCTTTCACTCTAATGGCTGAGCGCGGCACCGGGCGTTATGTCTGAAGCGCATTCGTCACCTTGAACCGGGAAATGCGCGAGAGGCTATGGAAACGCGTCCAGGAGCACTCAGGCACGGCGCCCAAGGGCATCATGAAGCGGCCGGCCACGAAGGGTTGTCCTTAGGAAAGCTGAGGACGGGCAGGGCGCAGGCTCGAGCATCGTGATCGGGTTTTACATCGGCGGGTCGCGACGTTGGAACCACTTCGCGGATTGAACGTTGCGAGCGGATGATCAGACGATTTGCCTACGCCCTTATCCTCGTCCAAGTATCTATGGCTACTGCGCTCGCCACGCAAGTATTCCTGTCGACCGCAGACGAAGCCGGTAACGCAGAACGCTCGCTTGCGACGGCGTCAAGCGAAGATCAGGGATGCGCCAAGGCGATGTGGCCCAATATTCCGGAACGATGTCTGCAGCGAGCCGAGCCTAAGGTGGTTACGCTCGTCCTCAGCCAAAACAACTAGAGCAGTTCAGATTTTGACTGAATCTGCGGGATTCCCGTGAGAGTGGTTTTGTGATTCAAGATGCTGGCTGGATCGGAGGCCAGCATCAGATGACGGCTCCCCTTTCGAACGATCTACGTGAGCGTGTTGTTGGCGCGATCGAGGCTGGCGAGAGCTGCCGCTCGGTGGCGGCTCGTTTTGGCGTGGCGGTTTCGTCGGCGGTGAAGTGGTCGCAGCGCTATCGGGCGAATGGGTCTGTGGCACCGGGTAAGATGGGCGGCCACCGCAAGCGTGTTCTGGAGCCGCACCGGGCGTTCATCGTGGAACGGATCAACCAGACGTCGCATCTGTCGCTGCATGGGCTGAAGGACGAACTTGCGGCGCGCGGTGTGAAGGTCTCGCACGACACGGTATGGCATTTCCTACGGCGCGAAGGATTGCGGTTCAAAAAAAACGCTATTCGCCCTTGAGCAAGCTCGCGCCGATGTTGCCCGCCGACGACAACGCTGGCGTTCCTGGCAGGCGGGTCTCGATCCGGAACGGCTGGTGTTCATCGACGAAACCTGGATCAAGACCAACATGGCACCGCTGCGCGGCTGGGGACCATGCGGCAAACGGCCTGCGCGGCTTTGCTCCGCACGGCCACTGGCGCACGCTGACCTTCCTCGGCGCCCTGCGGCTCGACCGTCTTGCTGCCCCTTGCGTCTTCGATCGACCGATCAACGGCGAGAGCTTCCGGGCCTATGTCGAGCAGCAGCTCGTTTTGGCTCCCACAAGTCGGCCGCCATCCGGCAGATGATCCGCGCCGCAGGCGCCAGGCTTTGGTATCTGCCGCCATACTCGCCCGACCTCAACCCAATCGAGCAAGCCTTCGCCAAGATCAAACACTGGATGCGAGCCGCCCAGAAGCGAACCATCGACGACACCTGGCGACACATCGGCCACCTCGTATCAACCATCCAACCCAATGAATGCAGAAACTACTTCGCAAACGCTGGATACGCTTCTGTCAAAATCTGAAACGCTCTAGGTGTTTGATCCCAGGCTTTGATGGCGCATACTTTTCGTCCGAATCAAAGGATGCGCTATGGGCCAGGTTCTTCATGGGAGCGCCACGACGACAGAGGCGATCCGTCGAGCGATACAGCATAGTCAAGAGAGCCTG
>NZ_JAMYOY010000047.1:0-6830 GCF_040320115.1 Mesorhizobium sp. M0802
AGCCCCTCCGGGTTCGAAAGCAGAATGTCTTTGACGGCAGCGCTGGTCGATTTACCTTCTGTCTTGGTCATGGTGGCGTTCCTTCGCGGGAATCAGGTGACGTGAACAATCACCAGCCTGCCATGACCGCCCCCTCTCAGCGAATTTGCAGAACTCTCAGCACACTACGAAATCCAGGGCCTAGATAGAGACTGAACAGGCGTCTTTCCACCTTCATCTTGAACATCTTTACGCCTCCCTGAAGACGCTGGAACCCGTCAGACTTTGGTTCTGAGGCCTTTAGAATCGAAACGGCCTGGAACGAGACGTCTGCAAGGTAGCCGCCAAGTAAGCGAGCAAGCAAACTCGCATCACATACAAATTTTGCGCTAGATTTTTGAACTATCGATACTCAGCGTTAGTCATCTGTGAGATCGTCCCAAAGGCTCTCAGCAAAGCTCCTGAGCACAATTAACTCGAAGGAGTCGCTGCCGATGCGAGTGATGTGAGCGGCGATATGGCCGATCAGGGTTGTTGCCGATCGGCCGACGGGAAAGGAGGCGACGGAAAGGTCGATGGCTGTACCCTTTGATAGGATGCGTTCTGCTTGTTCGCCGTCGATGCGAATACGGACGCGGCCGGCGCTCTGGTCGACGCCCGTCGCGCGCGGTTCGAGCGTCTCGAACAGCGTCTTCATGGCGGAATGCGTCATCGGCTCGTCGCCAACGATAAACCAATGTCCCGGCGAAACGGCCCGGACGCCGCCTTTGCCAAGTCCGCCCAGGAAGGATCCCAGGTCCTGTTCTCCGGGCGCTGCAAGCACATGGACGATTGCGCCTTCGGGCAGCGCCGAGAGCCTTACTTCCGCAGAGGTGACCGCAGTCCTGGCGCCGAGCACCGGGTGAAGAGTCAGGCGTAAATCAGACATGGAGCCTCTCGTTCTGCGGATCGACAAAAACCGTGTTGCATAGTCGCGCTGCTGTGAATTCGCCGCACAAGCCGTTCCACACCAATACTTCCTCGCCATGCCGTTCCGGCCCGCGCCTGACCAGCGCAAGGCCAATGGTGAAGCCGACATGAGGTGAATAGGCACTCGAGGTCACATAGCCTTGATCATTCTCCAAGGTTGCAGCGGCATCCTTGGCGAGGATATGCGAGCCGGTGCGGAATGTGGTCGCGGGATCGAGCGGCACGACGCCGACAAGGCGCGGGCGATCCTCGGCCACCAGTCCCTCGCGGCCGAGCATCGCCTTGCCGATGAAATCCGGCTTGGCGGTGGATACCATCTTTGCGAAGCCGAGGTCCGATGGGATCACCGTGCCGTTAATTTCGTTATGCGTCACATGGCCCTTCTCGATGCGCAGTACGCTGAGCGCCTCGACGCCGTAGGGCTGGATGCCATGTTCCTTGCCTGCCTGGAGAACGGCGTCGGCGACGCTCTCGCCATAACCGGCCGGCACGGCAAGCTCATAGGCCAGTTCGCCTGAGAAAGAGATACGGAACAGGCGGCCATGCAGCCGACCGCCGAACAGCGAGACTTCCTTTGCCGCAAGAAAGGGGAATGCAGCGTCGGAAATATCATCATCGACGATCGCCTGCACCGTCGCGCGCGCCTTCGGCCCGACCACGGACATCTGTCCCCATTGGTCCGTGGCCGAGGCGAGCCGCACGTCGAACTCCGGCCACAGCACTTGAGCGCAGAATTCGAGATGCTTCATGACGCCGGCGGCATAGGCCGTGGTCGTCGTCATGAAGAAGCGATCGTCAGCCAGGCGGCTCGTCGTGCCGTCATCATAGATAAAGCCGTCCTCGCGCAGCATCAGACCATAGCGCGCCTTGCCGACCGGCAGTTTCAGGAAGGCGTTCGAATAGACCCGATTGAGGAACTCCGCCGCATCCTTGCCGCAGATCTCGATCTTGCCGAGCATCGACACGTCGCAGATGCCGACATTCGTTCGAACATTCAGGACCTCGCGATCGACGCTCTGTCGCCAGTTGGTTTCACCCGCCCGCGGGAACCAGGATGAGCGATACCAGAGGCCGGTCTCCACGAAGACCGCGCCCTGCTTCTTGGCCCAGTCATGCAGAGGCGACTTGCGCACTGGCTGGAATTGATTGCGGTGATGCGGGCCAGTCAGCGCGCCGAAGCTGATCGGCGTGTAGAAGGGCCGGAAGGTCGTCGTGCCGACTTCGGCGGGAGAAACGCCACGAGCTTCGGCCAGCAGGCCAGTTGCGTTGACATTGGAGAGCTTGCCCTGGTCGGTGGCCATGCCCGATGTCGTGTAGCGCTTGGCAAGTTCGATATCGCCATAGCCTTCCTGCCCGGCAAGGCCGAGATCCATGTGCCTTACATCGTTCTGGAAGTCGACGAAGGCCTTGCCCTTCACGCCAGGAATATTCCAGAGCGGGCGGGCCGATGGAGAGATGATGTCGCCATCGACTGGACCGGAGTCGAATGGTTGGGCGCCGAACCCGAGGTCTTGGGCGATGGTAGCGCCTCGCGCGGCGCCCTCTGCAAAGCTTGCTGACAATCCCGTTGTGCCCGTGACGCCGCCCGCGAGCGCGAGGCCCCTGGTCTCAGATGGGGCCATGAAGGCGCCATGCGCATCCGACCATTGCGGCTTGCCGCCGCGATGGCATGCAAGGTGGATGATCGGGCTGAAGCCGCCGGACATGGCAAGCGCATCCACAGCGATGGTTTCGGTGGCGCCGTTTGCGGTCATGACGTTGACGCTGGAGAGCGTCTTGCCGCCCTTGGCGTCGGACACGACGGCGCCCTGGATAAGGCGAGCGTTGCCGGTATAGGCGAACTGGGTGTCGGCGCGGCTATCGATGATTGCAGTAAGCTGGACACCCGCCGCCTCGAGATCGCGGGCGAGTGGGTAGGCGCTGTCATTGGTGGTGAAGATGGCGGTGCGCTGGCCTGGGGCCACGGCAAAGTGGTTGAGATAGCTGCGCATAGCACCCGCGATCATCACGCCGGGAATATCGTTGCCGCCGAACACCAAAGGCCGCTCCTCGGCGCCGGTGGCGAGCAGCGCCTTCTTGGCGATGATGCGCCACAGGCGCTCGACCGGCTTGTTCGGATCGGGGTTGCGCACATGCTTCTGGGCGCGCTCCACAGCTCCAAAGATATTGCCGTCATACCAGCCGAAAGCGGTGGTGCGGGTCAGGACGCGCACATTCGGCAGCGTTTCCAGCTCGTCGGCGAGCCGCTTGGCAAAAGCCGGCGCGTTTTCCCCATCGATGGTGGCGGTCTCCGACAGCAACGATCCGCCCGCAAGGCTATGTTCGTCGAGGATGATGACACGTGCCCCGGCACGGCCGGCGGTCAGCGCGGCGGCCAGCCCGGCGGGGCCGGCGCCGATCACCAGCAGGTCGCAATGCGCCCAGCTCTTCTCGTACCGGTCGGGATCGGCCTCGTAGGTCGCTCTGCCGAGACCGGCGGCGCGGCGGATAAAGGGCTCGTAGAGACCTTCCCAGAGCTTCGCCGGCCACATGAAGGTCTTGTAGTAGAAGCCCGCGGCGAGGAAGGGTGAGAGCAGGCCGTTCAGCGAACCGATGTCGTAATCGAGCGAAGGCCAGCGGTTCTGGCTGCGGGCTTCGAGACCGTCGTAAAGGTCCTGCATCGTAGCCCGGGTATTGGCCTCCGTGCGCCCTCCGCTGCCGATGGTCATCAATGCATTCGGTTCGGCGGCGCCCGCGGTTAGGATGCCGCGCGGCCGATGGTATTTGAAGCTGCGGCCCACCAACTGGCGGCCATTGGCGAGCAGGGCGGAAGCCAGCGTATCGCCCGCATGGCCAGTGAGCGACTGGCCGTCAAAGCTGAAGCCGAGGCGTGCCTGGCGATCGATCAGGCCACCCTTAGGCAGTCGATAGGAGGACATCAGAGCGCCTCCGCCGATAGGTCGAGCACAACGTCGCGGGAGCCCGAGATTTCATGCGTGGCCGTATCGCGGCTCACCACCAGCCAGCGCCGGCAGCCCGAGGTATGATGCCAATATTCCTCATAGGCGCCTCGCGGATTGTCGCGCAGATAGACATAGTCGATCCACGCCCCCGTTCCGGCATCGGGTGCGGGCCGGACGAGTGCCGCCCCTTTCACAGTGAATTCTTCTTTCGGTCGAGAGCCGCAATGAGGGCATGGAATAAGGCTTGCCATGTTCAGGTACCCTGGAAATCAGTGAAGGTTGGGCTGGGCGCCCTGGCCGTTTTCGTCGAGAATATGGCCGCGCGCGAAACGGTCGAGCCGGAAGGCGCGAGCGGTCTCGTGCGGCGTGCCGCGTGCAATGAGATGCGCAAAGCAGAGGCCCGATGCGGGCGTCGCCTTGAAGCCGCCATAGCACCAGCCGGCATTGAGGTAGAGATTGTCGATATGGGTGCGGTCGATGATCGGCGAGCCATCCATCGACATGTCCATGATCCCGCCCCATGAACGCAGCACGCGCACGCGGGAAATGCCTGGGATCATCGCCTTACCCGCCTCGGCAACATGCTCGACGGTGGCGAGATTGCCGCGTTGCGCATAGGAATTGTAGCCGTCGATGTCGCCGCCGAAGACGAGCCCGCCCTTGTCGGACTGCGAGACGTAGAAATGGCCCGCGCCGAAGGTCACGACGCAATCGATGAAGGGTTTCAGGCCCTCGGAGACGAAGGCCTGCAGCACATGGCTTTCGAGCGGCAGCTTTATATCGGCCATCTCGGCGACGCGCGAGGAATTGCCGGCCGCCGCGAGAGCCAGCTTGCCGCAGCTTATGAAGCCGCGCGTGGTCTCGACGCCGACTACCTTGCCGTTTTCGCGGCGGATGCCGGTCACTTCACAATGGTGGATGATGTCGACGCCGCGCATGTCGGCGCCACGCGCATAGCCCCAGGCCACCGCGTCATGCCGCACCGTGCCACCGCGGCTCTGAAGCAGGCCGCCCTGGATCGGGAAGCGGGCACTGTCGAAATCGAGGAATGGCAGCTTGGCGCGGACCGCCTCGCGGTCGAGCAGTTCAGCATCAACGCCATGCAGCAGCATGGCATTGCCGCGCCGCGTATAGGCGTCGCACTGCGCGTCCGAATGATAGAGATTGAGCACGCCGCGTTGAGAGACCATGGCGTTGAAATTGAAATCCTGCTCCAAGCCTTCCCAGAGCTTCATGGACAGTTCGTAGAAGGGGTTGTTGCCCGGCAGCAGGTAGTTGGAGCGGATGATTGTCGTGTTTCGCCCGACATTGCCGGAGCCGATATAGCTCTTCTCCAGTACTGCGACGTCGGTGACGCCAAATTCCTTGGCGAGATAGTAGGCCGTCGCTAGGCCATGCCCGCCCCCGCCAACGATGATCACGTCGTAGTGGGGTTTGGGCTCCGGCGCACGCCAGGCAGGGGTCCAAGTCTTATTGCCACGAAGTCCGTTGAGAAGCACGGATAGAGCCGAATACCGCATGGAATGGCCTGTTGATGGAGCTGTCATCCAGCAACGTACGTCATGTTTGGTTATTGGAATTGCCCAAACGGGACATAATGATATGAAATCGGGACATGACGACGAATGAGTCCAGATCTCTCCAGCGCATGGGCTTCCTGCTCGTGCCGAATTTCGCGTTAATGTCCTATGCTTCCGCCACCGAACCGCTGCGCGCTGCCAATCTGATCGCCGGCGTACCGCTCTATGATGTCACTCCGCTATCTTCGTGCGGCCAGCCGGTGCGAAGTTCTTCGGGTCTCACCATTGATTGCGATGATTTGCAGGCAAAGGGCGGAGCCTGCCACACCGTGTTTGTATGTGCAGGTGGAACTCGTCACGACTGGGTCGACCGGGACGGCCTTTACGGGATGCTGCGCAAGCTCTCGCGCCAGGGCTCCCGGATTGGCGGCATATCTTCGGGCGCTTTCCTGCTGGCCGCGGCGGGCCTTTTGGAAAATCGGGACTTCACCATCCATTGGGAACATGCCGAGCTTCTGAAGGAAGCCTTTCCACATCTGTCGCCCCGGCAGGCGCGTTATGTCTTAGACGGCGACCGGGTCACCTGCGGTGGCGGCGTCGCGCCCCTCGACATGATGCATGCGATGATTTCCGAGCGGATGGGCTCGCATTTCGCTCGCCGCGTCAGCGATTGGTATCTCCATACTGCAATCGGCGAACCCACCGCCCCACAGCGCGGCTCGTCGGCGGAGCGATTTGGCACCCATCATCCAGCGCTGCTTGCCGTCCTGGAAAAGATGGATGCCACCATCGAACATCCGCTTTCCCGTGATGCGATGGCGAAGGTCGCTGGCGTCAGCATTCGCCACCTTGACCGGCTGTTTGCGGACCATTTGAAAATCGGATTTCTTGAAGCCTATCGAAACGTGCGCCTGGATCACGCGCGCAGACTTCTGGAGCAAAGCCCACTGTCAATTTCGGAGATCGCGTTCGCCGCCGGATTTTCCAGTCCTGGGCATTTTTCGAAAGCATTCTCAAATCGGTTCTCGAATTCCCCGCGCCGTCTTCGGGACAAAACACGGGAAAGCACGCGATGATCAATTGGCTTTGCCATCGTCCGACCCCAGCAAGTAGGATCGGGCAAGTGCTGCCTCAAGGCCGTTGCGGACTGCAGTCTCGAAGTTGCTCGCAATCATAGCCTCCAGGCCTGCCGAGGTGCTGCCTCTGTAGTCAATGAATCGTCTGACAACATCCTCGGGGGCGTCTGAATTTAGTGAAAGAGCGCCCCGGCACCTTTCAGCACGGCAATCACAGCCCTCCGCGCAACCATAGGTCAATCGCCCTCGTCACAGCATCGGTAGTGTGCTGAGAGTTCTGCAAATTCGCTGAGAGAGGGCGGTCATGGCAGGCTGGTGATGTTCAACGTCACCGATTCCCTGGA
>NZ_JAMYOY010000048.1:0-6352 GCF_040320115.1 Mesorhizobium sp. M0802
TACGCAACCCCGAAACCGGCAAAGCCGCGCGTGATTTGCATCTCTACGAAGAGGTTCTGAATTTGATCAAGAGATCGGGCGTCGACGTGGTCATCAACTTCACCGCCACTGGACACTTGGAGTTGGCCAAATGGCTGCACGGGCAGGGTCTTAGAAGGCTAGGACTTGCGCGGCCCTTTCCTTCAGCATGACCGGAGTGTTGGCAGACTTGAGGGAAGTTTTTTGACATGCAGAAGGCGCCAACGGTACCAACAGTCGAGCGGCATGTGTTGATCAGTAGAGAGGGCAGCTTGTTCCAGCAATTGCATGCGATCGTAGCCGCCGTCGGCGAAGAGATACTTGATCCATGGCCAGCGCTTGCGGATGGCCTCGAAGATCATTGTGCCCACATAAATAGCCCATAATCACAATTCGATCGCGCAGGGAATCAAGCGGACTCATACGCGGCAGGGGAGCCACACCGTGATAAAATCATTTGATTTTGGAAATGAGCCTCGCCAGGACGAGCTTTCAAGCTTGGTTGCAAAAGAGGTCCAGCGCGTTCTGGCTCAGCACCAGGAGGTTATGAAGGAACGCAGTTCAATCGCATCGCGCATCGGGACGGGCAATACTGCTGCCACCGATTTACTTTCTGGGCCGCCCCAACAAACCATTCATGACGATTTGACCGCCCTGGCGTCCGAATTTGTTCGCAGGCTCGCAGCCGAAGCAGTGAGTCGTTCCTATGAGACCGCCGATGAAGCGGCTCCGCTCGCGGCGCGAGCCGAGGGCAGACGTGGGGGCACCGTCCTACAAGCGCGAAATCAGCAAAGCGAATGCGTGCGCATCGAAGACTGGGCGGGTCAGGTTGCAGGGCCAACCTATCTGGAACAACGCTTCGGCATACCGCGATCGACACTGCATCGGTGGCAACGGCACAACGATGTAGTCGCGTTGCGCAAAGGCGCCCGCAAGCATGTCTTCCCCTTGGCTCAATTCATCGACGGCAGGCCTGCGCCGGGGATACAACAGGTGCTCTCCTTGATCGCCAATCCCAGACCGGCGTGGCTCTGGCTGACCCGCCCCTCAGCCCGGCTTGACGGCCGCATTCCCATTGAAATGCTCAAACAGGATCTGGCTGCAGAAGTCATCTTGGCCGCACGGGATTTTTCCTCGACATGAAGCCCGACTGACGAAGCTCACTGCAAAACAATGCACCGGCAATTGGTTAGACCCGGTGTGAACCCGCGAGAGCCATATAGAGCGACGCGCGCGTTGCCCTATGTCGAGAGCTCGTATTTCGTTTATTGTGTCAGTTGTACCGATTGCGTTATTTGTACCGTTCGCACCAATTGTGCCATATATATTCAAATTCCGTGACATAATGGCAACGGTTATTGCACGTAACGGCGCGATTCGTGCTGTATACCTTGAATTATTCGATGTGACAGATAGCGTCAAACTGCGAAGAAGCAGCGCAATGCGCATCTTTTTCGATCGTGGGGAATGGGAGGGGATGCTGTCTTTCAGCAATGATGCCCTGACCCTTTTTTTAATCTTTGACTGGAGATCAAAATGAACATCAAGAGCCTTCTTCTCGGCTCCGCTGCCGCCTTGGCCGCGGTCACCGGCGCCCGCGCGGCCGATGCCGTCACCGTCGCCGAGCCGGAACCAGCTGAGTACGTCAAGATCTGCGACGTCTATGGCGCTGGCTATCTCTATATCCCTGGCACCGAAACCTGCCTGCGCATCGGTGGCTATGTCCGCTGGGATGCTTCGGCTGGCCAGGAAGGTTCGTACAACGGCCGTCGTGCTGTCGACCATGAGGACGGCAGCATCAACGATACCTGGCACAAGAAGGCCCGCCTCTCGCTGAGGACCTGGACTGGTCAGGAAACAGAACTCGGCACCTTGAAGACCTACACTGAAACCAAGTTCAACTATTCCGACGGCAGTAACAGCAGTACGCTGAACTTCGCCTGGATTCAACTGGGCGGACTGCGCGTTGGTAAGGAGGAATCAGCGTTCGATACGTTCATCGGCTACGCTGGCAACGTCATCAACGATACGCTAGTTCCTTATGGCGATTTCGACACCAATGTCGTGCAGTACTACTTCGACGCCGGCAATGGCTTCTCGGCAGTACTCTCTCTCGAAGAAGGCTCTGGCACGGTCGGCACGATCGACAGCTACGTTCCGCATGTCGTCGGCGGCGTGAAATACACGCAGGGCTGGGGCGCCATCACCGGCGTCGTTGCTTATGACAGCAACTACGAAGAGGTGGCCGGCAAGGTTCGCTTGGACGTGAATGCGACCGAGGCGCTGGCGCTGTTCGTCATGGCGGGCTACGGTACCAACGACAATCTCGACGACCCGACCTATGCGATCCCTGCCGGCGACCGCGGCTTCTACAAGCAGTGGGGCGGCAACTGGGCAGTGTGGGGTGGCGCCACCTACACCTTGAACGAGAAGACTGAATTCAACCTCCAGCTCTCGTATGATGAAGCCAAAGAGTTTGGCCTTGCGGCGAACGTTGCCTACAAGATCGTCCCGGGTCTCACGATCACGGCCGAAGTTGACTGGGCTCATAACGACCACGACAGAAACGGTTACAACTGGACCGGCATCCCCGCTGGCAAGAGCAACGCTGTCGGCGGCATCCTCCGCTTCCAGCGCTCGTTCTGACGAATCGAAGCATTACCCCATAGCGCCCGCCGCATACGTTTGCGTGCGCTGGACTCGCTCGTACAGCCGGTGTTGGCTCAGCGGGTTACCCAAAAAGGATTCGTCGGCGGCTCCTTCCAAAGTGCTTAGGTCCGCACCTCCGGGATCGAAGCCCGCCGCCGATGTGAAGGGCGCCCTTGACCAGGGCGCCCTTCACTTTAGAGCGTCGAGCATTCTGACTGAATCGAAAGGATTGCCGTCGTGTAGCGACGACCTGCTGTCAGAGCCTCACCCGAAACTTGGTTTTGGGCGTGGAAGCGGTTGAGTGGCCCCGTCCATTGTGATTCGCTTGAGTTGTTTAGACTTGAACGGGATCAAGACATCGGTTGGACGGAGACCACCCGTCGGCGATATTGCCGCGCGGGACAGCGAGATGCAAACGCGTCGACGGACAAGGAATGGGCATTGATCGAGCCGTTCCTGCCGGGAACGAAGACGACGAGACGACCGCGGACGACAGAACTTCGAGCGGTCGTGGACGCGCTCCTCTACATCGCCTGAACCGGCTGCCAGTGGCGGGCATTGCCGGACCGGTTCCCGCCGATTTCGACGGTTCAACGCTATTTCTATGCCTGGCGGGACGACGGGCTGTGGAAGAGCATCAACTTCCTATTTGGTGGCTGCGGCACGCCTGGCGCTTGGTCGCGAAGCGAGCCCGAGCGCCGGCGTCATCGACAGCCAATCGGCAAAGACCACGGACGTTGCCGGTGTGCGTGGTTACGACGCCGGTGAAGGTCAAAGGCCGCAAGCGCCATATCATTACCGACACCGAGGGACACTTGGTCGGGCTGACGGTGCACACGGCCGACATCCAGGACAGGGATGGGGCAGTCGGCGTCATCGCCTCCATTCGAAGGCTTTATCCCTGGTTGGGCCATCTGTTCGCCGACGGTGGCTATGCCGGAGAATCGCAGGCTCTGGCCAATCTCGGCACATGGACCATCGAAATCATCAAGCGCGCCGACACGGCCAAGGGCTTTGTGGTGCTGCCACGACGATGGGTCGTGAACCGCTGTACAATGTTGCCAAGTTTGCCTTTGAGTGGTCGGTGCGCATCGAGCGTCCAAGCCGTAAGCGGCAGCTTGTTGAGACTCGCAATCGGAGTGCGAGTCGATTTGTCGCGGGTGAATCAGAGCCACCACAGGATTCAATGCGCCATCGGCGGCCCAGCTGCGAGCTGGCCGATGGAGGCGCACATGGTCCGGCGCAAGGATCGCCCTGTGCTGCGCGTGCACGTCGTTCGAAGCGACAAGAACCGGCCCCAACATCTGCTCGAGGCCTATGCCCGCCTTGTGCCGATGATATGGCGCACAAGCCAGCGGCCGGACGGTCCTCCGGGCCGCTCATCGAAGGTGAAGGAAGTTATGGCGCGATCGGGAGGTGAGCAATGACCGAGATGCGATGCGCGCTCTATGCACGGGTATCCAGCGAGGCCCAGACGCGCGACAACACGATCGCCAGTCAGGTCATAGCGTTGCAGGAACGCATTGCCGCCGATGCTTCGTGCTTGAGCCAGGTCACAGCTATCTGGATGACGGCTACAGTGGTTCGATTCTGCTTCGCCCGGCGCTGGAGCGGCTGAGGGATGCGGTTGCCAGTGGCCACGTCGAGCGTCTCTACGTCCTTGCTCCCGATCGGCTCGCCCGCCGCTACGCCCATCAGGCGCTGCTGATCGACGAGTTCCGTCGTGCCGGTGTGGAGATCGTCTTCCTGAACCGCCCCATTGGTGGCACGGCCGAAGATGATCTTTTGCTCCAAGATCCTCGAGCGGAGCCGTCGCGGTCGTCGTCATGCGGCCCGTTCCGGCTCCGTCAGCGCTCTGACGGGTGCGCCCTTTGGCTACCGCTATGTGGGCCGGAACCAAGGTGGCGGCGTGGCACGCTTCGAGGTTGGTGGAGGCGGAGGGCGCACATTGTTCGTCTGATCTTCGCATGGGTCGGCCTGGATCGCATGAGCCTGCGGGAGGTGTGCCAGCGGCTCAAGCAGATGGGCTGCCAGACGCGGGCAGGAGCCCCCAGTCACAGCCCCGCTGTTTGTGCCAGCCAGCCGGCCCGAGCGCTTCGTCAAGGCCGCCGTCTCGGGTGCCGACGCGGTGATCGTTGATCTCGAGGACGCTGTGCCCGACAGTCTTAAGGACGAAGTTCGCATGAACCTCAGCGCGGCGTGAGCGCTATCCGTCCCGGCATTCGTGCGCATCAATGCGGAAGACACGCGCTGGCACGAAGCCGACCTGGATGCTATGCGTGCGCTCGGCTTGATGCACTCTGCGTCCCCAAGATCGAGGACGCAAGCGAGCTCGACCGCATCGCAGTCGGCTTTCCTTATCCCGTCATGCTGATCGCGCAGATCGAGACCGCCGCGGGCCTCGAGGGCGCGCAGGGAATTGCCCGACATCCGCAGGTGTCGCAACTGGCTTTCGGACCGGCCGACTTTTTTCTCGACATGGGCATGCCCGTGTCGGCCGAAATGACACGGCACATCCTGTGCCGGCTTGCGGTCGCCAGCCGCGCCGGCGGCATCGCGCCGCCGCTCGACGGCCCTGCCTTCAAGATCGGGGACGCGGCTGTGCTGAGGGCGGAATGCCTGACGGCAGTCGCTTGCGGCGCCGGCGGCAAGCTTTGCATCCATCCCTCGCAGCCGAGCGCCGTTCTCGAACATTTCCTGCCCGGCGCATCGGAAGTCGAGTGGGCTCGCCGCGTCGTCGACGCGGCCGCCGACGGCGGCACGCGAGCCGTGGAAGGGCAGATGATCGACGCGCCGGTCATCGCAAGGGCGCATCTCGTCCTGCGACGGAGCCGCGGGGGAACCAGGAACAGACACAATGAGGAGATCCGAAGACGTTGTCACATGAAATCTCGACAGTAGCTCTCTCCAGTCTTGACACACGTTTCTGACGCGCTGTCCTCATCCGATCGACCCGGATTGACGTGGGCAAAGATCATCATCTCGGACGGCCGTGCGCTCGGCTCTTCTGAAAAGTTCCAGGATGTGATCCTCCCGGTCGACGACAAGCTCGGTGCGGCCGTTGGCGTAAGCCGCGCTGCCGTTGATGCGGGCTATGCCCCGAACGACTGGCAGGTCGGGCAGACGGGCAAGGTGGTTGCCCCGCTGCTCTACATCGCCTGTGGCATCTCGGGCGCCATCTAGCATAGGCCGGAATGAAAGACTCGAAGGTCATCGTCCCGATCAACAAGGACGAGGAGGCCCCGATCTCCAGGTGGCAGACTACGGCCTCGTTGCGGACCTCTTCGAAGCGCTGCCAGAATTGCAGAAGGCGTTTTGATGCGTATAGCGTTGATCGCAGCGGAACTCCCCGAACGCGAGAAGCATGGAATTCGACCTGCAGCATATCGTGAGTGGTGACCCGATGCTGATCGAGGGCATCGATACCCTGGTCCTGACGCAAGGCGGCGACCCAAATGACGAACTGGCGGACAAGTTCGAGGGAAGTGATAGAGAATTCTATATGATCGGCGACTGCCAAATGGCTCGGACCTGAGAAGAAGCAGTGTACGAGGGTATGGAAGTGGGATGGAAACTATAATCGATCCCCGGTTCTGCCGGGGTTGTGTGCGTCAAGTTCTGCAAAATGGGCGATCATGAAACTGGTCATGCGGCTTGGCGTAGAGCGAGCTTCTTGTGCTCGCGC
>NZ_JAMYOY010000049.1:0-5287 GCF_040320115.1 Mesorhizobium sp. M0802
CCCCCCCCCATTATTTTAAACCCCCCCACCCCCTCAACACCCTTTCTTGACCGTCGGGTGGGTACGGTTAGTTGATAAAGCCCAAGGTTGTGGGCCGGTCTGTTCGACGTCCATTCACCCGACTCTGGGCGCATTTCGGGCACTGCAATCTCCCGCGGCCGGACAACGCGCGATGACGATCATTTCAACCAGTACGGAAAAGCGCTCTTTTCATTCGATTTTTTCACCGCTAGAGCACTAATGACAGATCGGCAGGGCGCAGAATGACACTTTACCGGGCCAACCCGAAGCACGGCGTCGCCTGGATAACCGGCGGCAGCAGCGGCATCGGCCGTGCGCTGGCCAAGGACCTCGCGGCAAAGGGCTTTGTCGTCGCGGTCACCGCACTCGACGGCGACCCACTCGACGCGCTCATCGTCGAGACGGCGCAGATGCCGGGACGTGTCGTCGCCTACCCTTGCGACGTCACCGATGAGCCGCGCATGGCAAGCACGGTGGCGGCGATTGAAAAGGAGCTCGGGCCGATCGTGCTCGCCGTCTTCAACGCCGGCAACTACATCGCCACGCCCGGCGAAGACCTCAGGGTCCGCGACTTTCGCCAGACCTTCGAGGTCAACTATTTCGGTATCATCAATGGCCTCGTCCCGCTCATGGAGCGCATGCGCATCCGTGCGCGCGGCCATATTGTGCTTGTCGGATCGGTTACCGCCTATTTCGGCTGGCCGACCACGGCGGCCTATGGCGGCTCGAAGGCGGCGATCAACATCTTGGCCGAGTCGCTGAAATACGATTTCGACAAGATGAATGTCCGGATCCAGGTGATGAATCCGGGCTTCATCGACACGCCGCTGACCGAAAAGAACATGCTGCCGATGCCGGGACTGATGCCGGTCAACCGCGCCTCGCGCCGCATGCTGCGCGGCATCGAGCATGGCGGCTTCGAGGTTACCTTCCCTCACCGGCTGAGCTGGGGGCTGAAGGTGCTGGCACTGCTGCCAAGGCCAGTCTGCCGGTGGTTCATCAGCACGGCGACCCGCTGGACAGGGCGGCCGCTGAATTTCGACCGCAAGCCGCCGAACCAATAGCTGTCCACAGTCCGGCTGTTGCCTGACTGCACCGGCCGCCATAGGCTTTAGAATTGTTGTGGAGTCTGAGATGGGGCGACGGATCGTGCTTGCGGTGCTGGGCGTCGTCATCATCCTTGTCTTGGCCCTCCTGCTTGGTCCGCGCGTTCCCGTCGACACAACAATCAGCTTCGACCCCAAAGTGATCGGCGACGATCCGCAAGCGTATATTGCGCGCGAAGAGGCTGCCGTGCCCAACGTTCGCGACGGGCTCGAGAAAGAAATCATCTGGGCCGATCCGATGGTTCACGCCAGGACGCCATTGGCGATCGTCTATATCCATGGCTTTTCGGCATCGAAGGGCGAGGTTCGCCCGCTGGCCGACGAGGTCGCCGACCAACTCGACGCCAACCTTTTCTACACCCGCCTCACCGGTCATGGGCAGGACGGCGCTGCTATGGCGCAAGGCAGCGTCAATGCCTGGATCAACGACTATGAGGAGGCGCTCGCCATCGGCCGGGCCATCGGCGACAAGGTGATCGTCATCGGCACCTCGACCGGTGGATCGCTGGCGGCATGGGCGGCGACTGAGCCTGGCGCATCGGACGGCGTCGCTGCAATCGCATTCATCTCGCCGAATTTCGGCATCAGGGCTTCAGGCGCCGAGCTGCTGACCATGCCCTGGGGCAGGCAGATCGCCGAGTTCGTCGGCGGCAAGGAGCGCAGCTTTACGACCCGCAACGCGCTGCACGGGAAACTCTGGACGCACACCTATCCAATGGCGGCCGTGCTACCGATGGCGGCGCTGACCAACCTTGCCTACGCAGCGCCTGTGGAGAAGGCAACCATACCGGCGCTGTTCATCTTCTCGGATTCCGACAAGGTGGTGCGCCAGGATCGCACCCGCGAAATCGCCGGCCGCTGGGGCGCACCGCATGAACTGGTGCCCGTCGACGACAATGGCGATCCCGACGACCACGTCATTGCCGGCGACGCGCTGTCGCCCTCGACCACGGCATTCCTGGCGCAGCGGATCGTCGTGTGGGTTCAGGCAATTACCGGGCAGCCCTAAACGAAAAAGGACGGCCGAAGCATTGCCCCGACCGTCCTCATACTCGATCGTCAGCAATCAAGCCAGGCTCGACGAGCCTGACCGGTTCGTCTGATCAGGCAGCCCGCGCCGCGGGCCGCTTGCCGCCGAAGCGGCGCTTGTTGTTGCCCTTGAAGGCCTTGGCGCCTTCCGGCTTGCGCTCGCTTGCACCCGCAAAGGCCGGCTTGTCACCAAAACGCTTCTTGGCGAAGCCGTTGTTCTGGCCACCGGGCCGCCTGCCGTCGCGACGGCCATTGCGGTCGTTGCGATCATTGGCGGGCTCGAAGCGCTCGTTCTTTTCGGCCGGATTGCGCACCGGATCCGGGCTGCCGAGATGGTCGGCAACGATCGGCAGCTTGCTGCGGATGATGCGCTCGACCTGACGCAGCTTGCTGTTTTCGGAAGGATCGCAAAGCGTGATGGCGATGCCGTCCATGCCGTTACGGCCGGTACGGCCGATGCGGTGGACATAGCTTTCGGCCTCATCCGGCAGGTCGAAATTCACCACATGGCTGATGCCGGGAACGTCGATGCCGCGCGCCGCGATGTCGGTCGCCACGAGAATGCGCACCGAGCCCTCGCGGAAATCGTTGAGCGCCTTCTGGCGGGCGTTCTGCGACTTGTTGCCGTGGATGACGGCGGCCTTGAAGCCGTCGCGTTCGAGGTCCTTGGTCACCCGGTCGGCGCCATGTTTGGTGCGCGAGAAGATGATGACGGACTTCATCGCTTCGTCGGCGAGCATCGTCGACAGCACCTGGCGCTTCTGCTTGGTGCGGGCAAAGACAACGCCCTGCACGATTTCGGCAGCAGCGGTGCTCTGCGGCGCGACTTCGACGCGGATCGGGTTCTTCAACAGGCCCTTCGCCAGTTCGGCGATTTCATTGGGCATGGTGGCCGAGAACAGCACCGTCTGACGGTCGGGCGCGGTCGCCTTGGCGATCCGCTTGACGTCGTTGATGAAGCCCATGTCGAGCATGCGGTCGCCCTCGTCGAGCACCAGCCATTTGGTGTCGGAGAGGATGAGGTCGCCCTCGCGCACCAGGTCGGTCAGGCGGCCGGGCGTGGCGATCAGGATGTCGACGCCGGGCGCAACCTTCTTCACCTGGCTGAAGCGCGAGACGCCGCCAAGCACGAGAGCGGTTGAGACATGCGCGCCCTTGGCGAGGATCTTGATGGTGTCCTCGATCTGGACGGCGAGTTCGCGCGTCGGCGCCAGGATCAGCGCACGGGTGGTCTTGGCCCGGCGCTTGGTGCCGAGCGCGATGATCTTCGACAGGATCGGCAGCGCGAAGGCCGCGGTCTTGCCGGAGCCGGTTTGGGCGATGCCGAAGATATCACGGCCTTCCATCTGCGGCGGGATCGCCTGCGTCTGGATCGGCTTCGGCTCGGTGAAGCCGGCGCCATGCGTCGCCTTGAGCAGCGCGCCGGTGATCCCAAGAGCTGCGAAACCGGTAAGGTCCGCAGTGGTGCCGGTCGAGATTGCGTTACCGGCTGAGGTGTTTTCGTTGGTCAAAATAGTCTTCTTTCACGCGGTCTTGGCCGCAAACATCAATGGCGGCAGGGCGCAACCTGCCGTCGAAAAATTTGATATGAAACGACAAGGCGGGCGGACGGTAACGTCCACTCGGCTGCGCTGTCGTGCCCGCAGGCGTCATGCCACGGGGCTCTTTCGCCACTTCGTGATGTATCGGAAAGAGAGGCCGATATACCGGAAAGAGGGAAAACAGACGCAACCAGTCTCATTTGTCGAGAAGGCCGGAATCTCCGGCCCAAGCGCCTATGGGCTGCATATGGCTGAGTTCGCTCCGGAATGCAAGGGGCCACATGTTGCAGCGCAATAATCGAGGCCGAAAGCGGCGCTTGCACACGCCTGCAGCCATCATTACCACAAAGGCAGCTGCCATTTCTGGGGACCGAGCGATGAAGGACGTGCTGAAGGAACTTGAGCGCCGCCGCGAGATCGCCCGCATGGGCGGCGGCCAGGCCCGCATCGACGCCCAGCACAAGAAGGGCAAGCTCACCGCGCGCGAGCGCATCGATGTCTTTCTCGACGAAGGCTCGTTCGAGGAGTTCGACATGTATGTCGAGCATCGCTCGACCGACTTCGGCATGGAGAAAACCAAGATCGCCGGCGATGGTGTCGTCACCGGCTGGGGCACCGTCAATGGCCGTCCGGTCTATCTCTTCGCCAAGGATTTTACCGTCTTCGGCGGCTCGCTGTCGGAGGCTCACGCCGAAAAGGTCATCAAGGTGCAGGAGATGGCGCTGCGCAACCGCGCGCCGATCATCGGCATCTACGACGCCGGCGGCGCCCGCATCCAGGAAGGCGTGGCGGCGCTAGGCGGCTATGCCGAGATCTTTCAGCGCAACGTGCTCGCATCCGGCGTCATTCCTCAGATTTCCGTGATCATGGGCCCGTGCGCCGGCGGCGACGTCTATTCGCCTGCGATGACCGATTTCATCTTCATGGTCCGCGACACCTCTTACATGTTCGTCACCGGGCCGGATGTGGTCAAAACGGTCACCAACGAGACGGTGACCGCCGAGAGCCTTGGCGGCGCGTCCGTCCACACGACCAAATCGTCGATTGCCGACGGCGCCTACGACAATGACGTCGAGGCGCTGTTGCAGATGCGCCGGCTGGTAGACCTTTTGCCCGCGTCAAATACGTCGGAGCTTCCTGAGATCGAGTGCTACCAGTCGGTCACCGACCATGATCTGTCGCTCGACCGGCTGATCCCGGACAACGCCAACAAGCCTTACGACATCAAGGAGCTGATCCTCAAAGTTGCCGATGAAGGCGACTTCTTCGAAATCCAGCAGAACTTTGCCAAGAACATCGTCACCGGTTTTGGCCGCGTCGAGGGCCGTACCGTCGGCTTCGTCGCCAACCAGCCGATGGTGCTGGCCGGCGTGCTCGATTCCGACGCAAGCCGCAAGGCGGCGCGCTTCGTGCGCTTCTGCGACTGTTATTCCATTCCCATCGTCACCTTCGTCGACGTGGGGGGGGGGGGGGGCCGCCCCCCCCCCGGATAATGGGGGGGGGGGAAACCAGGGGGGGGAAACCCGGTTTGCGGAGCCGCCGCGGCCCGGGCGCGCAAAAACCACCAGACCCCCCCACCCCAAAGGGGGG
>NZ_JAMYOY010000050.1:0-3405 GCF_040320115.1 Mesorhizobium sp. M0802
CCGGGGCTTTTTGGTGGGCGGGCCCCTGGGTCTCGCCGGCCCTTTCCCCCTATTCCCCCCCCTTTTTTGGGGGGGGGGGGGCGCCCCGGCCGGGGGGGGGGGGCCTAGCGTTTCACCCCCACCCGCGCCTTCGGCGCGACCTCCCCCATCGAGGGGGAGGTGAGGTCGTGCGACTCGATCACCGCCAGCCAGGCATAGCCGCGATAAAGCGTGCGGAAACGGAAGCTTGCGCCGGTTCGCCGAGATTCCGATTCCAGGACTTCACGCAGAGATTCACGTGGCGCGACGTGGAATTTTTTGAGCCAGCCGCGCAGCAATGTCCGGAACCAGTTGGGCAAGCCTTCCTGCTGGCCGAAATCGACGACATGCAGCGAGCCGCCGGGTGCGAGTGCCGCAAGGGCTGCTGAAACCGTCTTTTCCCAGCCGGGGATCATCGACAGCGAATAGGACACGAAGATGCGGTCGAAGCGCTCGATGCCGAACAGCGTCTTGGCGTCGAAATCGGTGGCGTCGCCGCGCGCCAGCACGACGCGGCCGGACAGGCCGTCGCGGCCGATCGCCTTGCCGGCGGTCTCCAGCATCTCGGCCGAGATGTCGAGGCCGTAGAGGCGGGCGTCGGGATAGCGGCGGGCGGCAAGCGCGATGTTGCGGCCGGTGCCGCAGCCAAGTTCGAGCACTCTGCCATTCGCCGGCACATCCAGCCCGGATATCATCTGGTCGCGGCCGAGCAGGTAATATTTGCGAGTCAGGTCGTAGATGTGGCGCTGCCAGCGATAGACGCCGTCCATCAGTTCGGCATGGTCGGCCGGCAGCTCGCTCGCGCTCATGCCGCGCGCTTCACATAGAGGTGGAAGCCGCCATAGATGGCCGAGCGGTCGCGGGCCGAACAGTCGCGCGAGGCCTCGTCCTCGTAGGTCCACTGGTCGAGCAGCGAGATCGAGACGCGGCCCGGCAGCAGGCTGGGCTCGGCGGCGGTACGGAAGATGACTCGGGCGCCGACCGAGGCGGTGCGGGTGATCTCCGACCAAAGGGCATTGAGCTGGTCGTTCGTCATCCAGTCCTGCGCGTCGAGCAGGACGAAACGGTCGACGGTGCCTGCGTCCTTGCCGGCCAGAAATTCGATCAGATTGGCGTGGTGGATGCCGACGCGATCGACATTGTTGCGGATCGCCTTGTAGTTGGCCTCTTCTAGATAGGCGGGCAGGGCGGCCTCACCCGGATTGGGATAGCGACGGGCGAAGGCTTGCCAAGCGAAGTAGTTGTTCTTCAGCGGAAAATCGCAAGCGAGCTTTTCCAGCCGGGCCTTCAGCACGCTGGCCATCGAACCATCGCCCGAGGTGATCAGCGAATCGTACTGCGCCGGCGGAATGCCGAGGCCGAACAGCGAAGCCTTGCGCGAGGTAGCCCAGCGCAACAGCTTCTTGTCGAAGACCGGCGCCAGCTCTTCGTTGAAGAAGCGGCGCTGGTCGGCGAGGCTCTTCGACGCCATGATACCGGCGGGATCGACGCCGAAGAATTTGGCGATGCGGTGGCCCATGGCGATGAACAGGCCGAGCAGGCCGGTCTGGTAGAAATTGCGGTCGAAGACGGTGATGCGCCGGCGGCCGCGCCAGCTGCGACGCTCCCAATAGTGGCGGCTGACCGGGTCGAGATGCGGCGCGATGAAGCGGTCATAGGCTTGCGAATTGTGGTTGGTGTCGGCGGCGCCGAAGAAACGGAACAGATCGCCCTGCGAGGGCAGATGCCGCACCGCCTCCAGCTTCATCCGGTTCAAGGCGATGTGGGCGGCGTTGAGGTCGACCGCATCGACGCGTTCAGGCGAGCGGGTGAGGTAGGCGAGGATGTTGCAGCCGCCCGACGCTATGGTGACGAGGCGGTGGCCCTGGCCAAGCTGCATGGCCTCCATGTCGACTTCAGGGTCTTCCCAGATCTGCGGATAGACAAGGCCGGAAAACAGCAGCGCAAACAGTCGTTCGGAAAGGCCGGCCTGCGAAAGCGGGCGGTTCTGGTAGACGGCTTTTCCAACTTCCTTGCCGCGGCGAAAAACGAGATCCGAGGAGACGTCCGTCATGGCAAAGTGATTCCCCATTTGCTTTGCCGCAAGCGGGTAACTCAGGGGCATGACAGGCGGGTGACAGCCTGTTGACGCGAGTTCAGGCCTTGCCAAACCCGCCCGGCGTCGGCGTCGTCAGGATGACGGCGTCGCCGGCGTCGAGCACGGTCTGGTCGCAGGCCTTCAGCGTCTCGACGCTGCCGTCCTGGCGGCGGACCTTGGTCGAGCCGACCTCGCCGTCACCGCCGCCATCAAGGCCTTGCGGCGGGCGGTTGCGGTGCGAGGACAGGATGGCGCATTCCATCTTTTCGAGGAAACGGATCGTCCGCCTGGTGCCGTCACCGGCATCCCATTTGCCTTTGCCGCCGGAGCCTTCGCGAATGTGAAAATCCTCGAGCAGCACGGGAAAGCGCAATTCCAGCACCTCCGGGTCGGTCAGGCGCGAATTGGTCATGTGGGTGTGGACGCCGGATGTGCCGGCAAAGCCGCGGCCGGAGTTCATCCGGCCTGCCGGTGAACCGGAGCAGATCGTCTCGTAATACTGGTACTGCTTGTTGCCGAAGGTCAGGTTGTTCATCGTGCCTTGCGCATTGGCCATGGCGCCCATGGCTCCGAACAGCGCGTTGGTGACATGCTGCGAGGTCTCGACATTGCCGGCGACGACTGCTGCGGGGTAGGCCGGCTTCAGCATCGAGCCGTCGGGGATGATGATGTTGATGGGCCTGAGGCACCCGGCATTCATCGGGATCATGTCCTCGACCATGACGCGGAAGGCATAGAGCACGGCGGCGCGGGCGACGGGCTCGGGCGCGTTGAAATTGTTCTTCATGACAGGCGAGGTGCCGGTGAAGTCCACGGTCGCCTCGCGCTTTTGCCGATCGACGGTTATCTTCACCTTGATCACCTGGCCGGTGTCGGTCGGGTATTCGTACTCGGAACTATCTGGCAGTCGCTCCAGCACGCGGCGCACGCTTTCGGCGGCGTTGTCCTGGACATGGCCCATATAGGCTTCGACGACGTCGAGACCGAAATGGGTGACCATCTTGCGCAATTCCGCCACGCCCTTTTCGTTCGCGGCGATCTGCGCCTTTAGGTCGGCGATGTTCTGATGCGGGTTGCGGGCGGGATAGGGGTGGTCGGTGAGCAGCGTTTGCAACTCCGTCTCGCGGAATTTTCCACGATCGACGACGCGGAAATTGTCGAACAGCACGCCTTCCTCGTCGACCGTGGTGGCAAGCGGCGTCATCGAGCCCGGTGCCGTGCCGCCGATGTCGGCATGGTGGCCGCGCGAGGCTACGTAGAAGATTACTTCCTCCCCCCTTAGGGGGAGGTGGCGGCGGAGCCGCCGGAGG
>NZ_JAMYOY010000051.1:0-3339 GCF_040320115.1 Mesorhizobium sp. M0802
CTGTGGTTTCCAAGTATCGATAATAGGTAACTTATCCTGAATACATAGGGATAAAGTGGCGAACGCGGGGAACTGAAACATCTAAGTACCCGTAGGAAAGGACATCAACCGAGACTCCGGAAGTAGTGGCGAGCGAACCCGGACCAGGCCAGTGGCGATTGAGAGACAAGCGGAACCTTCTGGAAAGTAGGGCCATAGTGGGTGACAGCCCCGTACGCGTAATGCAATCAATCGTCCTCGAGTAAGGCGGGACACGTGAAATCCTGTCTGAAATTGGGAGGACCACCTTCCAAGCCTAAGTACTCGTGCATGACCGATAGCGAACTAGTACCGTGAGGGAAAGGTGAAAAGCACCCCGACAAGGGGAGTGAAAGAGTACCTGAAACCGATTGCCTACAAACAGTGGGAGCCCGCAAGGGTCACCACGTACCTTTTGTATAATGGGTCAGCGACTTAGTGTGACGAGCAAGCTTAAACCGCTAGGTGTAGGCGCAGCGAAAGCGAGTCTGAACAGGGCGTTCAGTTCGTCGCATTAGACCCGAAACCGAGTGATCTAGCCATGAGCAGGTTGAAGGTAAGGTAACACTTACTGGAGGACCGAACCCATAACTGTTGCAATAGTTCGGGATGACTTGTGGCTAGGGGTGAAAGGCCAATCAAACTCGGAAATAGCTGGTTCTCCGCGAAATCTATTTAGGTAGAGCGTCGACCGAATACCCCAGGGGGTAGAGCACTGGATGGGCTAGGGGTCCTCACCGGATTACCAAACCTAACCAAACTCCGAATACCTGGGAGTACTAGTCGGCAGACACACGGCGGGTGCTAACGTCCGTCGTGAAAAGGGAAACAACCCTGACCTACAGCTAAGGTCCCCAAGTTATGGCTAAGTGGGAAAGGATGTGAGGATCCCAAAACAACCAGGATGTTGGCTTAGAAGCAGCCATCATTTAAAGAAAGCGTAACAGCTCACTGGTCTAAATAAGGGTCTTTGCGCCGAAAATGTAACGGGGCTAAAGCCATACACCGAAGCTTAGGGTTTGGTCCGCAAGGGCCAAGCGGTAGCGGAGCGTTCTGTAAGCTGACGAAGCCGTACCCGTGAGGGGTGGTGGAGGTATCAGAAGTGCGAATGCTGACATGAGTAACGTAAGGGGAGTGAGAGACTCCCCCGCCGAAAGACCAAGGGTTCCTGCTTAAAGCTAATCTGAGCAGGGTTAGCCGGCCCCTAAGACGAGGCGGAAACGCGTAGTCGATGGGAACCACGTTAATATTCGTGGGCTTGGAGGTAGTGACGGATCGCACAAGTTGTCCAATCTTATCGGATTGAACGGGCAGCGGAGCGGTTCCAGGAAATAGCTCCTCCTTATAAACCGTACCCGAAACCGACACTGGTGGTCAGGTAGAGTATACCAAGGCGCTTGAGAGAACTATGCTGAAGGAACTCGGCAAATTGCACGCGTAACTTCGGAAGAAGCGTGACCCTTTTCTACGCAAGTAGAGGAGGGTGGCACAGACCAGGGGGTAGCGACTGTTTATCAAAAACACAGGGCTCTGCGAAGTCGCAAGACGACGTATAGGGTCTGACGCCTGCCCGGTGCTGGAAGGTTAAGAGGAGGGGTGCAAGCTCTGAATCGAAGCCCCAGTAAACGGCGGCCGTAACTATAACGGTCCTAAGGTAGCGAAATTCCTTGTCGGGTAAGTTCCGACCTGCACGAATGGCGTAACGACTTCCCCGCTGTCTCCAGCATAGACTCAGTGAAATTGAATTCCCCGTGAAGATGCGGGGTTCCTGCGGTTAGACGGAAAGACCCCGTGCACCTTTACTATAGCTTTACATTGGCATTCGTAGTGGCATGTGTAGGATAGGTGGTAGGCTTTGAAACCTGGGCGCCAGCTCAGGTGGAGCCACCCTTGAAATACCACCCTTATTACTATGGATGTCTAACCGCGGCCCGTTATCCGGGTCCGGGACAATGTATGGTGGGTAGTTTGACTGGGGCGGTCGCCTCCTAAAGAGTAACGGAGGCGCGCGATGGTGGGCTCAGAACGGTCGGAAATCGTTCGCTGAGTGCAATGGCATAAGCCTGCCTGACTGCGAGACTGACAAGTCGAGCAGAGACGAAAGTCGGTCATAGTGATCCGGTGGTCCCGCGTGGAAGGGCCATCGCTCAACGGATAAAAGGTACGCCGGGGATAACAGGCTGATGACCCCCAAGAGTCCATATCGACGGGGTTGTTTGGCACCTCGATGTCGACTCATCGCATCCTGGGGCTGGAGCAGGTCCCAAGGGTATGGCTGTTCGCCATTTAAAGCGGTACGTGAGTTGGGTTCAGAACGTCGTGAGACAGTTCGGTCCCTATCTGCCGTGGGTGTAGGAATATTGAAAGGATCTGTCCCTAGTACGAGAGGACCGGGATGGACGGATCTCTGGTGGACCTGTTGTGGCGCCAGCCGCATAGCAGGGTAGCTATATCCGGACGGGATAACCGCTGAAGGCATCTAAGCGGGAAACCCACCTTAAAACGAGTATTCCCTGAGAACCGTGGAAGACGACCACGTTGATAGGCCGGGTGTGGAAGAGCGGCAACGCTTGAAGCTTACCGGTACTAATAGTTCGATCGGCTTGATCGTTCTCATTCCTTATGCTCATCGTGAACACGATGATCTGACCAGCGCTCACGCATGAGCGGCCCTTACAGGGCCTATGCTCCGCGAGGGCGCCGGAAAACCGGCGACGCGCAGTCGCGCTTGCGGGCTTGCGCCCGTAAGCAAAACACAAACGTCGCCTTGGCACGAAAAAACAGCTTCTCGATATAACGTGCGTTTTGCCGACCTGGTGGTTATGGCGGAGCGGCTGCACCCGATCCCATTCCGAACTCGGCCGTGAAACGCTCCAGCGCTGATGGTACTTCGTCTCAAGACGCGGGAGAGTAGGTCGCTGCCAGGTCTGCAAAACGCACGTTGAACTCTCATCCGCAAACCGGATGAAACTGAAATCTTCTCTCTACGAAAAGGCCCGCCAAGGGATCACGGGCCGCGCAAGCGGCCCTTTCATTTGGTCAGCCATATACCTATCTGTAAGCCATCCTGTTCATAGGCCCAGGCTTACGTCCAGATAAGCAAGCAAACGCTTGCTTCAGATCCGGAGCAGGCAAGAGCTTGCCCTGGAGAGTCCGGAGCAAGCAAGAGCTTGCCCTGGAGGTGACGCGGGGTGGAGCAGCCCGGTAGCTCGTCAGGCTCATAACCTGAAGGTCACAGGTTCAAATCCTGTCCCCGCAACCAACATCAAAAACAGCCCGCTTCACGCGGGCTTTTTGCGTTCGGACCGTGATCGATGGCGA
>NZ_JAMYOY010000053.1:0-2664 GCF_040320115.1 Mesorhizobium sp. M0802
GCCGCCAAACCGGATACTTCCTCCCGTCACTGCGGCACTGCCGCGTCAATGGCTTAGCCATTGTTCAGGGCCGACTCGTTAGTTGCCGAAAAGGGAGAAAGAGATCGCGTGTTCGGTAGACAGATTATATGCCGAGACGCGATTTTCGATAGCTTTTTTCAGTTTGACGCATTAATTCATCCCGACCGGGTAGTCGGGTGACTTCACAAGTTGATTGATTACCTTAAGGTTCAGAGTAACTCGAGACGAGTGTCGCCTTCTCAGATTCCGCAATGACACGGAGTCGGTCGCTGCACTCTTGCCTGCCTAGAAGGCTTCCTTCCGAGGTAAGAGTTGGTGGTGCGAAAGTTAAGAACACGGATCGAGATTTAACGAATTGAGGAGTGGCGACGGTTTGAAAAGGATGATCGAGAGCCGAGATGGTAGCAAGGTGTTCAATACACTGCGGCAAGACATTCTCAAGCTGACGCTAGCTCCAGGGTCTGTAATCGACGAAGCTGGAATCGCCTCACGACATTCCGTTTCTCGGACGCCAATCCGCGAGGCGATCATTCAGTTGATATCTGAGGGGCTTGTCATTCGGGATCGACGCGTGGCGCGCGTGGCGCCGCTAAATTTCGATGACTTGCCTCGGATATTTGACGCTCTGACTATGTCGACCCGAATTGTACAGCGACTTGCTGCAGAAAAGCGGACCGCCGCTGACCTGGGGCATATCGAGAAGCGTATGGTCGAGTTTGATGGGCTTTGCGATAAGCGCAACGGTTTGCAACGCCAAGATGCTAATGTCGAATTTCACATGAGCATTGCGCGGGCAGGTCGCAACCAGTTTTTTGCCGATTTCTATGAGCGAATGCTCTTGACTTCAAGTAGGCTCTCACTTGCGTGCTTTTCTGTCGAAGGGGAAATCGAAGATGGCAAAAGTGATGAGTTACGACAGCATCTAGAGAAAACCAGCGTTCAGCATCACCAGATTTTCGCCGCGATAAAAAACCGCGACATCAAAGCGGCTGATAAGCTAGCCATTGAGCATCAAACCCTGTCCTTCGCTAGGTTGAAGGTAGCCATTTTCGCCCGTTCGTCCGAGAGTTCTGTCAAAATGTCCCTAGATCCGGTTCGCAGCAGAGTGTGGGCCGATCCAAGCTCTAAAAACACATAGATGCAAGTGCACATGAAAAGTTTGGCGCGCTGTCCAAAGCAGCACACTCTAAGCGGCAGATGACAAGGTAACCATCACTCGCCTGAACAGGCTGGTTTTCCGTGATCGTGTCGACATTGTTTCAGATTGCATAGTCCGCAGGATTTACTCCGCCACTGGATACGCGGCCGTGTGTAATCAGCGCGGCTGCCATTCTTACGGAGCCACAAGCCTTGTCCAACTGAACCGCCCAGTTTCGGGACCAGCGGATGGTAGAGTTTTCCGCGCTATTTTCAGGGAAGCGGGCTCGTGGCGCTTGCCCGATTCAGTTAGACCGGTACCTTGTTGCCGATCTCACCATGCCGCCATTCCTCCGTCTTTTCGCGGGCGCGGTCAGAGGGTCACGGGGGCAACCGGGCGTTCGGCGAGCACCCCCTCCCGGCTGGTCCAAGAGATCGAGGACGCGGGTCGCCAGATACGGGCCGGGACTGTCATTTCGAGGAAATCCTCGAACTCGACACGCCGTCGCTTTACAGGGTCCCCGTCAGTTGCCTGACGTAGGATCGGTTTGGGTCAAACCGATCCGCGCCATAAGCTTCTTCAAGGCCGGCAACCTGCTGATCTACTAGCGATCGCCATCGTCAACAGCACCATCAATGACGCTCCGACTGAAGGGGGCATAGTGTCGTCGGTAACCTCGAATATGCAGGAACCCATTAGACGCCACAAGCCGGCAGTTTTTGCCGGATTCGAGGAGCGCGATCGCTGGCGAAGGCAACATCACCAGCGCTTCTGCAATTTCAGTTTTTCGCGAACGTCTTTCGCACTCATGATCCGCGAACCCATGGCCTCAGCAATCACGACCGCGCGGGCAACCAGCGCCCCGTTGGTTGCAAGCAGGCCTTTATCAAGCCAAAGATTGTCCTCAAGGCCGACGCGGATGTGGCCGCCGGCAGCAAGAGCCACCGAGGTATAGGGCAACTGGTTTCGGCCGATCGAAAAGGCGGAAAACGTCCAATCCTCCGGAAGTCTTTCAATCAGAGCGTTGAGCGTCGTGAGATCGTCCGGCGCGCCCCAGCGGATACCCATGCAGAGTTGCACCATTACAGGATCGCTGAGCAAACCTTGCCCGTGCAACCATTCGGCCAACCACAGGTGTCCAGTGTCGAATATCTCGATCTCGGGTTTTACGCCGCAGTTTAGGACTTGCGCAGCCATTTCCTTCAGCATGGCCGGCGTATTGGCCAGCACATAATTTTCATTACCGAAATTAAACGTCCCGCAGTCTAGCGTGCAAATTTCGGGCAGAAGTTCTTTGACATGCAGAAGGCGCTCGGTAGCGCCGGCCATATCGGTACCAACAGCGTCGAGCGGCATGGGTTGATCGGCAGAACCTAAAACAAGCGCGCCGCCCATTCCGGCGGTGAAGTTGATGACCACATCGACGCCCGATCTCTTGATCAAATTCAGAACCTCTTCGTAGAGATGCAAATCACGCGCGGCTTTGCCGGTTTCGGGGTTGCGTA
>NZ_JAMYOY010000054.1:0-1859 GCF_040320115.1 Mesorhizobium sp. M0802
TGCCTATCCAAGCAATCGATTTCTCCAATTGTCCGATGACGAATATGAACGACTCAGGCAGGGACATCATTAGGAGTATTTTTCGATGGCAAACATTATCGAGGGTGGCGCGGGTGCCGAAACACTCATCGGCACCGAGCGTGAAGATTGGATGGAGGGTTTCCAGGGCGGTGACTGGATTGACGGTCGTGGCGGCAACGACGAGATCTCGGGTGGCCCGGGCAGTGACCGAGCCATCGGCGGCGAGGGTAACGACCGCATCTTCGGCGGAGATGGCTGGGACGATCTCTCCGGCGACAACGGCCGCTTCAACGCGCGCGTCTCCGGTGAGGACAATGACAGGCTCAGCGGCGGTCCCGGCCAGGATGTCCTCTACGTGGGTGACGGCCAGGACACGTTGACCGGGGGCACCGACAGTGACACGTTCGTGTTCCAGTTCCACAATCCGGTGCCTGGGGTTGTCGGGTCGACGTCGGACATTACCACTATCACCGATTTCAACCCGGCGGAGGACAAGTTCGCCTTCGATGCGGTAGGCCTCTACAACGACGGTTTTGGCGCGAACTTCGTCAACAACGCCAGCATACAGTCCGGCTACCCGGTGAGCAGCTTCTACAGCGGTGCGGCCTCGGGTGCGAACGGCGAACACGTCGTGGTGATCACTGGCGAATCTTTCAACTCTGCTAATGAGGCGGCGAGTGCGATCTCCGGCGAGCACGCCGGCGACATCATTGTCTACCAAAGCAGCTACACCGACAGACTCGCAACTCTGGCCTATGTCACCGCCGACGGCAGCGCGCACGAGTTCGCCCACCTGGGCGGTGTAGTCACCGTGGCCGACCTAGGCCTGACCGCGTCGGACTTCACCTTCGTTTGATCCAGAAACCCATACGGAACCGCGCCCGCCCCGCCCCCTGGGCGGGCGCTTTCCCGTTCCGCTACTTGCCTGGGCCGGGGCGCCCGGGAGCAGTCGCAGCGTGGATAGCTTGACCAAGCCCTGCGCGTCGCGCTGGTCGTGCACCGAAATCTCCTGAAGGTGTGGAGGCGGATTCGCCTGTTCGGGCCCTTGCGGCCGACCACGATGAATCCCTTCCAAACCTTCAGCCGGACGGTGTTGTTGACCCGCTCCATTAAATGCCGGGACCAAACATATTCGGCGGGAGCACTGATCCTGAACCAGCGAGCGGATGCAGTCGGTTGCCGGTCGGGGAGCAATATAGGGAGCCGGGTCGCCAGCCTCCGGAGACTTACGTGACAACCATTCCAAAGGATTCAGCTTTGAGACCCTTCCCTCTGACATCCGCGATTTGGGGCATTATGTTGATCAGCGGCGTGGTCAACGTGCTTGCGCTGATCTCGCCGCTGTTCATGCTTCAGGTCTATGACCGCGTTCTGGCAAGTGGCAGCGTATCCACGCTAGTGGGGCTCGTCGTGCTTGCTGCGGGGCTTTATGCGTTCCAATGCCTGCTCGACATTTTGCGCGCCCGCGTGCTGCTGCGGATTGGCGAGCGTTTCGATGGTCAGTTTTCCGGACGCGTTCACGATGCGATCGTTCGCCTTCCGCTTTCAACGCGCATGCCGGGCGACGGCTTGCAGCCGCTTCGCGATCTCGACAATGTTCGCGGCTTCTTAGGTGGAAACGGTCCGACAGCGTTCTTCGATCTGCCATGGATGCTGTTTTATCTCGGCATTTGCTTCCTCCTTCATTTCTGGATCGGCATGACGGCACTTATCGGGGCGGTCGGTCTCACATCTCTGACACTCCTTGCCAACACTCTCTCGCAAGGGCCGATAAGCGATACCGTTGCCCACAACATGGCACGCAATGGTCTGCTGCAAGCAGCGCGTTGCAATGCCGA
>NZ_JAMYOY010000055.1:0-1760 GCF_040320115.1 Mesorhizobium sp. M0802
CGTCTTCATTAGCTTTCCCAGGGGGGAGATACTCTGGCCAACTGTATTCCTCCTGCGGCCCGCTGTGCTGCGCAGCGGCGTCCCCCTTGCTCTTAAGACTTTGAAATTTAAATGGGTCCCCGGGAGCAACGTCTGGCGCTGACTGGCCGAGCCGCTTGATCTGCTGGTGAAACGTCCCAACGGGGCTTTCCTTAACCGCGTCTCGGGCCTTTCGGTCCATGAGTTCAAAGTTCGTGAGATTATTTGTCGTTCCGAATGTATCGTCACCCCTGAGGCGGGTTTGTAGTGCCTGCCGATTGACGACGAGGTTGTTGAGGTTCAGGTTATCTGGCTGCGATTGCAATCGCCCAACCAGCGCCCGCGTGCCGTCCACCACGTAGACTCCGCAATCCACCCCGTTGCTCTGCTGGGCGATGCGGGATACGCCCACGCGGGTCTCCAGGCTGGCGCCCAGATTTTCTGCGAGCTCTTTTGCAAGCGTGTCATTGCATCCGTTGTAGGAGTCATAATGATAGGCAACCGGCCGCTCCCGGTCGCTGCGATCAACGAACAGCAGCGACCAATGGGTGCCGCGCTCCTCACGAGTCGTACCGGCATCGCTCACTGGCACGAACAGGAAGTCGGCTGTGTCGTTACCGTTCTTATGGACGATGCGCTGGAATGCGCTTAGCATGACGCTCTTGGAGCCCAAGCGCAGATGATAATTGGCTACGAGGGGATCCACGAACCGCGTCCGGGCGGCGAGATCTGGATTGTTCCCCTGCAACTCCTGCTCCAGGAGCTGGTAATCCCTCTGGATATGTTCGTCGCCTAGCCATTCCAATGCGCCGAGCACCCGCCCGTCTTTAGCTTTCCCAGGGGGCTTCTCTGGCCGACCCAATGCCTCCTGCGGCCCGCTTCGCTGCGCAGCGGCGTCCCCAATGGCACGAGCCTCCATGCCGACTGCGTCTTCCGGACGAGCAGCAAGGGCAATTTCGCGCCCGAGTGCGAACTTCCGGAGATGAGCTAGTGCACTGATCCTCCGGTTACCACCGGAGTTCACATAGCGCTTGGCATCTTCATCCAGCGACCCCTCGTGAAGCCGATCCGCAATCCCCGGCTTTTTGTTTTCATGCAGGTATTCACTGAAACGTATAAGAGTAGATCCATAGACCTGAATGGTACCGCGATTCGGCCCGGTCGCAGGCGCTTCTTTGTACTCTTTGATGAGAGCCGCTGTGTAATCTCTGATGAGCGCGGCGTCGGCAGGGTAGGGATTCCGGACAGGGCGGTCCACCACTGGCGCTCCGCCCGCCAACGTCTTGAGACGACCCAGTGCTCTGACGATCGAGGGGCCACCACCCCAGATCTCGTACTCCTTGCGATCCCGATCCAGCGACGAATCGTCAAGCCGAGCAGCAAATCCCGGCCTGTTATTGTCAAAGAGCCAACGACCAAAGCCGAGAAGAGAATTTACATGGCGCTTGACCGTGATCTCCCCGATCTTACCGGCATAGAGTGCTGACCTCAGCCCTTCGACAACGGTCGCATCGTTGGAATAGAGGGGACCCTTGTTGCGACCGGAGACCCCTATTGGAGGATCTGGCTGCACCGCCGCCGGCACAGAACGAGCATGGTCACGCAACTCGACCCCTGCGGGGGGATTCAGATCAACCACTGACGAATCCGGCGCATGATGATGGCGCGCCGTTGAGTGACCCGGCTGCAGCACCGAGGCACCCAGCATCGACCCACTGCCTCCGGCGTAGGGCGCCGCGGCG
>NZ_JAMYOY010000056.1:0-1554 GCF_040320115.1 Mesorhizobium sp. M0802
CTCTCTCGCAAGGGCCGATAAGCGATACCGTTGCCCACAACATGGCACGCAATGGTCTGCTGCAAGCAGCGCGTTGCAATGCCGAGGTCGTGCAAGCTCTCGGTCTTGGAAAGCGGATCGCTGCCCGATGGCAAAAGGCCAATGCCAAGTGTCTGGCCGCCAACCGGAAAGCTGGGGACGTGGCAGGTGGGCTGGGTGCCATTTCAAAGTCGCTGCGCGTGCTGCTGCAATCGGCCATTCTTGCCGTCGGTGCGTACCTTGTGGTCAGGGAAGAGGCTACGGCCGGGGTCATGATTGCCAGTTCGATCATGATGGGGCGTGCGCTGGCTCCGGTCGATCTCGCCATTTCAAGCTGGAAACCCTTCCTCATGGCGCGCCAGGGTTGGGCGCGGCTGGAGGACCTCTTGGAAAAGGTTCCTGAAACCGCTCCTGTCATGCTAATGCCTGAACCTGAACGCGAACTGCGCCTCGAAAGCGTGACAATCGTTCCGCCCGGCGAAAGCAAGCCGACCGTGACCGGCATTGCGTTTGCCATTCAGGCGGGAAGCGCACTCGGGGTCATCGGTCCATCGGGCTCGGGCAAGTCGACACTCTCGCGCGCCATCGTCGGCGCATGGACGCCGGTCGCCGGGAAGGTTCGCATCGACAGCGCAAGCCTCGATCAATGGGACCGGGAAGCACTAGGCCGTCACATCGGCTATCTGCCGCAAGGTGTTGAACTGTTCGACGGCACCATTGCCGAAAACATTGCTCGTTTTGAAGATGATCCTGACCCTGAGGCTATTGTCGCCGCGGCGAAGGCAGCGGGCACGCACGAACTGATCCTCCGATTTGAGCACGGATACGAAACTCCGATTGGTGAGGCCGGATCGGCACTTTCCGCCGGGCAGCGCCAGCTTATCGGTCTTGCCCGTGCCCTTTATCGAGACCCTTTCCTTGTTGTGCTGGATGAACCCAATGCCCATCTCGATGCGGAAGGCGAGGCTGCAGTCGTTAATGCGATCGCTTCCGTGCGCGAGCGCAAGGGCATTGCGGTTGTCGTCGCCCATCGGCCGAGCGCCATCCGCGCCGTGGATTTGGTGTTGGTGATGGAAGGTGGACGGCAGCGATCATTCGGTGCGCCTTCCAAAGTCCTGAAGGCCATCGAGTCTACACAGGATAACGTGGCAGAGCGCGCTGACATGGAGGATCCCGGTCTCCGGCATTCACCAGAACAATGACGTTCCGAGCTCCATTCGCCGCCACTTCCCTTGCTCGCAATGGGCAGTGCCGGCGCGACTCGGCAACACATCCCCATGCCCGTTCTTCCGAGGGCGGCTCAACCAGAACGACCGGTTACAAAGTTTCCTGGACCGTTCTTTGAGTGTGAATGTTCGGCCGATTGCCTGGGCGCGTCCCCGCCGCCTGCGAGCCCGCAACTGCTCGGCGAAGGGCGAAGTGAACGAGAATGCATTCATTTCATAAATGTATGCCTATCCAAGCAATCGATTTCTCCAATTGTCCGATGACGAATATGAACGACTCAGGCAGGGACATCATTAGGAGTATTTTTCG
>NZ_JAMYOY010000057.1:0-1463 GCF_040320115.1 Mesorhizobium sp. M0802
ATCAGCAACGGACCCGAGCCGGATGGAGCGGCCTCGCGGGCGATGCTGATGGTCTCGTCCATGGGGAGTAGCCGGACCGTTTCGCGGCCACGGCTCTCCCAGATGAAGTCGGCCAGCCGTTCGGCAACTTCTCGGTATTCCGGCCGCACTCCATCGCCGGTGACCAGCACCGAGGGCCCGGTGAACGGCACGTCGGCGAAGTCGAAGCCGGCATTTACGCCGATATCGAGCACGCCCGGCGTTTGGACCTCGGCCTCGCGCACCCTCGCCAGCATCTCGATCATTGGCCCATGTCCGGCAATGGTGCGACCGTGGTCCAGCCCGGTCAGGACTGGGCGGTTCGCCAGCGTGACGCTTGGCTTGATCTCACCCAGCATGGCTCGCTGCAGCAGCCGGCCGGCACGCTCGGCGGTCTCGTACATGTCGGTATGCGGCGTCGTCCGGTAGGTGGTGATGATGTTGGCCAAACTCGCCATGTCTTCGGTCGCGTTCGCATGCATGTCCAGGCTGACGGCGATGGGCACTTCGCGCCCGACGATCGACCGTACTTGCCGGAGGATCTCCCCCTCGGCGTCGTCGTGGCTCTCGGTGACCATGGCGCCGTGCAGCGGCAGTATTACGCCGTGCACGGGCATCGCCCGTTCGAGCGCGCGGGTGATGATTCCCATCATGTGATCGAAGGCGTGGTCCGTGACCTTGCCCGCGGGCTCACCATAGGCGAAGAGCGGGGCCACAAGATTCCAGCCGAACTCGTCGGCAAGATCGAGTACCGCACCCCATTCGCTGCGCGTTCCTCGCATCGCCCCGTCTATCGCGTCACCCTCAAGATATTCGCAGTTCCGAAAGTTATCCAGAGTGGTCGGCGTTATGCTGAAGGTATGGCTCTCGTGCATGATGGTCGCGGCGAATACTTTAAGAGACATGCGATCAACTCCCTTTATCATCTTGGTACCCCTCATGCGCGGCAGTCGGCTGCGACGTGGCCATTTTTTTATTGCCAGAGAGAGAGCTAACCTGTATTTGATCAAAGATCAAGGTGATTCTGAAATTCCATGGCGGCCAGCGATGTTTTCTGCGCAGTCCGAGTCCCACGTTGGATGGCAAAGTTCTCGTGCGCCACTCGGTTCTGGACAGAGCAGGTTTCAGTGCGCCAGAGCCTGTCGATCACGACAACAGAAGCTTGCGGCAGATCAGCCGATCAAAATAGGAGTAGGGAAAATGGGGCTCAACCCAAGCCGTGACGTATTCATCACTTGTGCGGTGACAGGCGCCGGTGACACCGCTGGCAAGTCCGTCAACGTGCCTGTAACACCGCGACAGATCGCCGACGCATCGATTGAAGCGGCCAACGCGGGCGCAGCCATCGTGCATATCCATGTACGCAACCCCGAAACCGGCAAAGCCGCGCGTGATTTGCATCTCTACGAAGAGGTTCTGAATTTGATCAAGAGATCGGGCGTCGA
>NZ_JAMYOY010000058.1:0-1377 GCF_040320115.1 Mesorhizobium sp. M0802
CGCCGCGGCGCCCTACGCCGGAGGCAGTGGGTCGATGCTGGGTGCCTCGGTGCTGCAGCCGGGTCACTCAACGGCGCGCCATCATGATGCGCCGGATTCGTCAGTGGTTGATCTGAATCCCCCCGCACCGTTCGAGTTGCGTGACCATGCTCGTTCTGTGCCGGCGGCGGTGCAGCCAGATCGCCCAAAAGTGGTCTCCGGTCCCGACAAGGGTCCTCTTTATTCCAACGATGCGACCCTTGTCGAAGGGCTGAGGTCAGCACTCTATGCCGGTAAGATCGGGGAGATCACGGTCAAGCGCCATGTAGATATTCTTTTCGGCTTTGGTCATTGGCTCGTTGAAAATAACAAGCCGGGGATTGCGGATCGGCTTCACGATTCGTCGCTGGATCGGGATCGCAAGGAGTACGAGATCTGGGGTGGCGGCCCCTCGGCCGTGGCTGGGTCACTGGGTCGTCTCAAGACGTGGGCGGGCGGAGCGCCAGTGGTGGGCCGCCCTGCCCTGAATCCCCACCCTGCCGACGCCGTGCTCATCAGAGAGTACACAGCGGCTCTCATCAAAGCGTACGAGGCAGCGCCGACCGGGCCGAAACCCCGTACCGTTGAGGTCTATGGGTCTGCTCTTAGACGTTTCAGTCAATGCCTGGTTGAAAACAAAAAGCCGGGGATTGCGGATCGGCTTCACGAGCGGTCGCTGGATGAAGATGCCAAGCGCTATATGAAAACCGCTGACATCAGTGCACTAACTCATCTCCGGAAGTTCGCACTCGGGCGCGAAATTGCCCTTGCTGCTCGTCCGGAAGACGCAGTCGGCATGGAGGCTCGTGCCATTGGGGACGCCGCTGCGCAGACCGCGGCACAAGCTCATGGCCACGCAGGAGAGCAGGGACCCATCTCTCGAGCTCAACAAGTCGCGCCAGCGCCGTTTGAACGGCACTTGGGCAAGAAGCGCGAGGCCCAGGGCGGACTGACGAGTACACTTGACAGGGGCAACCTCGTGAACAGCGGGGGCGTCATCATAAACAATGAACATTACACAGCGCTGTTGAGACCGGCGAAGAGGCAGAGGACTGATAATCCGCAAAGCCGCGCCATGGGGCGGCAACTGAGCGAAGCAACCACGACGTCCATCAGCCAAGCCTCCGATCAAGCCCGAGCGGACCTAATGGCTTCCTTCAGAAGCAGGGAGCGCTCCGACGCGGGGCGTTGAGCTCCATGGCTGGGGTCAAGCAGAACAGCTCTCTTGACGACAGAGGGGCTGATGCGATCTCCGGACCGGTAGCTCTCGCCGTAATTGATCAGGCTGGTACTGTTGGAAGGCTTGATCAGCCTCGTCACCCCAATCTCCAGCATAGCTCACTGTCACGCGGCCAACGT
>NZ_JAMYOY010000059.1:0-1282 GCF_040320115.1 Mesorhizobium sp. M0802
AGGTTCAAATCCTGTCCCCGCAACCAACATCAAAAACAGCCCGCTTCACGCGGGCTTTTTGCGTTCGGACCGTGATCGATGGCGATTTTAACCTGCATCGGGGGCCCGCAAGCAGGCGAAGCCGACGTCGTGGGACAGAAAAGCCAAATCATGGCCCCAATCAATTCAAAGTCCGCAGCTCGCAGGCCTTTTTGTATTCGGCACCTTTGCCCACGCGAAGCCGGTTGGCTCCCGCCTCTGTCAGCGCGGCAACCGCCACGCGCCGGCGCGATGGTGACCGGACGCTTTGGATCCTGCAAAACCAGGCGACGAACCATTCTCTCGCCATCAGATCTTGGAAAACGAACCGTGATCGTGCGCTTCCAATCATTGCTATCTATTGTTACCGGGCTTTGATCGGCGCCATAATCTTCCAGGAGGTTGCCGTGCCCGACTACGCTCTGAACGACCACTATGAGAGCTTTACCAGGAAGCAGCTCGAATCAGGCCGCTACAACAATGCCAGTGAGGTTGTTCGCGCCGGCCTGCGTATGCTCGAGGATTTCGAGGCGGAGCGGGAAAGATGGTTGCGCGAGGAGGTTCCGGCGCGCCTGACCGAGCTCCGGCAGCATCCGGCTAAACTAAGGGCATCCCTGTCGAGACAGTTTTTTCGCGGCTCGAGGCGCGTCATCACGCGAAGCAGGCGAAAGCCAAATAGGCAATGGAGTGCCGCATTGTCTTCCACCCCAAGGTGGAACTGAACTCGGCCAGCTCTATGACGACATAGCCGACCCGTGCGTCGCCGGCGATCGCTTGGAATTTCGTTGTCGGCATCCGCGACCATTGCCTGAGCGTGTCGACTTTTCCACAGTGCGGCACAGAGCGGGTCGAGATCATGCCTGGTCCGCGGATCATCGGCTGGCGACGTGCCGTCAGCATTGCTTTCGCAGTCGATGCCGAACGGGTCTGGTCCTGGGTATCTTTTTCGCCGGCAGCAACATCACGGCGGAATTGCTGGAAGGCCGGCTCTGAAGCGCTGCTTAGGCTGGCGTGGGGATCGACACTCGCCAGGAGGCGATCCTCAGGCCGATGGTACGCATCTGCCGCCGAGCGGTGGGAGCTTGGTGGAAGAGTGAACCGCAGCGGAACACCACTCACAAATTTCAGCCAAGCCAGCTCACGAATTTCCGCCCCGCGGATATCTCCACGAGAAATCGAAAAAACATCGTCGATGACTGTTGACAGTTCTGGTTGGTGGCGACTATATACGCCTCACGAACGAGGGCGGTGCGCCGCTGGCGGC
>NZ_JAMYOY010000060.1:0-1149 GCF_040320115.1 Mesorhizobium sp. M0802
ACGGCGCGCCATCATGATGCGCCGGATTCGTCAGTGGTTGATCTGAATCCCCCCGCACCGTTCGAGTTGCGTGACCATGCTCGTTATGTGCCGGCGGCGCCTGCCGGGCCAGCGTTCGCCAGGGCAGAGGAGACGCCCTCCGCGGTTGGCGAGGCCGCGGTGGCCGAAACGCTGGCTCGGTTGCAAAAGCAGATGGTCGATGCTGACTTGTCGGGATATTTCGACTCGATTCCGCACGCGGACCTTCTACGATCGCCATGGGAGGCGCAACTCATGATGCATGGCAGCGGACAAGAACACGCCGCGGCGCCGTACGCCGGAGGCAGTGGGTCGATGCTGGGTGCCTCGGTGCTGCAGCCGGGTCACTCAACGGCGCGCCATCATCACGCGCCGGATTCGTCAGTGGTTGATCTGAATCCCCCCGCACCGTCCGAGTTGCGTGACCATGCTCGTTCTGTGCCGGCGGCGCTGCAGCCAGATCCTCCAATAGGGGTCTCCGGTGCCGACAAGCGTCCTCTTTATTCCAACGATGCGACCGTTGTCGACGGGCTGAGGTCAGCATTGGAGAGCACGGTCAAGCGCCATGTAAATTCTCTTCTCGGCTTTGGTCGTTGGCTCTTTGATAATAACAGGCCGGGATTTGCTGCTCGGCTTCACGAGGAGTCGCTGGATCCGGATCTCAAGGAGTACGAGAGCAAGAGTGGCTCCTCGGACGTGGCTAGAGCAGTGGGTCATCTCAAGACGTGGGCGGGCGGAGCGCCAGTGCTGGACCGCGCCGCTGTCCTGAATAATCCCGACCCTGCCGACGCCGCGCTCATCAGAGATTATACAGCGGCTCCCATCAAAGAGTACAAGGCAGCGCCGACCGGGCCGAATCCCGGTACCATTCAGACCTATGGATCTGCTCCTAGACGTTTCAGTGAATACCTGGTTGAAAACCACAAGCCGGGGATTGCGGCTCGGCTTCACGAGGGGTCGCTGGATGAAGATGCCAAGCGCTATAACAACTCCGGTGGGATCAGTGCACTAGCTCATCTCCGGAAGTCCGAACTCGGGCGCGAGCTCCCTGGGAAAGCTAATGAAGACGACGCTGTTCTGGCATCGTCTTTCGTGCCTACTGGGCCCCATCACCAAGCCTCGGATCCCGCA
>NZ_JAMYOY010000061.1:0-952 GCF_040320115.1 Mesorhizobium sp. M0802
CTACTACGAGAGCCATGACCAACTGCGCCAGCATCTCGCCGATTTCGTCTTAGCCTATAATTTCGGCCGTCGACTGAAGACCCTCTAGGGCCCACGCCCTTTGAATACATCTGCAAATCTGGACAAAAGAGCCCGAACGATTCAGGCTCGATCCAACCCATCAAACCTTGGGACTAAACATCTAAGGTAAAGCAAAACGCGATGGAGGGATTCCAAAACTACGTTAGTTCCATGGACCGCTACCTCGGGGAACTCGACATCAAGCCGAAACCCATCAAGGACCGAGATGGATCATTCGCTCGCTTCCTTGCTGGCGAACACGCAACCTCACGAACGCCGGATATGTGGAGCGCCACTCGCGACTTGTGACCTTCGCCCCAATGTTCGACGCGTGGCTGGAGCCTCGAGTAGCCAATGAATTCGAAAGGTCCTTCTTCGAAGAACTCGCTTGGAGAGCTCAGGCTCTTCGCCGCGCGAAAATCGTAAGGACGCTTCTCGATGGCATCGATGTGGATGACGGATGGACAGAGGATGGAGATTTGCCCCGAGCCCTCTCAGCCAAGCTGAAAAGGTCGGGTTGGGAGGACGAGGAATGGGAGGCATGATTGCCCTTCGGACTACCTATCAGTTGCGCAGATCGGCCTGGTCTCTCGTCACATCCCACGCTGGGTTGGCCGGCCGCTTTCCTGCATTTCCAGGCAAATGGGACAGTCCCCTCCCGGCCCAAACCAATCATCCGACTTGGCGACGAGTTTCGGCGTTTTTCGACGGTCAGTATGATTTCCGGGGGTTGGAGATTTGTATCGGCCTTTGATGAACGGCCGCTGTTGGGTTCAAAGTGGATGGTCTCGTTATTGTATGGACAGCGGTTGTGTGCGTCAAGTTCTGCAAAATGGGCGATCATGAAACTGGTCATGCGGCTTGGCGTAGAGCGAGCTTCTTGTGCTCGCGC
>NZ_JAMYOY010000062.1:0-936 GCF_040320115.1 Mesorhizobium sp. M0802
GCGACGCTTGCGGAGATGTATGTGCAGGGCGTGTCGACCCGCAAGGTCAAGGCGATCACGGAAGAGCTGTGCGGTCATGCGTTCTCGGCTTCGTCGATCTCGGCCATCAACAAGCGCTTGGACGAGAGCCTGAAGGCGTTTGCCGAACGACCGCTTCAGGAGCCATTCCCCTACCTCATTCTCGATGCCCGCTACGAGAAAGTGCGCGAAGCCGGCATCGTGATGAGCCAGGCGGTGCTGATCGCGGTCGGCATCGACTGGGACGGGCGCCGGCAGATCCTGGCCGTGGAGATGGCCAATCGCGAGAGCCGCTCGGCCTGGAAGGACTTCCTCGTCGGCTTGAAACGACGCGGTCTCAAGGGCGTCGAACTGGCCGTGTCCGACGACCATGCCGGCCTGGTCGCGGCGATCGGCGAGGTGATCCCGGAAGCAGCATGGCAGCGCTGCTACGTCCACTTCCTCAGGAACGCGCTCGATCATCTGCCGAGGAAGCACGGCGACGATTGTCTGCAGGAACTGCGCTGGCTCTACGACCGGCGCGATCTCGCCGAGGCCAAGGCCGATCTCGCCGCGTGGCTGTCCAAATGGTCCGCCCGCTACCCGCGGCTGACCACCTGGGCGGAAGAAGCCATAGAACAGACGCTGACTTTCTTCCGGCTGCCGCGTCAGCATCACAAGCACCTCAAGTCCACCAACATGCTTGAACGGCTCAACGAGGAAATCCGCCGGCGCACCTATGTCGTGCGCATCTTCCCGAACGCCGAAAGCTGCCTGCGCCTGGTCAGGGCGCTGGCCGTCGAAACCAACGAAAACTGGATGGAGGCCAACCGCTATATCAACATGGATGATCTGCGCGAGCACAAGAAGCTCGCTCTACGCCAAGCCGCATGACCAGTTTCATGATCGCCCATTTTGCAGAACTTGACGCACACAACC
>NZ_JAMYOY010000063.1:0-880 GCF_040320115.1 Mesorhizobium sp. M0802
AGTCGGGGCTGAAAAATATCTGAAAGCCTTGTAGGATAAGGATTCCCAAGAGGTTTGAAGTATCGGAGAATGGGGGAAATCGAAACCGTTTCGCTTCTTTCCCGGTGTTTTCTCAATGCCTCCCTCTGGTCCGTCACGTACAAGAATGATCTTTTCCGCGAGCGCCTGGATGCGATCCTCAACATGAGGCACCCGCTGGTGCGGCTGTCGGGGTTGATGCCATGGGCCCGGTTTGATGAGGCGTTCGACCGCTTCTACCGCCCGGTCGGCAGGCCGGCCAAGCCGACGCGATTGATGGTGGCGCTGCATTACCTCAAGCACGTCTACGATGTGTCGGGCGAAGAGGTGGTGGAGCGGTGGGTGGAGAATGCGTACTGGCAGTATTTTAGCGGCTTCGAGTTTTTCCAGCACGAGGCGCCGATCGACGCCAGCACGATGACACGTTGGCGCAAGCGGATCGGACCAGAGGGCCTGGAGAAATGCTGAAGGCGAGCGTCGAGGCGGCGCTCGACAGCGGGACCGCCAAGCCGAATTCGCTGGAGCGGATCACCGTCGACACGACGGTGCAGCCGAAAGCGGTCGCTCATCCGACCGACAGCCGGCTTTACCTGAAGCAATCCAGACTGGCGCGCCAGGCGAAGCGGTACGGTGTCGTACTCAGGCAGAGCCACCTCGGCTGGCCAAGGCCGCAGCGGTACGCGCCGGCCGCTATGCCCACGCCCGGCAGTTCCGACGGATGCGGCGCGAACTGAAGCGCCTTCGCACCTATCTCGGCCGGGTGTTCCGCGACATCACCCGCAAGATCGCCGGCAATGGTGAACTCGAGGCCAGGTTCGCTCGGCTGCTCGGGCTGGTCGAGCGGCTGCTGGCCCAGAGGCCG
>NZ_JAMYOY010000064.1:0-812 GCF_040320115.1 Mesorhizobium sp. M0802
GCTTCCGGTGCCTCGGCCATCGGCAGCATGGTCAGGTGAAAGCGCTCGTGACGTCCGTTCTGCTGTGGCCTGCCGGGTGCGATCCGCTCCAGGGTGATGCCGAGCTTGATGAAGCGCACGACAAGCGGCGTCAGTCCGGTGACGCCGGCCGATGCGAAGGGTGGGCCATTGTCGCTTCTGAACCGATCTGGCAGGCCATGCTCTTCAAACAGCCGCTCAAACACCGGCCAGGCTTCGCTATCGGCCGTCGATCCCGTCGCTTCGAGCGCCAGGAGGTAGCGGCTCGATGCATCCATCACCGTCAAGGGTTCGCAACGCCACCCGTCACGGGTCCGAAACCAGCCCTTGTGATCGCCAGTCCACACCGCGTTCGGCTCCAGCGGCTGTGGCCATGGTCCATTGCCGCAGGCCCGTAGCCGTGGCCGCTTGCGAGCGCGGACAAGCCCATGCCGCGCAAGGATCGCGCCGACCGTCGAGGCTGAAGGCCACATGAACTCGGGAGCCGTGCGCCTGAGCCGTGCCACGATCTTCTTTGGACCCCAAAGCGGATGCAGCTCCTTGGCCGCCACAATCCGCTCAACCAGATCCTGAGCTGTCGCCCGGCCATGATTGAGCGGGGCTCGCGGCAGGTCGTGCAAACCCTCAGGCCCAAACGTCCGATAGCGTCCTAGCCATTTGTAGCCGTTCTTGCGTGAGATCCCGTAGGCCGCACAAAGCGCAACCATCGTCTCATCCCCAGAAAGACACTCCACAACAAACCGTAGCCGCTCGTCCATGATGCCAGTCTCTCGCCAAACCATCGCCGGTCCTCC
>NZ_JAMYOY010000065.1:0-796 GCF_040320115.1 Mesorhizobium sp. M0802
AATTGATCAGGCTGGTACTGTTGGAAGGCTTGATCAGCCTCGTCACCCCAATCTCCAGCATAGCTCACTGTCACGCGGCCAACGTGCCTCCGTAGCTAACATCTACGTCAGCGTTGAAGAAGTACCCTGCGCCACGGGATGTTTTGACCAGGCGAGGGTTGGCCGCATCAGCCTCCAGCTTTCGGCGCAAGCGCATGATTAGGACATCGATACTTCGATCGTACACCTCTTCTCCACGCACACGGCTCGCGAGCAAAAGCCGTTCTCTGGATAGCACGTTGCGGGGGTTCTCCAGAAATGCGATTAAGAGATTGAACTCACATGCGGTAAGCTTGACCTCGCCACGCTCCGCACAGATCAGTCGCCGCTGCTTCACGCTGAGCTTCCAGGCCCCAAAGCGAAATGAGCGCTGCTCTCTGGTTCGCGGACTAGAAATGCGCTGGCGTAGCGCTACTCGAATGCGGGCCAAGAATTCGCGCATCCCGAAAGGCTTGGGAATGAAATCGGTTGCGCCGAGCTCCAGTGCAACCACTTTTTCCGCCTCATCAAGCCGGTCGCCGCTGATCACTATGATAGGAACATCCGATTTTGTCGCCAGATTGCGGACGATCGCAAGTCCATCCTCCCGGCCTAGGTTAAGGTCAACAACCACGAGATCGACTGGCTCACGTGAAAGAACATAGTCAAACTGCTTGCTATCGTGGACTGCGGTTACCTTCAGGGCATGCATCGTGAGATACTCGGCGATGAGGCGCCGCATTGCGGCATCATCGTCAATGACAAGAACATGTTTCAA
>NZ_JAMYOY010000066.1:0-693 GCF_040320115.1 Mesorhizobium sp. M0802
CAACTAACGAGTCGGCCCTGAACAATGGCTAAGCCATTGACGCGGCAGTGCCGCAGTGACGGGAGGAAGTATCCGGTTTGGCGGCGCAAGCAGCGATCGCCAGCAGGATGAGCGCACGCCAAAGCGCCAGTGTGGCTAGGATGAGGCGCAGATTGTGGCCGGCGGCCACGAGCAGCGCATTGATGGCATCGCCAGCATGCCCGAGAAGGAAGTTCCGGTCCAGCCGCCCGTCGGTCTTCAGTGGCCGATGGTGGCCTCGATGGCCGATCGTCGTTCAACTCCCGCTTCATGGTGGCGGTCAGCCCACGCTTGCTGCCGGCGAGCATCACCGAACCCGAACCGGCATAGTCATGGCCGCGATAGCCCTTGTCGACGTAGATGCGGTCCGGCTCGACGCCGCCAATCTGCGCGGCCTGATCGACAGTCGCTGCGAGCGTGTGGCCGTCATACGGATTGCCCTGGAAGGATTTGGCGGCCAGCACGAGGCCTTCACGGTTGGTTGTTGCGATCCCGACCTTGCAGCCGAACTCGTAGGGTGCGCGGGCTTTGCCTTTCGAGATGCAGACCACCTCGGGCGCATGCATCGAATAGAGCTTGTTCTTGTCCTTCGGCCTCTGGGCCAGCAGCCGCTCGACCAGCCCGAGCAGCCGAGCGAACCTGGCCTCGAGTTCACCATTGCCGGCGATCTTGCGG
>NZ_JAMYOY010000067.1:0-580 GCF_040320115.1 Mesorhizobium sp. M0802
CCGGTTCGTCCGCTGGACAAGCCGTTCCTGATGCCGATCGAAGACGTGTTCTCGATCTCGGGCCGTGGCACGGTCGTGACCGGCCGCGTCGAGCGCGGCATCGTCAAGGTCGGCGAGGAACTGGAAATCATCGGCATCCGTCCGACGACCAAGACGACCTGCACGGGCGTCGAGATGTTCCGCAAGCTGCTCGATCAGGGCCAGGCCGGCGACAACATCGGCGCGCTGCTGCGCGGCGTTGATCGTGAAGGCGTCGAGCGCGGCCAGGTTCTGGCCAAGCCTGGTACGGTGAAGCCGCACAAGAAGTTCGTGGCCGAAGCCTACATCCTGACCAAGGACGAAGGTGGCCGTCACACGCCGTTCTTCACCAACTACCGTCCGCAGTTCTACTTCCGCACGACCGACGTGACCGGCATCGTGTCGCTGCCGGAAGGCACGGAGATGGTTATGCCCGGCGACAACATCACGGTCGATGTCGAGCTGATCGTGCCGATCGCCATGGAAGAGAAGCTGCGCTTCGCCATCCGTGAAGGCGGCCGCACCGTCGGTGCCGGCATCGTCGTCACCATCAAAGAGTAAT